>CAZHUY010000187.1:0-12319 GCA_964535465.1 uncultured Myxococcales bacterium
GGCCCCCACGCAATTGACCTTCTCCAGGGTGACCTTGCCGTCGGGCGTGGTCTCGTCGGCGTGAATGCCCAGCACGGCCATCAGCTCGCCCAGCAGATCCTCGGAGCCCTTCACGTTGCAGGCGGTGCCGTTGCACACCTGAATCACGTGCTCGCCGCGCGGCTCCAGCCGGAACTGCGAGTAGAAGGTGGCCACGCCGTACACGCGCGCCTCGGAGATGCGCATGGTATCGGCGATGGTGTCGAGCGCTTCCATGGGCAAGTACCCATAGAGATCCTGCGTCTTCTGCAGGACCGCGATCAGGTTGCGGGGCGTGAGGTCAGGCCAGCTTGCGAGCAGCTCGTTGAGCGGACCCAAATCTACTTTGGCGGTTTCTTGTGTCATGGGGGGACCGTCTGTCTGAGGAAAAGGCGCATGCGCGTTTAGCGCAAACCGAGAGGCAAATCCAAAGTTTTCAGCGTCGGAGAACCCTGAATGTGGACCGGGGAAGTTCGCTTTCCTTAACCTCCCGGAAGCGGGTATCGTGGGCAGGCCTTGAGCTTCGCGTTCGCGAGTCGCTGCATCCTTTCGTTTTCGCGCGTGTGCCTCATGCTGGCCGCAGGCGCGGGATGCGCTCGCAAGCCGGATTTGCCTCCGCCCATCGACAGGCCGGCGCGTAAACTGGAGCCGCTGCGTCCCGAATTCGTACCCGGCGTGATGGCGCCCAGCCTGTCCCCGGCCGCCCTGGCCGCGTCCACCCGTCAACAAGCCATCGAGAGCATCGGCACCTATGAATGGGAGGATTGGACGCAGCCCGGGTCGCGCCTGGTCAGTACCAACGGGCATTACTGGTCGCGCCTGGCCGACCTGGCCTGGACGCGCGACATCGAGATCCACCTGGATCGAGTGCCGGTGGACTTGGACCAGGACGGCACGGTGGACGCGCAGGTTACGCGTCACGTCTCGCTGCGCGGCGGGATCTTCGGCAATCCCGAGGTGTTCGGTCTGGCCGCCGATCCCGACCAACCCGCCGGGACGCTCGGCTACACCTCGGCCAGCACGGGCTTTTCGGGCCTGCGCGACGCCCTGGATCCGGAAACCGGCAAGCCCACCGGCGACATCGCCATGACCTGCTGGTTTTGCCACAGCGGCCGCAACCCCGTGGACGGGCAGACCGTTCTCGGCCTGCCCAGCGCGCGCCTGGATTACGGCCTGCTGCTCGCCACGTCGTCGTTCCTGGATCCCAAGCACATCATCGACATGGATCAGGACGGCCTCCCCGACAGCGAAGGGGCCATCCGGCGCCGCATGCGCCTGCCCGAATCCGTGGCCCTGGATCTCAATCGCGACGGTCGGGTGACGGTGGCCGAATACCGCAAGGCCGTCAAATTGCCCGAGGCCCAGCAGACGCTCGCCACGCTCTTGCTGGCCGGACCGGGGCGCGCGGATCTGACCAACGAGTTCGGCCTGGACATGACCGTCCCCGGTTTGCACTCGCGGCGCTACAACGACGCCGGCACCATGCGTACCGGCGCCGAAGGCGTGTTCAACCCCAAGAGCACCCCCGTGGCGCTCGGCGTGCGCGCCCTGTCCGTCATCAACTGGGCCGCCACCTATCCCACGCGGACGCCCGACTGGCTGGGCCGCTACGCCCAACGCACGCAAGAGAGCCGCGCCCAAGCCATGACCGAGCTGGGCATCGAGCTGCCCACCGGCTTCGAGGGCGACCAGGCTCTCATCAACCGCGCCATGGTGCTCGACACGCGCAGCATGGGCGCCATCGGACTGCAGGCTGATTCCTTCGTCGGGATCATGTACGTACGGGTGATGAACCACGACGTGCCGGCGCCGCCCGACATGGTGCGCGGCCTGCGCCAGGCCTACGAGGCCACCGCGGTTCGCAAGCTGCTCTATGAAACCCGGCTCGAGGAGGTGAAAAAACCGACGCTGGATGCCGCCGCGGTCGAGCGCGGTCGTCGCCTGTTCTTCGACGCTCCTGCCGGGGAGATCATCAACCAACAGATCCTGGTGGACGTGCCGCGCGTCTATCGAGACAGCGAGGTGAAGGCGCCCCTGCTGGCCCCCATCGACGAAACCCAGGCCATGAACGCACGCATCCCCGTGCGCTGTGTGACCTGCCATTCCGCCAGCACGCTGAGCACGCGCCAAGCGATCCCCAAGGAGGGATTGAAGATCCCCCGCTGCACCGACTGTCACCGCGCGCACCCGCCTACCGGCGTGCTGGCCAAGCTGGGCCTGCGGAGCGCTCCCGAGATCGTGTCCATCTTCGACGAGTACGGCCTGTCGCGCACCGACAGCAGCGCCGAGCAAGAGAGGAAAAGCTGCGGCGGGTGCCACAAAGAGCACCCCGTCCTGGCCGAGCCCATCCCCTACACGAGCTGCCTGATCCTGCCCTTCGACGCCGATGGCGACGGCCGGGCTCAAGGCGACGAAGGTGACGATCTGAAGGCGGGCGGCATCGGCACCGACAGCCTGTTCGGCTACGAGGTGGATCGGCGCAAGCTGGCTGACAAGAACGTGCGCATGGGCATCGGCAAGATCACGAGCGTGCTGCGCAAACGCCCGGTGGAGAGCGTACAAATCGCCGGCCCGTGGGTGCGCACCCCGCCGCTGGTGGCGCTAGTGACGTCGGCCCCGTACCTTCACAACGGCTCGGTCCCGACGCTGGAGGATCTGCTGCGGCCGTCCGAGCAGCGGCCCAAGCGATTCACCCTGGGCAGCGGCGCCGGGACACACGAGTACGACACGCGGCTACCGGGAAATCGCAACCTGGGGCACGAGTTCGGGACGCAATGGACGGAGGCGGCAAGAAGGGACGTGCTGGAGTTCTTGCGCGGGCTCTAGCCGGACCGGATTCGCCACTGGGGAGCAGGCGCCAGTCGGTGGCCACGGCCGGGAGTCAGCGCGGCCGCGTGGCGTGTTCCAGGCGATCCAAGTAATCCATGGCGTGTCGAGCGTCGGGGCCACACATCTCGGGGTTGGGGCGCAGACTGCTGCACACGGCGGGACGGTCGGAATGACCAAACAAGCGGCAGCGCAGCTCGGAATCCAGGTGCGGGCATTTTTCGCCCGCGGGTTTGCCTTGCGGCAGCCCCGGCATGGGCGAGGTGATGGAGGGCGCGATACAACAAGCGGCGCAGCCGGGACGACAGTTCATGATCCGCTGATGGGGTACTTGGCGATGAAGGCCAGCACCGGCTCGACCCAGCCCTTGGGCGGTAGAAAGTGGCCGGCGGCCTTGATCCAGTGCAGGCGCGCGCCCGCGATGCTGGCGGCCAGCTCGGTGGCGAAGTCGGGCGGAACCATGATGTCGTCGCTGCCGTGGATCACGAGGGTGGGCACACGCAGGCCCTTCAGGCGCTTGCGGCTGTCGAAACCGTCCAACGCCTTCTTCTGGTGGGCGAAACCCTCCACGCCATGGGGTCCCTTGCTGACCACCGGCACGCGCGGCACGGTCTCATCGACAAAGGCGGCTTCCGTGGAGCACCAAGCGCGCATCATCATCATGGCGGTGCCCGGGCTGGCGCCTTCGCGCAAGCCGCGGATCATGGCATCCAGGGCGAAGCGCGAGCGGGCCGGTGGGCGCGCGTAGCTCGACATGAGCACCAGCGTGGCCACGCGCCCCGGGTGGCGCAGCGCCAGCTCTTGCGCCACGTTGCCCCCCATGGACCAGCCCACGACGTGGGCGGCCGGAATGTCCAGCGCCTCCAGCAACCCCGCCGCGTCGTCCGCCATGGTCTCCATGGTGAAGCTGCCGCCAGGTGCCTCGGTCAACCCGACGCCACGGTTATCGAACGCGATCACACGGTGCCTCTCCTGCAAGGGCGGCAGCGCGTTCTTCCAGTTGTGCAGATCGCCGCCCAACCCCTGAATCAAGAGCAGCGGCTCACCTTGCCCCGTGCGATGGTAGTGAATGAGGGCGTGGCCGACCTGGATCTTGGGCATGAAGTTCCGCGAAGTGTACTCCTCGCGGTCCGCGCGTGCGGGGCAATCACGAGCGCTCGCTCCGCGCACGGCCTGAGGGACCGGGAGAGGTCGACTTGGCAACACCTCTCGGGTGTCCGGCCCATCTGCCACGGCGCAGGAGCGTTGTGCGCCACGGATGGGTTGGCTATGCTGGGGCGAGTGTTGGTGTACAGCGAATGAATGCCTATGCCTTGTTGCCGCTGTGCTCGTTCCTGGTGAACCTGTTTCTGCTGGCCTACGTTTGGGGTGCGATGGGCCGGTGGTGGGGGCGCACAGCCCGGGCTTACGTGGGCTTGCTGACCGCGTGCTGCGCGTGGGCTCTGGCCGACGCCATCTGCTGGGGCCTCGTGACCCACGAGACCTGGGCGACCGTGTGGCTGCGCGCCTCGGCTCCCAGCTGGATCCTGGCCCCGACCTTAGTGCTGAACGTGGTCTACGAGGTGACCAACCGGAGACGCGATCGGTTGTTCCGCGGGCTGGCCGCGTGTGCGGCCGTGGCGTCTGTCCTGGCTCTCTCCACCGACTGGATCGTCTCGGGCTCGCAGCGTTTGGAGTGGGGATTTCTCGGTGGATCGGGCTGGCTGTTCTCACCGGTGGTCGTTCTGTGCCTCTTGCTTCCGTCGACGCTTTCCATCGTGTGGGCGATCCAGGCTGTCCGTCATTCGACCGGGGTGCAACACAAGCAGCTCAAGCTCTTCGCCGCTGGCATCACCATCAGCCTGGCGGGGGCGATCCTGATCAATGTGGTTCTCATCACCCTCCTTCGAGTGGAGACCGTTCCTCTCGGTTCCACCATCGCGGGGGTGCAGTCCTTGTTCGTGACCGCGGCTGTTCTGCGCTACCGGTTTCTGTCGGTGGGTCTGCATCATGTGACGTCCGGTCTGTTTTCGCAGGCCAGCGATGGTGTCGTGATCCTGGACGCGGAGAGGCGCATCGCCGATCTCAACCCGGCGGCCACCGAGCTGCTGGGGCCCACGCACGCCAAGGGCACGCGCCCCGAGCCCTTGTTTCCTCCACCCTACAGGGCGGGACAGCGACACCACGGCCTCAAGATCCGTCTGCCCCATCAGCGCGGGACACGGGTGGTCCTGCTGTCGGAAGACGAGCTGGTGGAATCGGGCCTGGTGGTGGGTTACCTGATCCTGCTTCGCGATCTCACCGAGCTGGAGGCCGCCGAGAAGGAACACGCCGCGCTCGAGACCGAGGTGCGCGAGCAACAAGAGCGCAAGATGGTGGCGCTGGGACAGTTGGCCGGCGGCATCGCGCACGACTTCAACAACATCCTGACGGCCATCCAGTGCACCTTGGAGCTCCTGGACGGGCACCAGGACGATGATCCCGAGTACGCGGAGAATCTCGACGCCATCCGCGGGGTGGTGACACGGGCCTCGGGGCTCACGCGACAGATGCTGGCCTTCGCGCGACGGTCGCCGCTGGACATGGTGGTGTTCGATGTGCACGAGAGCCTGCGGCGCACCGTGGAGCTGCTGCGCCACTCGCTGGGCAAACACATCGAGGTGGTGCTGGACCTCAAGGCGCGCCACACATCCGTCCTGGGCGGTTGCGGCCAGTGGGAGAGCGCGCTGCTCAACCTGGGGGTGAACGCGCGCGACGCCATGCCCGACGGAGGCACGCTCACCTTCACCACCGAGGACTGGTCGCCGGGCTGCGAGGGGGTCGCCGGCGACCCGGAGCTGCCCGAAGGTCGCGCCATCCGCGTTCGGGTGGCGGACACCGGCGTGGGCATGCCGCCAGAGACGCAGCTACACCTGTTCGAGCCGTTCTTCACCACCAAGAAGATGGGGCGGGGCACCGGCCTGGGCCTGGCCAGCGTCCATGGCGTGGTGAAACAGCATCGCGGTCACATCGGCGTACAATCGCAGGTGGGGCAAGGAACGGTGTTCACCATCCTGCTGCCCGTGGTGGACGAGGCGCAGCTGCCCAAGACCCAGCCGGAGGCGGTGGTGCCGCCCCCACCACGAGCGGGGACCACCGTGCTCCTGGTGGACGACGAGCCCGCCATCCGCACCACGCTGGCGTCGTTGCTGCGCCGACAGGGTTATGACGTGTTGACCGCGGTCGACGGCCAGGATGCCTTGCGTGTGTTTGCCTCGCGACCCACGGGGATCGACGTGGTGCTGCTGGATTGGCTGATGCCCAACATGGGGGGCCGTGAATGCGCGCTCCAGATGCTGCAGCAGAATCCCACCTTGAAGATCATCGTCATCAGCGGCTACACCGGAGAGTGGAACGCCAGCGACGATCTGCAAACTCGATTGTCCGGTTTCCTGCCCAAGCCGCTCGCCACCCCGCAACTGCTGCTCATGCTGAGCCAAGTGGTGGCGAGGCCGATCGTCGAGACGGCCCGCAAGACACCGCCACGCTCCTGAACGGAATCGGCCGCGAGCCGCTGTACATTTTATGTACATTCGTTCGAGCACGCTTTGCAGATTGCTGGTTTGGTCGATGTGGCCTAAGAGACGCCTGTCTCTTGGTTTGCTTAGCTTCTCTTGATTCCTAGCTTACGGATTGTGGGTTGGCGGCAAGACAGCGCCCTTCCCCCTGGAAGGCGGGGGGATGGGTCGGGGAAGGGCGCTATTTGCACAACCGAGGTGGCCAAGCTCATGGCCCTCGCGCTATACGATCCCCATGGCCACGACCTCTTGGTTCGGCGCACGGCTGGCTGAAGTGCTCGGACGGCTCGCGCAGGAGACCTCGGATGTCAACCTGGCGCGCATCCTCAGAATGGACCGCAGGCGGGTCAAGGCCCTGCGCAGCGGTCACGCGGGCGCCACCATGGCCCTGTCCGAGATCGATCTGCTGGACAGGTTCCTGCACGCCGAGGGAAGGGGAGGCATCCTGGGCCTCATCTCCGCCAAGCCCACGGTGTTCCAGTCTCTCGTTCGCTGCAGCGACATCTGTTTCTTGCTCGGCTCGCGCAACCGAAACGGTATCGAGCACGTCAGTCTGCACGACTTCAAGGCGGCCATGGTTCTGCAGGAAATGCTCACGCAGTCGAGGACGTCCGCTCAGCTTCCTCCGCAGGTCTTCAACACCAAGACCTCCCTGGTCAATGGAAAGAAGTCCCCGCCGATGCCCACCGGTGGCTCTTCGCGGGCCACGGCCTGGCTGTCCTTCGGGGCTCCGATCAGCAACCCCTTCGCGGACGTTCTGCTGCGCGAAATGCTGTCCGCTTGGGACCAGCCCCCGGTGGCCCTGGTCTTCCCGGATGCCCCGCGGCCCGCCTCGCCCTTCATCAAACACGAACCCAAACAAAAGCATCGGGGCGTGCGCTTTGCCGGGGAGAGCGTGTGGATCGGCGATGCCAACAAGAGCTACGGTCTGGTGGTCGCGCAGGAGCACCCCAAGGGCCACGTGCGCGTGTCCTGCCTGGGGGCCACCGGCGCGTCCACCATGGGGGCCGTCCGCATGCTCGCCGAGCTTTCTCACGAGATTCCCACGAGCGATGACAAGGTCCTGGTCGCGGTGGCCGAGGTCACGGGACGAAGGGCAGCGGATGAGAGTCCGCTCACCCATGGGGTGAAGCTGGTCGTGGAGAAGCTGATCCGACGAACTCCCTGAAGGCTGGTCAGGGCAGGCCTTCAGCCCGAACCCTCACCGGTTTCCTGGGCTTCGAGATCCCTGGTCGTGTCCTGTGACCCGTCCCTGGAACTTCCATCCTGGGTCCCGAGATCCCTGGTGCTGCCGTCCAAAATCCTCACGTCCCTGGAACCTCCGTCCCTAGAACCCGCTCCATCTCTGGAGCGATCGCTGGAACCTCCATCCCTCGATCCTCTGGCGCGGTGGGTGACCGTGACCTCGGCGGTGGCAGACCTCGCGGTGTGACTCTGATCGATGACCACGGCCACGACGTGGTACACGCCTGGCCGGGCAGGGGCCGTGTACACCCCGTCTTGGCTGACCGTGCCCCCCGAGGCCTCCACCACCGACCAAAGAATCGAAGTGACCGCTCCGTTGACCAACACGGAGAATTCGGCGCTCTCTCCCGGCGCCAGGGTCACGGCGGACGGACGAATGGTCACCGTGGCTCGAGCGTCGTCCTCACCGGCCACGTTGGCCTTGTCAGCGGCGCAGCCGGCGGCCGCGATGGCCAAGAAGAGCGCCAGGCTGTGGGCACGTGGATTCGTCATTCAGGCTCCCGTGGGCGCCCAGGATTATCCGTCAGCCGCATGAAGGCGGCGAGAGGAATCCGGCTTCAACTGCAAAGCTGTGCGCGGACCGCGGTCAGCAGTGTCTCAACCGGGATCGGTTTCGCCAGGATCTCGGTCACCCCCAGCGCCCCGAGTTCCGTCCGGTCGACTTCGGCACCAAGGCCACTGGCGGCGATGATCCTGACATCCGGTTCCAGCGCTCTGAGGGCGCGGACCAGCTCGAATCCGTCCATCACCGGCATCATGAGGTCGGTAATCACGAGCCGTATGTCATGACGATGCTGTCGATACAAATCCATGGCTTCCTGGCCGTTGGCGGCCGAGAGGATCCGGTAGCGGTTCTTCTCGAGCAGAAGACCGGTGGCCGCGCGAATGGCGGCTTCGTCATCCACCAGGAGGATCAGCTCCCCGTTTCCCGCTTGGACGGGGGAAGGCGACGCCTGGGCGGGAACAGGAGTATCGCTCAGGCTCGCGGGCAGGAAGACCGAGAACACGCTGCCTTTCCCCACCTCGGTATCGACACGCACGAATCCACCCTGCTTGTGCGCGATGGCGAGCACGGTGGAGAGGCCGAGGCCTGAACCCTTGCCAACCGCTTTGGTCGTATAGAAAGGATCGAAAATGCGGTCCAGGATCTCCTGGCTGATGCCATGACCGGTATCTGCGACGGTCATCACCACGTAGGGTCCGGGCTTCGCGTTGGGGTCGAGCTTCGCGTCGCCTTCGTCGAGAGTCACATTGCGCGCACCCAGGGTCAGCGTGCCTCCCTTGGGCATGGCGTCGCGCGCGTTCACACACAAATTCATCAAGACCTGGTGCAGGTGCGTGGCGTCGGCCCTCACGGTGGACAGCTCACCCTCGAAAGCGTCCGTGATCTCGATATTGCGCGGAAACGTCTCGCGCATGATCTTCGCCATTTCCCCGAGCAGATGTCTCGGCTGAACATGCAGGCGCGTGCCTTCGCCGCCGCGTCCGAAGAGGAGCAATTGACGAACGATGCTGGCGCCACGCTGGGCGCTGCTCTCAATCATGGCAAGGACTTCCAAATCCTCGCTGCGGACTTGGCCTACCTTGAGGACCTCGGCCCCCATCAAAATGGGGGAGAGGATGTTGTTCAGATCGTGGGCGACACCGCTGGCCAACGTGCCGACGGCCTCCATCCGCTGGGCCCGCAGGGATTGTCTTTCCATCTGCCGGCGCTCGGTGAGGTCGTTGATGATGCCGACGAATCCCGTCACCGCGCCGTTCTCGTCGCGAACCGCGGTCACGGAGAGCAGAACCGGTACGCGCGTCCCATCCTTACGGGTGAAGGTCCACTCGTGCTCATCGGGCTGGTTGCGAAGGGCGAGGCTGGTCAAGGCGGCAAAGTCCGGGGCAACGGCCTCGCCCAGGTCTTGCGACAACTGACGCGCCCGTTGCTGCACCTCTTCCGGATCGGGCCATTCCGCCAGGCGGCCTTTGCCCACCATCTCGCCCGCCGCATATCCCAACAGACGCTCGGCGGCCGGATTGAAGCTGCTGACGATCCCGGCGGGCGTGGTGGAGACGATGGCGTAGGCGGCGTTGTCGAGAAGCGTGCGTTGGAAGAGGGTCAAGCGGCGGAGATCGCTTTCCCGCTCTCGAATGGCGACCATCATCGCGTCGAGGCTGCGGCCCAGCCGGGCCACTTCATCGGTGCCGGTGACGCTGAGGCTGAGGCTGTAATCGCCCTGACTGCGGACCCGCTCGGCCGCCTCGGCCAGGGTCGCGATGGGGCGGATGATGGTGCGTTGCAGAACCGCAATCTGGCCCAGGGTGATCACCAGCAACACCAGCAGGGCCACGCCGGCCATCCATCGCAGCAGGCGTGTCTGACTGGTGAACTGATCCAGGTCCATGGTGAGAGACAGCTTCCCTCGTCGTTGCAGCCCATGGACAAACTGGGCGGTGTGGTCACGCAGGTGAACGCCGTTGACGTCGGCCCGAGGATGAACGGGTTTCGCGGGGGACGAGGGACTGTAGCTGGCCAGGGTGCGGCCATCCTCCAGAAGGATGGCGGCCTCGATGATCTGCGGATTGGCGCGCAGGGTATCCAAAATGGCCTGGGCGCGGACCGAGTCCTCGAAGGCGACCGCCGCCTCCGCGCCAACCGAGACCAGCTGCGCGTAGGGCTCCATGGCCTGGCTGACGCGTCCTTCGAGGGTCAGTCTGTCGAAGAGCATCAGCCCTCCCCCCGCCACGGCGAAGGCGAGCAGCGCCGCCCCCCACAACACGAGGGCGAGCTTGTTGCGAATGTTCAGGTTCCTGAACATCTTCATCTCATCCTCCGCAACACACCGTGTTCCAGGACCTCGCTGGACACCTCCAGCATTTCCGTCGGGATGCTCAAGGAGGCGGCGCGAGCCTGATCGAGATTCACGCTCATCCTGATCCGGTCGCTGAGCTCGAAGCGAATGATTCCTCCCTCCCTGAGGGTCTCCGCGGCATCTGCCACGGTGAGCACCGGCTTGTCCCTCAGCTCGAGCAGAGCAGCGCGACGCTTGCGGGAGTCCTCGAGGGCGACCACCACGATGTGGCAGGGCGGCAACTCGGCCAGCGAATCCGCGCTATGAATCTCGAACCTGCGACCCTGTTCGGATCGTCCCCTGAGCGCGGATTCCAGGACCTCGCCCAGAGGGTCGTCCCCCACCACGCCGATGCGCCAGGGAGAACCGGCGCTCTCGAAAGCGGCGGCCGGCCACTTCACGTAATGCGCGAAGTTGCGCAGGAAGGCGGCCTTGACTCCGTTTGGGCTCGCGAGCTTGGCCTGGTCTGCAACGGCCACCCCGCACGTCCATAGCCAGAACATGAGGACGATCAAGCCCCTCATGGCGCGACGAAATCCGCGAGGCGTCGTGCGTGGCTTGGGTGACTTGTTCATTCCGCCAGAGCCCTATCAGCAGCGGACCGTGACTCTCCCGAAGTACTCCCTTCCTTCGGCAAGATGACTACCGGGCTTGGGCACGTACAGATTCCTTCATGGGAAGGTCGGTGAGCCCATTTGACATGGCCAGCTCTGTCTCATGAGCCCGTGCGCGCACGAGCAAGAGTCCACCGCGGAGGGGACAGCCGCGGCCAGTGCGCCCCGGCGCAGCGACCTGGCAACGGTGTCTCTGCAAGATGTCGACCCCTCTGCGATTTTTATCGCCCATGTCTGTCTCCTGTCCCCGCGCGCCTCGGCCTCAGGCGGCGAGAAGCTGGAATACGATCACCTGGATGAGGCTCATCATAGCGAAGGATCGGAAAAGAAGACCTATTCTCGTACAGTCTCGCGCAGTCCACACGCGTCATCAGGTGGTCTCCTAGGTAAACCATCGGCCGATGGCCTGAGGACCCGAAGGGAAGAAGGGGCGCGATCGAATGGCCTGGAGGGGTAGCGGTCGTGACCGAGGGATCCCCTCGCCACGACCCCGGCTATTTCACCAACCCGCGTACCAGCCCCAACAACCCTTGGCTGCCAACCTTCGCCGGCGTCGTCCCCAGGTCCAGCCTGCGCAGCGCCCAACGCACCGTCCAGGAGCTGGCCTCACCCGGCTTGAGCGTGACGAAGGCGCCCTGGTTCTCCACCTCGACATAGGTGTGCGCGGCATTGGCGTAGATCTCGATCTCACCCTCGCCGGGCGCGGCCTGGGCGGGCGCGCTGTCGTCGAAGGATTTCACCAGCAGGAGATCGCCATCGACATGCGCGATCCAGCCCTCCCGGCCATCGGCGAAGAGTTTCTGATCGGCCGTGATGGTGGCGGCGTCGTAGGCGAACCAGGCCACGCCGTCCCGCACCACCGGCTTCAGCAGATCCTGCATGCCCTTGCGGGGCTCACCCTCGCCCATGGGGAAGAAGGTCAGCCCACCCGCGGCCACGCGTGAGATCTCCCAGGGCGCGGCCTGGCGTACCTGGCTGCCCTGGTTCCTCAGCGTGTACCTGACCGTCACCATGCCAGTCTGGCGGTCGGCGCTGAAGGTCTTGTCCACGCCAAATCCCAGGGCCGGGGCAGGCGCGCCCGACAGAACCAGCGTGGCGCCATCGATCTTGGCGCGGTAAGGCGCGCTATCGATCTCGGGCGGGGGCGGCCAGCCCCAGTCGCTCTGCGGGCTGGACCAGAACGTCGACCCGTAATTGGCCGGCTCGATCTCCGGGCCGGTCAGGATGTTGCGCCCGCCCAGGG
>CAZHUY010000188.1:0-12289 GCA_964535465.1 uncultured Myxococcales bacterium
CGGTCGCGCCGCCCGTTGCCCCGCCCGAGCCCGCGGCCCCGGTCGCGCCGCCCGTGCGGGCTGCGGCCTCGTTTCCTCCCTTGCTCTTCCTGCGCAGCACGGCCTGGTTGTCCCCCAAAGCCGAAGAGGTCTTGGCCAAGGTGGCGGCCATGATGAAGGAGGACGCCAGCCTGCGCGTCAGGCTTGAGGGACACACTGACGAATCCGGGCCCGCGCAGTTCAATAGTGAGCTGGCCCTGAGACGCGCACACCGTGCGCGCAAACGGTTGCAGGACCTGGGAATCCAGCAGGCGCGCATCGACATCAAAGGTCTTGGCTCGCAGCAGCCAGCGGACAACGAAAGTACCGCCCAGGCACGAGCCCGCAACCGTCGCGTGGAAATCGTGCTCTATTAGGAAGCCATGTCGCCGCTGGAGCTATTCATCATCATGGGCGCGGTCGGGGCGGCCGCGTTCTTCTTCGCCGGCCTTCTGCTGCGCCCACGTCGCGGGCTGCCGGCCGCCGACGAGCGGCCCCAGACCGAACCCCCCGACACTGTCCTGCGTGAGCAACTGGCGGCGGAGTTGATGACCGCCCGTAGCCAGCGCGCGACCGCCGAGCAGAAACTGGTGGAAGTGAGGGTGGAGCAACAGCAACGCGAGGAGGAGCGCAAGCGCGAGACCGAGAAGTTCATCAGCGGCGAGCGTGACCGAGAGCGGCTGCGCTCGGAGCTGGAACAACGCAAGCGCGAGACCGAGAGGTTCGCCCTCACCGGACGTGAACGCGACCAGCTGCTGGCCGAGCTGGAGGAGGAGCGCAAGCGCGACACCGAGAAGTACAGCGCCAACCAACGCGAGCTCGATTTGCTGCGTTCGGAGCTGGAGAAGATCAAGGAGCACGAGCTGGCCATGCAGGAGCGCCTGCGCGTGGCCGAGGATGAGAATCGCTCCGCTTTCGAGCGTGAGGAAAAGGCCGCGGTCGCCTTTCACCAGCGGCTGGCCGGGCTGGCCAATGAACGAAAGGCGCAGGAGGCGACCTGGCACAAGCAGACGGAGGAGCTGCGCGCGCTGCTCGCACAACAGACTAACGAAAACCAGCGGCTGCAACAGGAACGCCAGACCGTGGTGGCGCGCGAGAGCGCTCTGCGCCAGGAGGTCGAACGCCTGCGCGGCATCCAGCAGGTTGCGGCCCAGGAGAAGCAACGAGCGCAAGAAGCCGCGCGCGCGGCCGAATTGCATGAGGAGCTGGCCCTGGAGCAGGCGGCGCAAGAGCAGAACCGCATCCAGACGGCTCTGCAGGCGGCCGAGAAGCGCCAAGCAGAGATGCTGGCTCGCCTGGAGCAGATGGAAGCACACCGCAACCAGATGGGCGCGGCCGAGGAGAGTCTGCGCTCTCAGCAAGCGCGTTGGCAGTCGGACATGGAGAGGCTGGCGCATGAGATTACCGAGCGACAGACCGAGGCGGCGCAGCTTCGCGAACAGAATCGCACGCTGACCCTGGCCGCGGGCACCAGCCACGACGAGTTGGTCAAGGCGCGCGCCCAGGCCGAAGAGCTTGGCTGGTCACTGCGCGCGGCCGAGGCGCGCTTGGCTGACCACGAGCGCCTGGCCCAGGAGCTGGCCGAGCTGCGTGCCGAGCACGCCCAGGCCGAACAGTCGCAACAGGATCAACAAGGCGAGGCCAAGGATGCCAAGGTGCAGCTGGCGGCGGCCCAGGCCAAGCTGGCCGAGCTCGACCGCGTGCTGGAGGAGAACCGCCGCCTGCGCGATCAGGTCGAGGAGCTGCGGGCCAATCAGGACGCCAGCCAAGAGTTGGACCGTCTCAACGCCGAATACAAACGCTTGCGCCTGGATGCCGAGCTGATGGCGCGGCGGCTGCAGGAGCTGCTGCAGGAGCAAGGCGAGATGTCGTCGCTGCGTGCCCAGGCCGCCGACGCCTTGTCCCTGAACGAAGAGGTGGAGTATCTGCGTCGACGGGAGAAGGACCTGGAGGCCCAGCTTTATTCCTGCGGCTTCCGCATCAGCCGCGACATGCCCGCGGTGGTGGACGTGCCCGCACCTGCCAGCCCCATGGGAACGATGGAATCCAACCTGCATTCCCTGGTGGGGGCACCGGGCCCGCGCACGGCGGTGCTGGCCGACACGCAAGGATTCCTGATCGCCAGCGCCGGCGAATCCTGGGTCGAAGAAGGCTTGGCGGCCTTTGCCGCCGTGGCTGCGGACACGGTGGCACGCACGCAACGCCTGCTGCCTCTGACGAACGTGGAATCCATCCGCCTCACCGATGCCAACCACACCGTGCTGACCTGCCGGCTCTTCGAGAGCGAAGGCCATGGCGTGGGCGTGGCCACCCTGGGCTCGGACGAGCCGCCGCCCGAAAAGGCTGGCCAAGCCATCGTGGGCCTGGCCACCATTTTGTCGACCAAGACCTAAGGTCTCGTCGTCAGTTGTGTGACGCGGTCGGCCGCGGGGCCCGGCCGGCTTGTGCTTTCTCGCGCCCTGGCCATAATCCGCAATCAGTCACAAAAACACCCGTCAGGTCACAAAAAAGCCCGTCTGGGGCAATCACCAAGGCGAACCTCCGCTTCCATTAACCTCAGCAATTCAGGGGTACTCATGAACCGGTATTGCGCTCTTACGCTGGCCTCCTTGTTCGTCGCGATGACGTCCACTGCGCCTGCCATGGCCGGGACCTATTCCAAGGTCGAACAGGCCACCTGGCAGCAGGACGTAACCGGGCTGCCCAGCTACGTGAACATGTACATCTTCGTGCCGAGCAGCTTGGCCAGCAAGCCTCCCATTTTGGTCTACACCCATCACTGCCAGGGATCGGCGTCATCGAGCCATCAGTCGCAGTCAGCCGTGGAGAAGATCGCCGACAGCACCGGCTTCATCATCATCTACCCGGAAGCCACGGGGCAGAATTGCTGGGATGCGGGCTCGAAACGATCCCTCAAGCATGATGGCGGAGGGGACACGCACGCGGTCGCTCAGATGGTGAAGTACGTGGTCAGCAAGTACAGCGCCGACGCGAACCGAGTCTATGCGGCGGGTGATTCCTCGGGCGGAATCATGACCGAGGCGCTGCTGGGCGTGTATCCCGATGTCTTCATGGCCGGCGTGTCCATCATGGGCGTGCCCTGCGGTTGCTGGGCCGCGGGATATCAGGATGTCACCGGCAAGGACGGCCAATGGTCCGGTGATTGCGCGGGTGGCAGGGTCACCAAGACCGCGCAGCAGTGGGGGGAACTGGTCCGCTCGTATTTCCCGGGCTACACCGGGCATCGGCCGCGCCTGCAACACTGGCACGGCGAAACCGACAACACCCTCAGCTTCAAGAACGTGGCCGAGGACATCAAGGAGTGGACCAACCTGCTCGGGTTGAGCGAAGAGCCGACAGGAACCGAGGCGAACACTCCCAAGAGTGGTACCACCCACAAGTTTTGGAAGAACTCCTGCTTCACCGTCTACGAAACCTTCACCCTGGCCAACACCGGGCACATGGTCTCCGCCGATGCCAACCTCATGACCAAGTACTTCGGCTTGGACAAGAAGGACGGCGAGGATCCCGAGACCGCCGCGTGTGGCCCCAGCGCCGTTCCTGGCGGCGGTTCGGGTGCTGGTGGGGCTGGCGGGTCGACCGGCGCGGGCGGCACCACGGGCGCGGGCGGCGGCGGCGGCGGCACCGGCGGTCGTGGTGGTAGCGGCGGTAAGACCACCAGCAGCGGCGGCGTCCAGGGCGGCGCGGCCACCACCGCCGCGACCGGAACGGCGGGCCAGGGCGGCGCGAGCCAGGCCAGCACGGAAGCGGGCGGCAAGAGCGGATCCAACGGCGGCACCGCTGCACGGAGCAGCAGCTCCAGCGGTGGCTCCGATGGCGGCGCCAGCAGCAGTTCCAGCAGCAGCAGAGGTGGCTCCAGCAGCGCCGCCAGCAGCAGCTCCGCGAACGCCAAGGGCGGCGAGCGTTCCAGCAGCAGCTCCTCGGGCCAGGCGGGCAGCTCCGGCTCCAGCACCTCGAGCGAGACCGCCAGCGGCTCATCGGGCGGGTGCGCCATCGGTGGTCACGACCAGGGCTCGGCTTTCGTGTTGCTTGCGTTGACGCTGTTGGGCCTGGTTGTTCGCCGTCAGCGGCGCAAGTAGAAGGAATACGCACGCCCGGGCGCCACGCGCGCTCTTTACGGACGCGAGGGGACTTGGCCCGCCGAGAGCGCACCCCGTTTCCAAGCGTATACTCCGCGCATGCCACAACCCGAGGTCCCCCGCGTCTCGCTCGGGACAGGCCGCGCCCTGGCGCTGCTGCTCGCGGTGACAGCCCTGGTGTTTTCCCCCGTGCTGTTGGCGGACTTCATCCGCCTGGACGACCACAGCCATCTGTTCAACAACCCGCGCCTGCAACCCGCGTCGTTCGCCGGCCTGGTGGAGCTCTGGAGCAAGCCGTACTTCAACCTGTACATCCCGATCACCTACTCGGCGTGGTGGTTGCTGGCCATGGTGGGTGGCCTGACCCGGCAGAGCGCCTGGTTGTTCCACGCTCTCAATCTCACCATCCACCTGGGCAACGCGGCGCTGGTCTTCCTGCTGATGCGCACCCTGTTGCGCGCGCGGCGAGAGCCCGCATCCCCGGGCGCGGGCACGGCCGCGTGGCTGGCGGCCCTGGTGTTCGCCGTGCATCCCCTGCAGGTCGAGTCGGTGGCGTGGGTATCGGAGCTCAAGGGCTTGCTCTCGATGATGTTCGGCCTGTTGGGTCTGCTCTGGCACTGCCGCGCGGGCCACAGGGGCGTGATCGCCCTCTTCTTCGTCGCCGCCATGTTGGCCAAGCCGTCGGCCATCGTGTTCCCCGGCATACTCTTCCTCATTGACCGGATTCTGCTGGGCAAGAGCCTGCGCCAGTCGGTGTTCATGCCCGCGCTCACCGGCGTGCTCCTGCTGCCCTTCGTCCTGTGGACCAAAGCTCTGCAGCCCGATCTCAACCTCGATTTCCTTCCCAGCCTCGGGCAGCGTCTGCTGGTGGCCGCGGACGCCCTTGCTTTCTATCTGCGCAAGGTGCTGTGGCCCTACCCCTTGGTGGTGGACTACGGACGTTCCCCCAAGTTTGTCCTCGATCACGTGCCGGGGTGGCAATGGGGGCTCTCGTCCGTGCTGGCGCTCGCGGGCTTGCTGCTGGCGGTCAAGGCGCTGGTGCGTCCCCGCGCGAGGGCGGCCGGGTCGGGTGTCGAGATCCCATGGTCCTCTTTTGTCCTGTGTGGCTGGTCCCTCTTCTTGCTTTCGGTCGCACCGGTCCTGGGCCTGGTTCCCTTTGGCTTCCAGCAGTTCTCGACCGTGGCGGACCACTATCTTTACGTCCCCTTGTTGGGGTTGAGCCTGGTGGTCGCGGGCCTCCTGTTGCGCCTGCGCGCTCACAAGAACGCCCCGCGTGTGGCGCTGGCCCTTCTTGCGCTGCTCGGCGCTCTTGCCTTTGTGCAGGCCAGCTATTGGCGCTCCACCGAATCGCTGTTCACGCGCACCTTACAGGTGAACCCGCATAGCTACCTCGGCGCCTTCAGCATCGGTGACGAGCATCTGCGCGCCGGGCGCCCCGAGCCGAGCGTGCCCTGGTTCCAAAAGAGCCTGGCCATCAACCCCGACTACCTGGAGGCCCAGATCTCGCTGGGCATGGCCTGGGCGCACCTGGGCCAGATGGACAGCGCCATCGAGCACTACGACGCCGTCCTGGCCAGGAATCCCAGCACGGCGGGCGTGCGGGCGCGCTCGGTGGCTTCCCTGCACAACAACCTGGGCATGGTGCTGTTGCAGGTGGGCCGCGAGGACGAGGCCGCCGGACACTTTCGGGCGGCCGTCCGTATCTACCCACGCTCGCTCAACGCCCACCTGAATCTCGGCAACATGGCCATGGCCCATGGTCGTTATCCGGAGGCCACGGCCGAGTACGAGAAAGCTCATGCCTTGAATCCACGCAACCCAGGAATCAGACAGAGGCTCGACCTGGCTCGGCGGAGCGCCCAGGAAGGGCAAAGCGGTCAGGGGGGCCAGACTCCCTCGCCCTGATCAACTCCTCGCCCATCCTCGCGTCACGACCTGGACAGGAGGATCGGCCCGGGCGTGGTAGAGGGCAGCTCGGCATGCGCCAGCACGGCGGCCTCGATCTCGGCGGGGTGGAAGGGCTTGTGGACCACGCGTGCGCTGTGGTTTTCGATGAACTGACGCGAGCTTTGGCTGGTCGCTCCGCCGGTCATGAAGACCATGCGTTCGGCCTGACTGCGGAAGTGCTGTTGGATCTCCTCGAACAGCTCGATGCCCGTCATCTCGGGCATGAGCAGGTCGCAAAGGATCACGTCGAATCGCTCTCCCGCGATCAGGCGTTCCAACGCCTCGGCTCCATTGTCACACGAGGTGACCTTGTGCTTGCCACGAAGAATGCGCTCCAGAGCACGCCGAATCTCGGGCTCGTCGTCGATCACCAGAACCCGAAGCGGGGGCACGGTGTTCGCGGTCATCGGCCTGGGCAGGCTCGGGCTCACTTCGGCCTTTGCAGCCACCAGGGCCGCGGGCAGGTGAACCGTGACCTTGGTTCCCTTGTCCACTTGGCTCTCGATGTGCAGCCTGCCGCCCAGGGATTCGACGATCGAGTTGCACAGAAACAGACCGAGACCGGTGCCCTGTCCAGGTTCCTTGGTGGTGAAGAAAGGCTCCATCGCCCGCAAACGGGTGGTCTCATCCATCCCCTTGCCGTTGTCGGTGACCTCCAGGACGATCTCCCCGTTCTCGCCGTACGCTCGAATCTCGATTTCATTGGCGCTGGCGCGGTTGTCGCTGAAGGACTGACTGGCGTTGACCACCAGGTTGACCACCACCTGGATCAACTTGGTCCGATGGGCCATGACATGAAGATCCCGATCGGGTTTCCACCCCAGGGTCGCGCGATGGCGCACCTGCGGCCGCGACAGGGCCAGGGCGGCATCGACGACTTCGGCCACCGAGACCGGCTCGACGGCGTCGCGTTTGACGGTGGTGGTTTCCAGAATGTTCTTCACCAGATCGCGGATGCGCCAGCAGCCTTCCAGCGCCGCATCCAGGTCCACCTTGACCCGGTCGTCGGAATCCCCCAGGGTCAGCTTGACTGTGTACACACTGGAGAGGACGTAAGTCAGCGGGTTGTTGATCTCGTGCGCCAGGCCCGCCGCCAGCGTTCCCAAGGACGCGAGATTCTCCGAGGCCGTCACCCTTCGGTGTAGGCGGCGCTGTTCGGTCACGTCGCGGAAGATGATCAGCACGGAGGCGTCCGCGGTCGGCAAGCAGCGCACCTCGTAAGAGTTGGATCGGGGAAGCTCGATGGTGAGTGAACCTGCCGTTCCGGAGGCGCGCACCTCATCGACAAGCTCGATCAAGGTCGTTTGTTGCTCGGGGGGCAGGGTGCGACCCAAGACCCTCGGCAAGGCCTCGGACAGCCCGCCCGAGGCTTCGCTACCGCGAACCGCGCACGATCCGTCGGGGGCCAGGCGAATCATGGCATCGGGGATGGCCGACAAGATCTCCTGTTCGCGCACGCGCAACGCCTCGTTGCGCGCCAGTTGCTCACGCAGTTTGCGCGACAGATCCCGTTGGTTGCCCACGATGTAGCCGGCGAGAAACATGAAGGTAACGAAGATGCCCGCCCCTCCGTTGAATTCCGCGGCGGGAGTCACGAGGTAACCCATGACCAATGCGTTGAGCCCGGTCTGCACCAGCGCTGACAGCAGCCCGCCACGCTTGCCGAAGACGAAGGCGCCCAACAAGACCACTGCCATGCCGAACACTGCCGCGCTCGACCCGACGGCGGGGTAGAGCAGGACCAGGGCAGCACTGTTGACCAGATGACCTGTGGCCACAATGGCCAGATATCTCTGATTTTGCTTGGATATCCTCACTTGATCATCTGCATCTAGTAACCAGGATTACATCACGATTTGCCGAATTCGTCGAGAAGTCGCGTTGTTCTATCGCCCGTCCCTCCCCTCGAGCGCGGGGGCCGGCGCGTAGGTCGTCGGCCCAGGGGGGACCCGGTGGGATGGTTCGGGAACTCGGCTCGGCTCGGCTCGGCGAACGGACGTGCGGCGGATCATGGCGAATTGCAGCAGAAGGGCTCCGTCTGAGCGCGCCGACAGGCCTCGCGCGCACGGGCGATGACCTCGGGGCCGACCTCCAGCAGGCGCAGGACCGCCTCCACGGCGGTCGGGAGGGCGTCGTTCACCGCGGGGGTGAGCTGGGTCCCGTAGCGATCGAAGGCCACGCCCTCGACCCCGACGAAGTGCAGAGTGGCCGCGGCGCGCTCGGGGGCTAGGCGCAGGGCCAGCTCCATCAGCTCGGCGATGCCGAGGGTGTGCGAGGCCGCCGCGCCCGCGCTGTACCGCTCGATGGCTCGACCTTCCATGGTCACGCAGGTGCCTGGCGGCCGTCCTGTGCTCATGGCGTCCACCAAGATGATACGGTCGGCCTCGGCCACCACATCCAGCAGATTGAAGCCCAGGTGCGGAGCCAACTCGACACGCACACCAGGCGGCAGAGGCAGGCTGGTCAACACGCGTCCCACGCGCATGCCGATGCCATCGTCGCGTACCAGCTCGTTCCCCAGACAGATGATTCGTGTTTGCATTCGATCACGGCCCCACGCATTTCCATACGAAACGGCTCTCGCCCATCTCGAGGGTGTCGCCGTCATGGAGGGATCGACGGGAGGTCACCACCTGGTCTTCCACCTTCACCTGCCCTTGCAGCGCCTCGATGGTGAACTGCCCGTCGCTCTCGCTGATGGCCGCGTGCTTTTGCCCGATGCGGGAGTCTTCGTCTAGGCGGATGTCGCAATCCGGTGACCGCCCCACCAGCCCATGGTCCCTGCCGAGACACAGGGTCTGGCCCCGTCTTCCCGGACCGGTGGCACGCACCAGCCAACCTACCGACCGCCCCTTGGCCTGGGGCTGGCGCAGGGCCTCTTGGATGGCCAGGGCCAGGGCCCGCGAGCGAGGTGTCGCCAGGATGGGATGGCGCTCGCCCGCCTTGCCCAGCGCGCTCGCCAAGCTCTCCAGCCGCAGACGCGAAAATCTGGCGAGCTCGTCTTGACAGATCTGAGCCGACAGGCGCGCGGCGGCGCGATCCGCCGAGATTGTCTCGGCGAGAATCTGCGCCAAGGCCGCGGACAGCTCAGGAGCCAAGCCCGAATCATCGGCACGTTCGAGCAGCGCCATCATCTCCTCGAAGCGTCGCCGCCCGGCCTTGCTTTGCAGCGCCGGCAGGCCGGCTTCGGTCAGCGTCGAGACGTCCATCTCGGCCAGGCTGGCCACCTCCTTGGGGAAACGTCGACTCAGGTTGATGAGCGCCCGACGCGCGCTCACGCCTCGCTCGATGAGATCGCTGGCCGCGCCCAGCACCGATTCGCTTTCGCGCGTTCGCCGCGTGCGCACCAGCCAGGCCACTCCCACCAGCAGCAGCGTGCCCAGCAGCCCGCCCGAGGCCAGCAGCCAGGGGGTGCGCCCGGCAGGCAAGGTGATCCGGCCGACCTCGAGGGCCCGTGGCCTGCCCTGGACCGTGAGATTCAGTCTCAGCCGGCGCGTGCCGCCCCACGTGCGCCATGACCATGGGATCGCCACGCGCACCAGGCTCATGTCGGCCACAACCTGTCCCAGCGACTCCAGCGTGCTCTGCAGCTCGGCCGGTTGGTCGACCGGACGTTGCAGCCCGGTGCCGGCCAGCGCGGCCAGGTTGCGCGCGCTTTGCTCGGCGTCCGTTTCCGGCGCAGGAAAGGAGACCAGCAACACCTGCACGCGGGCGCGCGCCAGCTCGTCGGCCAGCGCGAAGAAATCCGCGGGCCCCTCTCCCGTGGGGTCGGCGAAGTCGCGCCCATCGGTCACCACCAACAGAAGCTTGAGCGCGCTCTCGTCTCCGGCGAGGCTTCGAGCGGCCAAGCGAATGGCGTCCGCCAGGTTGGGGCGATCGCCAGAGAGAAAGCCCACGTCGTGCAGATCGCTGGCCAGCTCGGAGGCCTTGAGCTTGGGGATGGGCTGGCGCTTGCGTCCGTAGAGCGTGGCGCTGGCCTGCGTGTTGCTGGGCAGGCGCCTGAGAAAGCCGGTCACGCCCTCCAGCAGGGCATCGGACAGCGCAGGGGGCACTTCCTTCACCCACAAGGCGACCACGCCCACCGCCAGGGGAGAGCTGGCCTGCGGGTTTGTCTCGGCCACCGAGGTGACGTGCTCGAACAGGCTCTCGAGGGCGCGCGGCGGGGGCGCGGACGCACCGTCGATCTCGACCTGGACCGAGCTGGGCCGAAGGGCGACGCCGTCCTCCGATAGACCACCCAGCATCACCACGATTTCGTCGTTCTGGATCACGGGCGGTGAGACCAGAAAGGACGAGCCTGCTCGCGCCGCCACGGGGACAGCCAGGACCGTCAAGAGCGCGAGCGAGGTGGCCGGTCTCATGCGGGCCTCGCATCGCCCGGCGGCAACCAGAGCGACTTGAAGATCAGCTCGGTGACACCCACGCGAATCACGTCGCCTTCGCTCAGATCCACGCTCTCGCCCGCCGCCAATCGGCGGGAATCGACGAAGGTGCCGTTGGCCGAAGGCCCCGGCTGTTGTCGGTCACGGATGCTGAAACACCCGTCGCGTTGCTCGTGGACGGGGCGTGCGATGAGGGCGTGCCCGCTCGACATGAACTCGTCGGCGAAATCGAACCATTCCTGGCCGGCGACTGGGCGCAGGCCGCGCGATAGGACCGAGACGGGCGCGGTCAGTTCGATCAAGGTGCCGCGTCTTTTTTCGTCGGGTGATTGCACCACCACCAACCAGCCCAAGGCAAGTCCACGCTCGGCATTCCCGCCTGGCCGTATCCGCGACGAGAGGTTCACGGTCTTGGGCGAGGCGATTCCGGGTCGGCACGAACCGCAGGTCGCGCCCCAGGTCGCCAGCATGGGCTCGCCGCAGTGGGGACATGGCAGCTCGTGCGCGGGTGTCGACAAGCGTGGCCGACCGCCACGCGCACCCGATGATCGTGCCTTTGCGCGGACCTGCAGACCATCGCCTGCCAACCAATGTTTCAGCTTGTCGAGCACACCACCTCGCGGGCGGCGATGATACTTCAACCCCCACGCCGAGGATACAAGCCAAGCACCCGCCGCCGGGTGGCCCCAGGTCTGAGGCGACACTCGCTCACACCCTCAGCGTCGTCTCGGCAGCTTTGTGGTGGTTTCGGGACCGGCCACCGGGATGGCGAAGCTGAGCGTGGTCTCGCGTCCCGACGAGCCCTCGACCCACAGGCGACCGCCGTGGCGCTCGACCAGCATGCGCGCGATGAAGAGTCCCATGCCGAAGCTCTGGTCATGCTTGGTCGGCGCAAACGGGCTGCGCGGCGCGATCGGGGCGTCGTCTCGCGCCTGACCTCGCCCCGGAATGCTCATCGTGAAACGCGCCTCATCGTCCACCGTTCCGACCCGCAAGGTGACCTCGGCGTTGTCCGGGCAGTTTTGCACGGCGATGATCAGCATGCTGGTCAGCACGCGCTCCAAACGCACGCTGTCCGCCATGACGACCAGGGGCTGCGTGGGCAGCAGCAACCTGACTCGGGAGGTGTCCAAGGCCGAGGCGTTGCGTGCGAGGATCTCCGGGATCACGCGTTCAATCGAGACCGGCCGTAGCTCCAGCCGGAGCTGACCCGAGCGCACCCGCGACGAGTCGACCAACTCCTGGATCATGGCGTCCAGGCGCCGTGCCGCCCCGATGACCACGCTGGCCAGGCGCTGCTCTTTCTCCAGGCCCTTGTCGGTCAGAACCTTGTCGAGGAGCTGGGCGTTGAGGTGAACCGAGGTCAGGGGGTTGCGAATGTCGTGCGAGATCAGCCGCAGCATCTGTTCGTGGTGTTGTTCCAGCGTTCGCAACAAGGTCACGTCCGACATGCACACCACGGCGCCCCCACGTTCTCCCGTCGGCAACATGACGGGTAGGGCGGTGGTGGACAACCAGATGGTGCGGCCCTCGCGATGAAAACCGATGTCCAGTGCGCGGACGGTTTCACCGGCCAGGGCGCGCAACCCGGGCCATCGCTCGGCCGGCTGCGGGACGCCGTCAGTCTCCGCGAAGGGTGCGCGCCCCAACAGGCTGCTGACCGGGTGGCCGACGTCATCGTCCGACCAGCCCAACATGGTCTGCGCCCGCCGGTTGGCCCGCACCAGAGCACCCGCGGCATCCAGGATGACAACCCCTTCCGAGGTGGCGGCCGCCCGAACCTGTTCCTCTAAATCACCGTTCATGATTCCGGATCAGAAAAAAGGTTGAAAAGCACGGGAC
>CAZHUY010000189.1:0-12264 GCA_964535465.1 uncultured Myxococcales bacterium
CCCCGGGGGCGCCGAGGCCCTGGCCGTGCTGAAGACGCGCGAGTTCGACGTGGTCATCACCGACCTGCGCATGCCGGACATCGACGGCATGACCGTGCTCGAGCAAACCAAGAAACAGCACAGCGACACCCAGGTCATCGTGGTCACCGCCTTCGCCACCACCGAGACCGCTATCGCCGCCATGAAGGCGGGCGCCTACGACTACCTGACCAAGCCCTTCAAGATCGACGAGGTCAGCCTGGTGGTGGATCGCGCGCTCGAACGGCGCTCGCTGGCGCGCGAGAACGTGGCCCTGCGCGACGAGATCAAGGGGCGCTACAAGCTGGATCGCCTGCTGGGCAAGGCTCCGGCCATGCAGCGGGTCTTCGATACCCTGCGCAAGACCGGCCCGGGCCGCGCCAGCGTGCTGCTGATCGGCGAATCGGGCACGGGCAAGGAGCTGGCGGCCCGGGCGCTGCATGAGCTATCCCGCGCCGAGGGCCCCTTCGTGGCCATCAACTGCGGGGCCATCCCCGAGGCGCTGCTGGAGTCCGAGCTGTTCGGGCACGTCAAGGGCTCGTTCACCGGGGCCCATGTCGACAAGCAAGGCCTGTTCGAAGCGGCCCACAACGGCACGCTGTTGCTCGACGAGGTGGCCGAGCTGCCCGTCCCCATGCAGGTCAAGCTGCTGCGCGTCCTGCAAGAACGCAAGGTCAAGCCGGTGGGCGGGGTGGCGGAGCGCGAGGTGGACGTGCGCATCGTGGCCGCCACCAACCGCGATCTGGAGACCGAGGTGGAGAAGGGCACCTTCCGCCAGGACCTGTTCTATCGCCTGGACGTGATCCGCTTGCGCCTGCCGCCCTTGCGCGAGCGACGCGAGGATCTCCCCCTGCTGGTCGAGCACTTCTTGCGCAAGTTCTCGGCCGAGCACGGGCGCAAGATCACCGGCGTGGCCCCCGAGGCCATGCAGATCCTCATGGCGTATCACTTCCCCGGCAACGTGCGCGAGTTGGAGAACATCATCGAGCGCGCCGTCATCCTGTCGGCCGGGGAAATGCTGGGGCCCGATGCCTTTCCCAGCCTCAACCGCCTGGCGCCCACCAGCTCCAACCTGACACAGCCGCCGCTCGTGCCCGAAACCGGCCTGGATCTGGAGCGCGTGGTCGAGGATTTCGAGCGCGGCATCATCATCAGCGCGCTCGAGCGCACGGGCGGCAACCGCACCGAAGCCGCGCGCCTGCTGGGCGTCTCCTTCCGCTCTCTGCGCTACCGGCTGTCCAAGCTGGGCATCACCGGATCGGACGTGGCCGGCGATCCCATCGACAAGACTCCCCCACCCGTCGACGGCTGTCCATGACTTTCACAAGGACCAACTCGTCACGCATGGCGCTCAAGGGCGCGGGCCTGGTGTCACTCGTCGCGGTCCTGGTGTTGGTGGCATGGACTTCGCTGGCGCGGACGCGTGCCCTGCGCGCGACCTGGCCGGGCGAGGCCGACACCTTCTATCTCCCACCCTCCAAGATCCTGAAGATCGCCAGCCTGGGGCACCGCGAGCTCTTGGCTGACCTGATCCATGCCCGCGCCAACGTGTACTTCGGCACCCAGTTGCACGAGAAGCTGCCCACCAAGTGGCTGGCGCAGTATCTGCACGCGGCCATAGATCTCGACCCGAAATTCCATCGGCTCTACCTGAGCGGCGCAGCCATGCTGGTGTACAACGGCCAGCGCATGGTCCCGGACATGGTCCTAGCCGCCAACGGCATCCTGGAACGGGGCCGGACCGCTTTTCCTTTCAACTGGGAGATCCCCTTCCAGCTCGGGTTCAATCTGCTCTTCGAGCTGCCCAATGTGGCCGAACCCCAGGATGCGCGCATCCCGGCCTGGCGTCAGCAAGGCGTCGAGGTGCTTCGTCAGGCCGCGCTCTTCGAGGGCGTTCCCTACTTCATCCCCAACCTGGTGGCGCGCATGCTGACCAAGCAAGGCAGCGAGGATCTGGCGATCCACCACCTGGAACAGGCCTACGCCGTGGCCACCAACCAAGAGGCCCGCACACAGATCCGCAACAAGCTGCAGGCCCTGCAAGGCCAACGTGCCGCCGAGGACCTGGTGGCAAGGGAGCGCGAATTCCAAGCCATGGTGCAAGACCGCTATCCCGGTTATTCGGAAGCTTTTTCGCTTGTCATGGGGCCCAAGATCACGTCAAACGGTATCCTCTCTTCCCCCGCAACCCTCTCAAAGCAAGAAGCCCAGCCGTGAAGTTCCGCGTCCCCCCTTCCGATAGCCTGGTTCCCAACAGCGAATTCGATCCGCTGCCCTACTACTACCGGCCGGTGGTCGGTCACATCTATCGCCACCGCCTGAAGATGGGCCTGGGGCTGATTCCCGACGGCAAACGCCGGGTCTTGGAGGTGGGCGTGGGCAGCGGCATCTTGGTGCCCAGCCTGACCGCCGCGTTCTCCGAGTACGTGGGCACAGACTTGATTCTGGCGCCGGGGCTCCCCTCGCTGGTCACACCCGGGTGTCACGCCACCTTCCGCGTCGCCGATCTGCTGGACCCACATGGCGTGCCGGCCAATGCCTACGACGTGGTGGTGTGCCTGTCGGTGCTCGAGCACATCGCCGACGCGGAGCGCGCGGCGGAATCGCTGGCGCGAGCCTTGGTGCCCGGGGGAACCCTGGTGGCCGGTTACCCCATGGTCAACCGTTTCATGGCCTCGTGTTTTCGCATGCTGGGCTTCGGCAAGATCGAAGACCACCACGTCACCACCATGCCCCAGATCACCAACGCCCTGGGCCGCCACCTGAAGCCGGTGGGCCGCGCCAGCCTGCCCATGTTCGCCCCGCAGTCCTTGTCGCTGTACGAGTGCACCTCCTGGACGAAGTGACGGGTGAGACGGCACCATGGATTTGACCATCACGCATGACGAGGCCTCGCAGCGTTTCGTCTGTGAGGTGGAAGGCCATCGGTGCACGGTGGAGTACGAGACCAAAGGCACCGTCATGAACGTCTATCGGACCTTCGTTCACCCCGCCCTGCGCGGCCGAGGTATTGCCGAGAAGCTGACGATCGCGACGGTTGACCATGCCCGCCAGAGCGGGCGCACCATCTTCCCCAGCTGCTCGTACACGGTGCGCTTTTTCCAGCAGCACCCCGAGCACCGTGAGGTGCTGGATGCGAGCGCCGACCTGGAAAACGGGGGAAGCTGCCGGATCGGGTAGGGGTTGGCGGGTCGCTTCCCGGCAGAACCATCGCTCAACCTCCCGCGCCAGACTGTCGATGGCCTCCTGCATCCCCCATGTTTGGCCGCGGACATCCGCCAGCGGAGCCCAAGCCTCCCGAGACCCATGCCCACCCCCATCCCGGGGAGGACATGGCGCTCGACACGCTGGCGGCCATCCTGCGCAGCCTGGCCGAGTTCGCCCTCGAGCAAGAAGGCGTCGATACGACGGCGTTCCAAGCCACCGCCGAGGCTTGGGCCCGGCATGTCAGTCTGGCTACGCCTCCGCCGGGTGCGCCCGAGGATGACAGCCACACCCGCGGGGGCCGCCGCGAATGGGAGGGCGTGCGGCGCTTCATTCGCGGCTATCTGTCCAACAGTTTTCGCCGCATGGGCTCGGTCAGCGCGGATCTGCGCCAGGTGATCTGGGTCTTCATCCGCACCATCAGCCAGTCATTCTCCGAGGACGAAGACATCGACACACGCCTGCTGGCCCAGATGAATCGCCTGGAAGAGCTGGTGGCCGCCAACGCCGTCGACGTGCTCAAGCGCGAGGTCACGGACGCGGTGCGCGTCCTGACGCAAGTCATCAAGGAGCGCAACCAGCGCCACCACGAGCGGATGCAGTTCTTGGGATCGCAACTGCGCACCCTGGGCAGCGCCCTCGAGTCAGCCCGCCGCGAGAGCGAGACCGATCCGCTGACCCAGGTCCCCAACCGCAAGGCCTTCGACGAGTACCTGGCGCGCACGGTGGAGATGCACAAGGCTTTTGCCCAACCCATGTCGCTCTTGATCGTGGACATCGATCACTTCAAGGCGGTGAACGACACCCAAGGCCACATGACCGGCGACGAGTTGCTGCGCAAGTTCGCCAACGCTCTGGTCATGGTGTTCCTGCGCAAGAGCGACTTCGTGGCCCGTCTGGGCGGCGACGAATTCGCCGTGATCTTGCGCGAGACCAGCGAGACCGACGCCCGTGTCCTGGCCGGACGCGCGCTCGCCCGCATCCACGCCATTCCGATTACCCAGGCCACCGAGCCCGGCAACAAAGCCATGGCCACCGCCTCCATCGGCCTGGCGCCCATCGCCCCCGGCGATGACGAGAAGACCTGGTTCGAACGCGCCGACCGCGCCCTTTACCAGGCCAAGCAGGACGGCCGAGACCGCGTCGCCACACCCTGAGCACGACCGAGGCTGCGCCGCGATCGCGACTCGGGTGTCAGGCCTAACCAGCCCGGGCGGAGCCGCCTACGCTAACCCCGCGAAAAGACAGGGGTCAGATGGCCTGTCTCTTGCTTGGTGTTGGCCGCATGGGAAATGTGAAGAGACTGGCCTGTCTATTCGGTTTGTCGTGCCTGGGCCTTGGCTGGATCTGCCCCGCTGCGCTCGCCGAGTCGATAGGCATGAGGGGCCCCTACCTCACCATCTCCAGTGTGAAGGTCCAGGAAGGCAACTCGGGCAGGACCTCGTTCACGGCAGAAGTGATGCTCGGCTATTGGAGCACGCCCGCGACCGTGAGGGTCTTCGCCATGCCAGGCTCGGCGGGGGACAGCGACTACGAATTCGCCCCCGTCCAACTCACGCTCAGCCCCAATGTTCCCCAGACCGTCACCGGCTATGTCGTGGGTGACGTCTATCCCGAAGGCGACGAGCTCTTCACCCTATCCGCCACCGGGATCTCCGACAGCGGCGCGATTGGCTATGGCTCTTATGGCTACGTCTCTGTCTCCGGCGGCGCCGTCACCATCATGGATGACGACGCAGCGTCGGGGCTCTACACGTGGAAGGGACCACCGTGATGGAGGGTGACACAGGCGAGAAGGAGATCGAGGTGCGGGTACGCCTCGAGCCGGCTTCCACGCTGATGGTCACCGTGGGATACACCATGTCAGGGGCGACGGAAACGACCAGTGGAACGCTCACCTTCCAGCCCGGCGAAGTCCTGAAGACCATCACGGTCAAGGTCGTGGGCAACACCACCTGGGAGCCTGACAAGAAGGCCACGATAACCCTTCACAGCCCAAAGAACGCCCTGCTCGGCACCGCCAGCGCACAGGTCGTGATCGTGAATGACGATCCCCCCACCCGCGCCAGTTTGGCCGACCTGACTCTCGACGAAGGAAACGACGCCAAGAGAACCTTGCCGATCACCATCACCTTCGATCGCCCCCCTCCACCCCTGGCCAAGCTTCACGTCTGGACCGTGAACGGCATGGCCGTGGATGGCATCGATTTCATCGGCGGATTCCAGGTCCTCTATCCCCAGCAAGTCTCTCAGATCACCTACAACCTGGAGGTCATGGGGGATGCCGAACCCGAGTGCGACAAGGGGTTCTTCATTCACTACAGAAGCTCAGGCATGGGAGATGACGCGGAAGGAATCGCAAGGGTGCTGTTGCGCAACGACGACGGTCTGATCGCCGATTGTCCCGACCCCTTCTCCTTCCTGTTTCTCGATGGTGGCGTTACGCCAGCGCCCGATGGCGGCGCCACACCGGTCCTCGATGGTGGCGCGACCGCTCCGGTGACTGGTGGAGCCGGCGACGCCTCCGCGGTCACGGTGGCGTTCGACGCTTCAGCTCCCGCGCCCCGCTTGTCGAAAGGCAACGGGGCCTGCGCCCTGGTGCCGCACCCGCAGAGCGGTCCCCTGCCGCTCGTGACGCTGGGCTTGGCCCTGGCCTGGCTTGGGTCACGCCGCCGGCGCTCGTGATCGGCGTTCGCCGACCCTGTTTTGTCTTCGCCAGGCCTTCCGGCCGGCCGGCGCGCGGGTTATAGGAAGAACCGTATGCGCAGGTTCTTGGATTCACCGTGGCTTCCTCGACTGGGCCTTGGTGTGTTCGCGATCATCTTGTCGGTCTTCGGCTGGTGGTCGATGCTGGTGGCCTATCCGCATACGCAATTCGGCGACGGGCAGTTCTTCCATCAGATGGTCGAAGCCATGCGCGCGTCGATCGTGCGCTACCACGAGCTGCCCTTGTGGAACCCCTACCAGTGCGGCGGCGTTCCCTTGTGGGACAACCCGCAGGGCATCAGCGCCGCGCCCCTGATGTGGCCGCTGCTGCCCTTCGGCACCACGCGCGGCATCCAGATCTGGTACGTGATCCACTCGGCCATGGGCGTGGTGTGCATGTGGCTGTTCGCGCGCCACGAGCTGAAGCTGAGCCACGGGGCGGCTTTGGTGGCGGCGGTGGCGTTCACCTTCGCGGGCACGCACAACAACCACCTGACCGGCGGCAGCGTGACCTGGGTGTCTTTCCTGTACCTGCCGCTCGGCTTGCTGCTGTGGCGCCGCGCGGAGAACGACGCGCGTTTCGCCGTGGGCTTGGGGATCATGGTGGCCTGGATGGTGCACGAAGGCGGCACCTATTCCCTGCCCTACACGGCGCTGCTGCTGGGGCTCGAGACCCTGACACGCATCTGGTCGCTGCGACGTCTGCGCGCCATCGCGAAGGCCGCCCTGGTGGTGGCCGTGGTGGGATTGGGCCTGGGCGCCAGCCGTCTGCTGCCGGTGCTCGATCAACTGCGCTCGCACAATCGTTCGCTGGGCGGCGAGAGCGATTACGTGCGTTGGTCGACCTTCGCGGACATGTTCCTGGCACGCGACCACGGGCGGGACATGCCCGGGCAGGACTACGTGTGGACCGAATACGCCAGCTACGTCGGGCCCATCGTGCTCATCCTGGCGCTGCTCGGCATCGTGCTGGGCGGCTGGCAGGTCGCCTGGATGTTCCCGCTCCTGCTCGTCTCGTTCCTGCTCATGCTCGGTCACTTCGCCCCCTGGGCGCCCTGGACCCTGCTGAAGCGGTACGCATATCCCTTCACGCAGATGCGCGTGCCGTCGCGTTTCGACGTGCTGGTGACGGTCTTTCTACCGGCCTATGCGGGCATCGCCGTGGATCGCATCTCGGCCCTGAGTGGGAAGTGGCACTTCTCGATGCCCCATATCGACGCGGTCCGCGCCGCTGTCTTGGGCCTGGCCCTGCTGGGGGCCGGCGACATCATGAGCGTGGGCATCACCTTTGGCACCCGCTTCTTCACCGAGGACCCAGCCAGGACCGACATCGTGCCCTCGCCGCGCCTGTACCTGGAGGGCGACGGCCTCGCCCCCTTCATCGATCAACCGGCGCAAAACCGTGGCCGCCTGGAATGCTGGGAGGAATGGGCTTTCGAGCGCGATGCCCCGTTGTGGAAGGGTGACGTGCCCCAGGCGCGCGCCGCCGACGATGGGGCCACCGTCCGTTCAGTCACGCGCACGCAGAACAAGTTCATCATCGAGGTGCACGCGCATCGCCCCGCGCTCTTGCTGCTCAACAGCGGGTACGACCGCGGCTGGAGGGCCAGCGTCGGATCGGCGGAGCGGCAAGGCAAGCAGCTCGCGGTGCGCGTTCCGGCGGGAGACCATCGTCTCATCGTGCGCTACTGGCCGCACGGGCTCACGTTGGGATTCGTGATCGCCTTCTTCACCCTGACGGCGGTGGTTCTCTATTTCACCGGCCGCCTGAAGCTGACCTCGGCCCTTCAGGCTTTGCGTTCCAGGACCGCGAGCAGACGGAAACCCATCAGGGAGTAGACCGCGGCGGGCAGGCAGTCTTCCAGCTTGAGCAGCGCATTCCACAACGAGCCAGGCAAAAAGGGCGAGCGCGAAAACCCGCCGGTCAGGGGATAGCTGAGGCCGGCCAGGCGCTCGAAGTGGGTGAGCTTGAGCTCGGGGAAGAGCCAGCTCAGCTCGCGCTGTCCGTCGGGTCGACACAACAAGGTGGGGATGGCCTGGTTCGACTCGAAGGGATCCTTGTCCTCGGCACCATGCTCGGCCAGCGGCTTCACCTTCATGTCGACCGGCTCTTCATGGAACAGCCGATAGACCAGCGATGACACCGGGCTGATGTAGGGCTCGCACATCACGATGCGACCGCCGGGCGGCAGGACCCGCACCGCCTCCTGCAAGAACTTGGCTGGCGCCGACAGATGATGGAGCACATCCAGCAACACCAAGGCCCCCACCGATCCGTCGGCAAAGGGCAGCTTGTCGGCGGAGACGCAGCGCTTGTGCCAAGGCGCCTTGACGATGTCGGTGAGCTCCAGCTCGGGGATGAACTCGGCCGCGAAACCGGGACCGGATCCGATCTCGATCCACGGCCCCAACGCCGGCGCGGGCAACAGCTCCGCCATGCGCAGGTACCAGCGCCGATAGAGCACGCGCAACGAAGGGTTGGCGTGCCACGCCTTGCGCAGGGCCGCGAAGCGCGCCAACACGCCCGCGCACACCTCGGGCGCAAGCTCGACGGTCTGTTCAGACATACTTGAGCTTCTTGGCCGCGACCGCCGACATCTTCAGCAGCAACCAGCCGTGCTTCCAGCGCGAGATGTTGGTCGAGCCGTACAGACGCTCACGGTAGCGCACCGGGATCTCGACGATCTTGAGGTTGAGACGCGCGGCCCCGAAGATCAGGTCGAAGTCCCCGAAAGGATCGAAGTCGCCGAACACGTGCCGGGCCGCCGCCAAGCGCTCGTAATCGCGCCGCCGCAACACCTTGGTGCCGCACAGGGTGTCCTTGATGGGCTGCTGGAGCAGATAGGTGAACAGTTGCGAAAAGACGTGGTTGCCCACGCGGTTGAAGAAGCGCATGGCCCCCGGCTCCATGGGGTAGACCAGGCGCGTGCCCTGCACGTAGTCGCCCAGGCCACGCGCGATGACGTCGTAGAACACCGGCAACTCTTCGGGGGGCACGGTCAGATCGGCGTCCAGGATCATCAGGACGTCGCCCTTGGCTTTCGAGAAGCCCAAGCGCACCGCATCGCCCTTGCCCTTGCCGGTCTGCTGGTAGGCGCTCAGCTTGAGCGGGCCCTTGTATTCCTTGATGGCCTTCTGGATGGTGTCCCAGGTGCCATCAGTGGATCCGCCCTCCACGAAGACCAGCTCGGTGGACTTGCCCATGACGGGGGTGCGCTCGATGGCGCCGGCCACGTTTCCCGCCTCGTTGCGCGTGGGCACCACCACGCTGACCGACAGCTTCTTGGGCTTGGCGTTGGGGTCGCGCCGGCGCAGGGCGTACAGCCGGTACAGCGAAAAGCGCTGAATCAGCGGCAGCTTGGCCATGTAGCGGTTGACCAGCGTCGAGAGCCCGGGGACCTCCAAGGGCAGCAGCAGGCGATCCTCGAAGCGGACCATCTCCAGCCCCGTGATGTTGAACAGGTTGTGGAAATCGCTGTGCGACAGCCAATTGGTGGTGGGGGCCGGGGTTCGCATGCCCACGGTCTCGGCGGCCCGGGCCGCGAACTCCCACAGATAGTTGTAGGCCGTAAGGTAGATGATGCCGTGGTCGGTCAGGCGGTCGCGCAGGCTCTCCAGCCAGGCGCGCACGTCGCCGACGGTGTGGCAGAGGCGATCGCCGATCACCGCATCGAATTTCTTGCCCTCGGGTAGACGTTCGATGGTCCCGACTTCGAAGGACAAACCCGGGTGACGACGGCGCGCCTCTTCGGCCAGCTCGGCCGACGTCACGATCCCGACGCGCTCCTGATTGGGCAGCGAGGCCAGCAAATCCCCGGCGCTGCACCCGACCTCCAAGACCGAGGCGTCCGAGGGAATCCAGCGCTTCAGTGTGCTGCGCAGATCCTCGTCCAGGTAATCGCGGGCCGCGGGATGGGCCGGCTTTTCGAAAACCACACGATTGAAGTAGTCCGTCCAGGCTTGGGATAGGGCCTCGGACGAACCATGCCGAGCTTCGTCAGACATGGAGGGGATTTTGCCCTAGATGTGAAATCGACCCTAAAAATCCATGTCGACCAGCGGGAAGATCTTTTTGAATCGCTGACCGGCCTTGAGGATGATGATCTCGTTGCGCTCGATCATCAGGTCGGGATTGGTGAAGGTGATGCGGTGTTTGCCGCAGGGGAGGCTGTGGTCGATGAGCGGCGTGCTCTTGCCGGTGGGCTTGCCGTCGATGGCGACCTGAGCCCAAGGCTTGGATCCGATGGTGGCGACGCACTGCTCGCCACCGCCCCCGCCCGAAGCACTACCCCCGAGGGTGGCAAAGAGGTCATCATCCGAAACGGTCTTGGACTTGGGCTTGCTCGCGGGCGCCGCAGCCGGCTTCTCCGCGGGGCCGGCAAAGGGATCCTCGAACGGATCCTCCGACTTGGAGGTCGCTCGTGTCCGGCGCGAACCCGACCCTGAGGTGGTCACCGGCGCGGGACTGGGTGCGCTGGGCCGTACCGCAGGCGTAGGAGCAGGCGCGGGCGCGGCCGCCGTGGGCGCGCTAGCGGGACGCAACCCAGACGACCCAGGCGCGGGGGCCCCTGGTCGCGCCGCCACGCCGTTAGCCTCTCGCTCGGCATGAATCTTCAGGGTCTGGCCAGGCTCCTGATAAACCTCCTGGCGCCAATCCTTGAACTTGGGATCGCCCTTGATCTCCAGCACGTGTCGCCCCGGCGAGATGCGGGAGGCGCGGAAGTTGGTCGTGGCTTGCTTGCCGGTTTCATTGACGGCGAAGGGCTGGCCATCCATCCAGACCAAGCCGCCCGGGGGCTGACTGGTCAGCTCGAATCCAGTATCGGGCGAGGGCTCGAGCTCGAACTCCACGCGTCCCAGCTGCCCGGCGCGTACCTCGACGTTCTGCTCACGCGACACATAGCCATCGCGCGCTGCGGCCACGTGGTAGATGCCGGGGCGCCGCTCGATCACATAGGGCGGGCCGCTCTGCGCCGCCACGCCATCCACCGTGACGCGAGCATCCTGTGGCTTGACGGCGATCTGTATCTTGCCGGTGCGGGTGAGGTACAAGTAGGCTCCGCCACCGCCCAAGGCCATGAAGACCACGAAAAGCAGGTAGTACTTGATCCTCGAGGACGGTCGCAGGGCCAGGGCCGCGGTCGTCGCGGTCACGTTGTCCATCCCGCCCGTCAAGCGCCCATAACCCTGACCCGGCAAGGGCGCGGGCGGGAAGGTCGAGGCCGGATCCATGTTGACCAGCGGCTGCGGCGGAAAGAGCGAAGGAGGAGCGGCCATGCCGCCCGTGAGGCGTGCGCCTGGCAAGGGAGCGCTTGGCACACCCACGCCCATCAAGGTCTGGCGCAAGGGCGCCCGATGGGGATCGGGTGCGGCCGGCGCGCCCAAGGGGGCAAGAATGGGGCGTCCCATTTGCAGGGGGGACTGCGGTCCCGGGGTCACCACCGGAAGGGAAACGCTAGGCCGCGCCTGACCCATCATGGTGGAAGGCCGGGTGGGCGCGGTCGGCGAGCCAGTCAAGCGAGCGGCTGGCGGTAACGGCAACGGCCGGGCGGGCGGGGTGTGGCCCACGCCCATCATGGTCTGGCGAAGCGATGCCGGTTGCGGTTCCTTGTGGGTGGGCGCCTTCTCGGCAAAGGTCGACGGTGAAGGAAAACCCTCGCCCATCTCGGCCAGGATGGCCTCGGAAGGCGCAGCCGCGACCGTCTTGTCGTCGCTATCGAACCCTCCCATCTGCGGCCGGGGAGAATCCAGATCCCCAGGACGATCGTAGATGGAGGTCTCCAGCTCTTCGTCGTCCCAGCCCAATCCCTCGTCACCCCTGCGGTGCCCGGCCTTGGCCTGCGCGCCCGGCGTCAGCTCCGCGGTGTCGACATCGGCCTCTTCGACCTCTTGAATCTCGAAGGACGAATTGACCTCCATCTCCTCACCGGCCTGGGCCGCCGAGGGGAAACTGCGCTTCATCCACGCGGACAGATCCTTGCGTGAGGTGAACTTGCCTGCCGTGTACAGGAAGGCCTGCAGATCGTCGTGCAGATCCAGGGCATTCTGGTAGCGATCCTCCACGTCCTTGGCCAACGCCTTGAGGACGATGCGCTCCAGTTGCTCGGGGATCTGCGCGTTGATGGAGGAAGGCGGAACGATCTCGACGTTGCGGACCTTCTCCAGCGTGGAAAAGTCGCTCTCGCCCACGAACAGCCGCTCGCCGGTGAGCATCTCGTAGAGAATGATGCCCAGGGCGAAGATGTCGCTGCGCCGGTCGATGGCCAGGCCGCGCACCTGCTCGGGCGACATGTAACCGAACTTGCCCTTGAGGATGCCCGCCTGGGTCTTGGAGGC
>CAZHUY010000190.1:0-12128 GCA_964535465.1 uncultured Myxococcales bacterium
TGGTCCCGTGCTTTTCAACCTTTTTTCTGATCCGGAATCACGAACGGTGATTTAGGGCCCTGGCGAAGCCGCGGCCGAAGAGCCAGTCGAGGTCACCGCGCATCGACTGAACCAGCGGCGGAAGCGAGTCGTCGGCCAGGCAGGGGTAGCGGCGGGCGGGGTACGCGCTCACCAAGCGTCGGGTGTGGCTTGCCACCACGGTCAGCAGCACGCGGCCCTGGCCCCGGTCCACCACGATGAGCGGGAAGAGCCGACAGTTCACCGGCTGCAGCCGGCCGCGGTCGAGGCGTGCGTGCCGGGCATAGGCGTGCAGGTGGCAGCGGATGCGTCCCCCTTCATCGAGGCGCGAGAAGACGCAGCGTCCACCCGGTCTGACCAGGCCCGGCTCGCCAGCTTGGCGGAAGAAGCCCTGACCCCGAAGCGTGGACAGCCGTGGCTCGCGTGCCCTCATCCAGTCCAGCAGGTCGTGGCGATGGTGCAGCCGCAGCTCCTCGGCGCGCGAGATCGAGACGAAGGCATCGGCGCAGCAGCTTCGGCATTCCCGTCGGCCGGGCCCGGGCGCGCAGCGGTCCGACATGCAGGCAAAACGCTGGCGCAACAGCGCGCGATCCACCAACACGCCGCCCACCTCGGCCACCTGGTTCCGACTCATGCGTCGCAACAACCAAGCATCCCAATCAGGCGGCTCACCCTGGTCGGAGGCGGGTCCTTCGGCCCGCAGCCAGCGGGCCACCACGGGATTGAGACGAAAGGGGCGCACGGTGGGTCTGTTTATCACGCAGGCACCTGGAAAAGTGGGACGACCTTGACTAGGCTCGTGCCACAGAGAGGAAACGCATCGTGAACAAGTGCATGCAGTGCGGACAAGAGAACGACGACTCCTCCCCCACGTGTGTCTGCGGACATGATCTGTCCGTGGCATCGCCCGCGGCCGCGGCGACCGGTGCGGAAACAAGCCCGCCCGTGATGGCGTCCGTCCGGGAGCCGCGCCTCATCCTTCGCAAGGTCCTGTTCGTGGTGGGAACCCTGGCCATGGTGGCGGCATACGCTCTGCTTCGTTACCGCTTGAAGACCAATCCGCTGTACAGCAGCCTGATTGTCACCGGCGTTTGGTGTGCGATGGCGGTGGCGGGCTTCTGGTTCCTCGGGCGCGAAAGGCGGACCTTCTTGCACGCCCTGCGCATCGCCTTTCTGGTGAGGACCACCTATCTGCTTCCCCTCCTCCTCAACATCCTCGACGGCCTCGTCGAATTTGGCTGGCCCACCGGCCGCTTTCGCCCCATCGCGCGCATCCTGAGCTTCCTCATCCCGCTGGCCGCCTCGGCCTTCCTCACCGGGTTGGTGGTGCACATCAGAGCCTTTCGCGTGGCGGGCGTGCTCGCGATTCTGACGGGGGGCGCGTCGATCGTGCTCGGCGTCTATCTTCTCCCCGCCACGCAATCACTGGTGCGGTTGTCCATCACCCTGGGCGAGGTTCTCAACAACATCATGTTCATGGCCAAGCTGGAGAGGTACGTCGCGATTCCCCTCGGCGTGGCGTTGATCGTGGTCGGGATCCTGATGCTGGTGAAGGCCAGGTCTTCGATCAGAACCGCCCGTTCACCAGCACCATGAAGGGGAACCAGCCGTTGTTCTCGATGATGTTGATCAGGCCGATCTGCAGGCCGCGCTTCATGGTGCCGGTCCAGTTGACCAGACCGAGCTGGAGTCCGGTCATGGTTCCCGCGTAGTTGAGCAACCCGGCGGTCTGCGCGCCCACGAACTGGCCCCTGGTGTAGTTCACGGCACCCGCCTGCCAGGCGAGGCTGTCGCCCTCGACGATGTTGACGAAGCCCCACTGCACGCCGAGCAGGTCTTGCTTCACGTGATTCACCAAGCCTAGATCGAAACCCGACATGTTGGCCTGGCGTCCGTACAGAAGATTGAAGCGAAAGCCGCTGATCGATTCCGATTCATTGAAGATCTGGATGGGCGTGAACAGCGAAAGGTTGATGGGCTTGTCGGCCCGAGCGCTGGAAGACGCCAACAGGCCCAGCGTCAGGGTAAGCAGGCAGAGTGAGCGTTTGACGATGCGCATGGTCGAAGGCTCCTTTCGGTCAACGCAGATTAGCAACGAAGACCGATTGATCAAGGGCGTCGGTCCTCGATGGCGGGCGCGGCCCAGCGGCGCAGACCATCGCTGATGCGCTCGAGGTAGTCTCGATCGCGCACGATCTCCTGGTAGCCAGGGACGGCGCCCACCCAGGTGCCCAGCCGGGGATTGGGCGCGTCGGTCAGGTACAGGGTCGGCAGACCGAGCAGGGCCGGGCCGTCCATGCCCGCGGTGGTGACCCCCACTTGTCCCAGCAAGCCGTGCGCCCGTCGCAGATGCTCGAAGAACTGCAGCTGCGCGCGCCGCATGTCGACGCCTTGGAAGATCGGATCCTTCCAAAAGAGCGTCATGTCCACGGCCTCGGGGAGCTCGCCCTCACGCAGGGCATCTCCCACCAGCACGGGCACCAGGCCGGCGCCCCGCGTGCGTCGGGCCAGCTCGACCAGCTCGGCCTGCGAAGTGTTGCGCGTGGGATGGTGCCGGCCGTGGCGGACCCACAGCAGGATCTTCTTTGCGGTCACGGGACCCGTCAGCCGCCGGTCGATCCACGCGACGATCTCCGGCGCGATGGCGGCATCGCCCAGGAACGCGGCCCGAAGGCGTCGTTGACAGAGGAGCGGGTCGGCGCGAAAGGCGCGCGCGATGATGGCGGGCAGGTGCTTGTTGGCGCGTGGTCGCGAACGAAAGGGCACGAAGCGCGCGGCCAGCCCGGCGTCGCGCAGAAAGTGTTCGGCCTGCGTGCTCTGGGGCTTGTCGGGCTCGATCTGGATGCTCACGCCGTGCAAGACAGCCGCCGCCGTCACATACCAGCCTTCGCCGAAGGAGAAGCTTGGGTCGGCGTGGAAGGTGTAGGCATGGTTGCGCTCATCGACGAGTCGGCGCGCCTCGCTGGCCGCTGCCTTCGCGGCTTGGGTCGCCTTCCAGCCTGCACGGCTGTCGAGCAGGCTGGCGATGCGCTCGGCCTCGGTGGCTGAAGCTTGGGCTATGGCCACGATCTCTTCCACGCGCAACCAGCCGTCGTCGCAGTCCTCTTGCGTGGGAGCGCGCTGCGCGCCCAGCGATAGCTGACCAGCCCCATGGCGCGCGTCCTGGGCGCGTGCCGCCAGGGCTTTGATCAGGATGGTGCGCGCGCGTGCCACGATGCCCGCATCCTGCGTGTCGGCCAACACTCGCTGCGCCAGCTCGATCACGCGCGCCAAGGACACGCGATGGCGATCGCGTTCCCCGGGAAGGTGCAGGGGCTGGGTCAGGGTATCGGCAAGCATGGCGGCGGCCTCCCGCGCGAGCGCGCGGAAATCGGGCTGGTCGAGAGCGGGGAGGGTGGCCACCGCCCTCTCTCTACCGTCTCGGCGCTGCTCCGTCGAGGGTCGGAGGGGATGCGCTCTCCGTCTCTCGGCTCTTCGTGTCCTCCGCGGTTGGTCCGTCCGTTCACGCGCGCGCGCGGTCCACGGCCTTGCGGAAGACTTCGGCGAACTCGCCGGCCAGGGCTTTGCGATCGTAGCGTTCGATGCCCATGGGCGGGGCTTGCGTGGGCAGGCGGCCTCCCGCGTAGTCATTGAGCAGGCGCGCCAGATACTCGGCGATGCGCGTCTCGTCCCGCGGGGGCAGAAGCTCGCCCAACTGGGTGGTGCGCACCAGCTCGGCCAGGGCCCCCTCGGGCGCCAGGGTCAGGCAGGGCCGGCCGAGCGCCATCAGCTCGAAGATCTTGGCTGGATGGATGCGGTCGGCGCCGGGACCTTCGTCGAGCAAACACAAGAGGAGGTGGCTGGCCGCGACCTCTCTCATCATGAGATCGTGGGGAAGGTATCCGATGCGCTCCACGCCCAGCGATTCCATTCCTTCAAAGTGCGGCAACTCGGTGTCGACGATGCGGCCGATGAAACGCAGGCGCAGCAGCCGCGCCAACTCGGGGGACTGGGCATGCAGGCGGCGAACGGCGCCGAGCAACCCCGCCGGACTGGTCAATCGAAAGATGGTGCCAGCGTAGGTGACCACCAAACGGTCGCCCATGGGCGGTGGCTGCAGCGGCGGAATGTCCTCATGATCATAGCCGTTGGGAATGGCGACCACCCGCTCGGGCTGCAAGAAGGGAAAACGCGAGAGCAGGTGTTGGCGAAAGGCCTCGGTCGACGTGGTGACCGCGTGGGCCGAGCGCAGCAGGCGATCCTCCAGCTTCTCCCCGGCCTGGCGCGCCAGATTGCCCGAGATCATCTCGTAGCTCTGACGAAGCGTGCTCCACTCGTCGCGGTAGTCCAGCACCACCGCGGTGCCGCGCGCCAGCCGCGCCATGGGCGCCAGCAGGAACTGCGAGAAAGGCGGGGCGGTGATGAACACCAGGTCGGGACGCTCACGGCCCAGCAGGCGACGTGCCAGGGCCAGGTGGGCGCCCGGCTGCCACAGGATCTGCGGATCGGGCAGCAACATCTGGCGCGCACCCGCCATCACCCGACCCACCAGGCGACGGGAGGGCGAGGCCCGCTCGGTGCTGGTGTTTCTCCACGTCTGGGCCTTGATGCCGTATCCCGGTTCCAGTGTGCGCGCGCGCACCACCGGCATGTGGAGGGGCACATCGCGCATCAGGGATTCGTCACGCAAGGGCACCGAAGGGTTGCGCGCGGTCAGCACCGCCGGCGTCACCCCATGGGCCGGCAGATACTTGGCCAGCTTGAGCACGCGATGGATGCCGGCCCCGCCGGTGGGCGGAAAAGTGTACGAGACCAGGAGAGCTTTGAGCGACGCTTGCATCTTACGAAAGAGGTGCGCGATGGCGGGAACTGTGAGTTGGATGGCCCAGGTCCGAGGGTTGGTACAGACGATGCGCGAGGACATCGAGGCCAAAGCCCACTGGAATTACGGCGAGCGCGGAGGCAAGGCCGCGCTGCGGGCGCTCTTCAGCGACGGGAGCGCGGCGGTCATTCTCTATCGCTTGATGCAGGCGTCTCGCCACGCGGGCTTGGGCCCGGCCGAAATGCTCTTCAACAAGCTGAACACCTTCTTCGGTCAATGCATCATCGGACGCGGCGCCGAGTTCGGGCCGGGGCTCGTGTTGATCCATTCCCAGGGCGTGGTCATCAACGGCGCGGTCCAAGGCGGGCGCAACCTGCGCATCGAGCATCAGGTGACCATCGGCGCGGAGAAGGGTCAGAGCCCTCGCCTGGGTGATGACATCTTCATCGGGTGCGGCGCCAAGATCGTCGGTCCCGTGCTCGTCGGCGACGGGGCGCGCGTGGGGGCCAACGCCGTGGTCGTGCGCGACGTGCCAGCACACAGTACGGTGGTGGGCATTCCCGCCAAACCCGTCGAGGGGCGATCCAAGGGCGGCTCCCCTGACAAGCCGAGTTCCGACACCGGAGTGATCGTCTGAAGTGTATTCTCACCGGTCGTGCCCGATCTTCGCGACACGTGCCGGCCCGCCAAGCAGCCCTCCTGGGGGCATCGATATCTCTGCGTGCTCGGCATCGTGTGGGTCACCGTGTTGCACGCGTGTTCGGCGGCCTTCCATGTCCTGGCCGGTGCCCTGAACGTCGATGAGGGATTCTACGGAGTTGCCAGCCGGGCAGCCGCGCATGGCGACTGGCCCTATGTGGACTTTGGCTATTCTCAGGCTCCGCTTCTGCCCTTCATCAACGGCGCGCTCATGCGGCTTTGGGGGTTCGGCCTTTTCCAGCAGCGCTTGACCAATGCCCTGTGGGCTGTGGGCGCCTTGATCATCGCGTTCTGGTTGGTGGCGCGTCGTACGCGGCTTGCGTTGGGCCTGGTCCTGGTGTCGTCGTTCTCGCTGCTGGCGCCCTGGATGTATTGGCTTCACCTGGGCAAGACCTATGCCTTGTCGGCCTTGTTCGTCGTGGCCGCCACCGCGGTCTTTCTACAAGGTCAGCCCGGCCTTCGACGCCAATGGGCGCTCTCGGGACTGGCGGCCCTCGGGGTTGGTACCAGGCTTCCCCTCTTTCCCTTCTTCGCCGTGTTGTGGGTCGCCGCGCTGCTTGACGGGTGTCGTCCCAAGTGGCCACAGGCCGTGGGTGGTCTGATCCTCTGTTTTTCCCTCGTCTTCTTGCCGTTTGCTCTGGCCAATCCCGAGAGTTTCGTCTTCTGGGTGATCAGGTTCCACGCGGTTTCAGCGGCCACACGCGGCTTCAACGTGCGTGGACTCGATGTTCTCTCGCTCGCTCCCGCGCTCTTTCTTGCTGCGTCCGTCGTGATTTTCGCCTGGCGCAGGCGAGACGTGTGCCCGGAGTTGATCCTGCTGGGCGCTGCCCTCGTGGCGACGGCCGCCAGCCTGGCCTCGCCCGGCGCCTACGTGGAATACACGGCGCCGCTGCTCTTGCCCATGGCCATCGCTGTCCTGCTCCTGGGGGCAAAGCTCGCCCATGGCTGGTCACCCGTTCGGTGCTTCATGGTGGTGGCGGCTCTGCTGCTGGTCCAGGGTGTGGTGCCCCCGCTCGGCAATCTCATGGCTTTGGGGGGGCGGAGAAACCTGCCCTCCTGGTGGCTGACGCCGTCCTCGGGAGACTACGATTTCAAACTACGTGAACGTCACGAGCGCATTCGAGCGGTGGTCGCCCGTTTCTTGCCCCCTGGCCAGCCGCTCTTCGGTCCTAATCTGATTCCGGCGTTGGAGTTGGACCGGCCGGTCCCGCCCGGCTTGCTCATGGGCCCCTTCAGCGTCACCCGCGAGCTTGCGAGTGACCGGGCCCATCGGTTGCACCTCAGCACCGACGATGACCTTCTGGCCTTGGTCTCCGATCCGCGCGTGACCGTGATCTCGTTCGCGGATCGAGGGATCATGAACTATGGGTGGTCCATGCCCTCATTTCGCTCCTTGCCCGCCGGAGCCACGCCCGACTGGGGCAGGGTGATCATGCGTGATTTCGTTCCCGTTCTGCGCGCGCGTTCCTACACCATTCTGGTCCGACGGACTTCGCTGAGCACGCCAGCGGCATCCACGCGGTAGTCGCGCGAGCGACGGAGGAAGGCTCTACCCGCCAAGCGGGCTACTTGGCCGGCTTGCGGGGCTTGGCGGCTCGATCGGTCTTTTCGAAGATGTCCTCGGCCTCGGCCTGCTTGCCCTTGTCTGCGGCCTTCTCCATCTTGCCGGGCTTGTCCATCTTCTCGAAGATGTCCTCGGTCGTCCCACCCTTCTTGCCCTTCTTGCCCTTCTTGCCGTCCTTGCCGTCCTTGTTGTCCTTGTTGTCCTTGCCGTCCTTGTTGTCCTTCTCTTCCACCACACCGCCGTCTCTGGCCGCCTCCTTGGCTCTCATGGCGGCTTCTTCCGCCGCGGCGTTTTCCGCGGCCGCGGCTGCGGCCCGGGCCGCCACCTGGGCCTCGAATTCCTCGTCCGCCTTGCGCTGCTTTTCCGCCTCTTCCTGCTTCTTCTTTTTCTCGGCCTCGCGCTTCTTGCGCTCCTCTTCCTGGATGCGCTTGGTCTCCTCCAGGACTTCCCTTTCTTGATCCTTCAGGCGCTTCTCGCTGCAGCCCTTGGGCTCGCACTCACCCGGGCACTCGCACTTGCCCTTGGTCTTGCAGACACAGACTCCCAGCGAGTTCTGGTAGCAACCACAAGCATTGAGCGGTGGATGATCAGACGAGCTTCCGGACTTCTTCCCGGCGGCCGCCGAAGGCCCGATCCCCAACACCATCAACATGGGCAGCAATCGCCAGAACGTGCGCATGATCTCTCTCCTTGTCTTTGTGCGTTAGAAGGACTCCGACTTCCTGCCGGACGGCGCCAGTCTACACGCTCGCCTATGAACAGGGGTAGTCCAATGTAGGGGTTGGGGTGCGGGTCCACAGCCTCGGTAGCGTGCTGCACGGCATAGGTCTATTCTCAACGGTCATGAGGCTGGCTTGTCTTGTCGTGCTCGTGTCCTCCCTGGCGGGTTGCCATACCCGCGGCTTGCGCCTCCAAACTTGCGGCCAAGACGGCCAGACTCGAGCGTGCAGCAACGAATGCGGCCAGGGTGTCCAGACCTGCCAGGGCGGGTTCTGGCACGAGTGCCAAACGCCCCCCGCGTCTCGTCCTTGCCAGGGGGTGTGTGGCCAGGGATGGCAGGACTGTCGTGACGACGAATGGCTGGCATGTGTGATCCCCAGCACCCGGCTGCCCTGCAGCGACGAGTGCGGGCAGGGCACTCAGGTTTGTGAGAACGAAAAGAAGGGGGTGTGCGAGGTGGCCCCTACGCGATTGCCTTGCCGCAACGACTGCGGTTCCGGCACGCAGCTTTGCGAGAACAACAAGAAGGGGGTGTGCGAGGTGGCGCCCGTGGTCGAGGTGTGCAGCAGCGTGTGCGGTCCAGGGAAGCGCGTGTGTAGCCAGAACAAGTGGGGCGCCTGCGATGCGCCGCTGCCCAAGACGCCCAAGCTGACCGCCATCGTGCGCGACTTTTACGCCAGCTTCCCCGACATGGAGCAAGGGAACAACGTGCCGGACACCGGGATCGTGCGCGACAGCTTGGGGCCCGACGACAAGCCCGTGTTCGCGCTCGACGGACCGTCGCTCACGGTGAAAGGCCCGTCCAGCTTCGCCCAGTGGTTCAACGATGTCCCCGGGGTGAACCAATCGACCACCATCTCGCTCCCGTTGACCGCGTCGTCGAAGTCCGGCGTGTACGGCTACTCGAACACGAGCTTCTTCCCCATCGACAATCAGCTCTTCGGCAACGAGGGCGACACCCACAACTTTCACTTCACCGTCGAGATCGCCAACAGCTTCCGTTACCAGGGGGGCGAGACCTTCACCTTCTCTGGTGACGACGACGTGTGGGTCTTCATCAACCGCAAGCTGGTGATCGATCTCGGTGGCATCCACGTGGCCCAGAGCCAGACCGTGGATCTGGATGCCCAGGCCGCCAAGCTCGGCATCCGCAAGGGCGAGATTTACCCCATGCACATCTTCTTCGCCGAGCGCCACGTGACCCGCTCCGACTTCGTGGTCGAGACCACGATCTCCGAGCTGGGGACGTGCGACTAGTCAGCACGTGGGCTCTGCGCTCTGAGGAAGGCAGGAAAGCAGGAAGCGGACCTGCAGGCTGCGGATTTGCCTGAGGCAACCGGTCGTCAATACGTTGAACTTCAGAAGCTGATGCTCTCGATCAGGCAAGTCATGGTCTCCCGCACCAAGATTTCCTGGTTTCCAGGGTTCCTCAGCTGTTCTCCCTTGGTCCCTTCTGGACTTGTCGGTGACACGGCTTGCATCAACTAGGGGCGGATGTATCTTCTGCCGCCGGCGTTTTCGACCGGCCTGCGAAAGCCCGCCGTCTTCTTCCGTTTCGGCTTCGGCGGTCCTTCGCTCACCCACCAACCCGCAACTCTAGGAGGATGGAATGAGAACACGACTGTTGTCCCTTGCCTGCATGTTCGCCGCCCTTGCCCCAATCCTGCTGCCCGGTCATTCCGCGGAAGCCTGCTTCCAGACCCGCCCGCTGGTCACGACCGACTGGCTGTCTGGGCACATGGATCGTCCAGACCTGGTCCTGGTCGACATCAGGACCAGCGCCGAGTATGCCGCTGGCCACATCGCGGGTGCCGTCAACATCCCGTTCGAAATGCCCATCTCCGCCTGGACCTCCATGGACAAGGGGCTGTTGATGGAGCTGCCCGTGGAGGCCGAGCTGGCCGCGACCCTCGGAAACGCGGGCATCGACCGCAATTCCTACGTCATCGTCATCAACAACACCGAGATGGAAGGCGTTCCGCCGGCCTTCCCGCGGGCGCAGACCGCCAGGGTCGCCGTCACCCTGCTGTGGGCGGGGGTTCGCGAGGTCGCCATCCTCGACGGTGGAATGCAGAAGTGGTCACGCGAGCAACGCGCCCTCTCCAGCGAAACCGTCACGCCCACGCCGGTGACCTTCAACGGTCGCACGCAGAAAGATATGTTCGTGAGCAAGGAGCAGGTTGCCGCCGCTCTCCGCGATCGGCACAAGCTACTGGTCGACGCACGCGACGCCAACGTCTATGACGGCACGGTGATCGAGCCCTACGCCCCGGTCGCCGGCCACATCCCCGGCGCCCTGTCGCTGCCTGGCCCGGACATCTGGAATGACGACGGAACCTTCAAGAGCCGCGACGAGCTGCGCGCGATGGTGACCCGCGTGCTCGGCCGACGGCCCGTCAAGCAAATCACGGTCTACTGCGGGGTGGGCGGCTACGCCTCGGGCTATTGGTTCGTGTTGTCCGAGATCCTCGGCTATCACAACGTGAAGTTCTTCGACGGCTCGGCCCAAGAATGGGCTTCCGAGCCCGCCGGACCCATGGAGACGAACTGATCCTCTGTTGATGAACGCCGCCTCTCGATCTGCGGGAGGCGGCGGCTCACCAGCGCGGCCCCAACCTCGTCATTCCCCCAAGAGCCGCAGCATGATCTCGTTGGCGGTCTTGGGGTTGGCCTTGCCGCCCATTTCCTTCATCACCTTGCCCACGAAGAAGCCCAGCAGCTTGGCCTGGCCGCCCTTGTAGCGCGCGACCTCGTCGGGGAAGGCGGCCACCATCTTGCGGCAGGTCTCCTCGATGAGCCCGGCGTCCGACACCACCGCCACGGCTTCGCTGGCCACGATGTCGCCCGCGCGGCGCTTTTCCTGCCACATGCGGCCGAAGACATCCTTGGCCAGCTTGCCGGTCAGCGTCCCCTTCTCGACCAGCTCGACCAGCTCGGCCAGGGCGGGCGGCGGCACCGGCAGATCGGCGGCGGCCAGATCGCGCGGATCGTTCACCCGGGCCAACACCTCGTTGATGATCCAGTTGGCCAGCTTCTTGGCCGGGGCCGTGCCCGCCTTGATGGCGGCGTCGAAGTAGTCGGCGATCTCGCGTTCCGAGGTGAGCACGCCCGTGTCCTGCGCGGACAAGCCCAAGGTCTCGATGTAGCGGCGGAAGCGCGCCTCGGGGAGCTCGGGCAGGGCTTTGCGCGCTTTGTCCAGCCACGCCTCGTCCACCTCCAGTGGCGGCAGATCGGGCTCGGGGAAGTAGCGGTAGTCGTGCGCCTGCTCTTTGCTGCGCATGGATTGCGACAGCCCGCGCTCGGGATCCCACAGCCGCGTCTCCTGCACCACCTTGTCGCCGCGATCCAACACCGCCGCCTGACGACGGATCTCGTGCTCGATGGCCTCGCGCACGTGGCGGAACGAGTTGATGTTCTTCAGCTCGGCCTTGGTGCCCAGCTTCTCTTCCCCGCGCAGGCGTAGCGACACGTTGGCGTCGCAGCGGAGCGAGCCTTCTTCCATGTTGCCGTCGCTGATGCCCAGGTAGCGCACCATGGTGCGCAGGGCGCGCATGTACTCGGCGGCCTCGTCGGCCGAACGAATGTCGGGTTCGCTGACGATCTCGACCAGGGGCACGCCGGCGCGGTTGTAGTCGACGAAGCTGACGCCGCTCGCGTCGTGGATGTTCTTGCCCGCGTCATCTTCCATGTGGATGCGGGTCAGGCGCACGCTGTGGGGCTCGCCGTTCAGGCGAAACTGCACGGCGCCCCCCTCGCACAAGGGCTCTTCGTACTGCGAGATCTGAAAACCCTTGGGCAAATCGGGATAGAAGTAGTGCTTGCGGGCGAAACGGCAGCGCGGGCGGATGTGCGAGCCCACGGCCAGGCCCAGGCGCACCGCCGCATCGACCGCCGCCAGGTTGAGCACCGGCAGAGCGCCGGGCAGACCCAAGCAGGTGGGATCGGTACACGAGTTGGGCTCCTCGCCGAAAGCCGTCGACGAGGTGGAGAAGATCTTGGTCCGGGTGGCGAGGTGGACGTGCACCTCCAACCCGATGACAGCCTGATAACGATCGACGCTCATGAAGGATCCTCGGGCAATCGCTTGTGCCATTCGCTGCGACGCTGGTATTCGCCCGCCACGCGGAAGATGGATTCCTCACCCAGGGGCGGGCCGATGATCTGCAGGCCGATGGGCAGGTTGCCCTTGGCGAAACCACAGCACTGGGACATGGCGGGCACGCCGGCCAGGGCCGGGGCCACGGTGTAGATGTCGGCCAGGTACATCTGCAAGGGGTCGGCCTTGCGCTCACCCAGTTTGAAGGCCGGGGTGGGCGAGGTGGGCGT
>CAZHUY010000191.1:0-11878 GCA_964535465.1 uncultured Myxococcales bacterium
CCAGGGTCTCAAGAAAAATGTGATTGATCCCTAGACGACCACGACCACGACCACGTCTACGACCTTCCGGCTTGGGTTGCGAGCCCGGCTGTGTCCTCTGTCGTCAATCCTTCCGGCTACGCCTTCGGGATCAGGCGGACCATGACCACGCCCTCGATCTTGCGCAGCTTCTCCACCTGGGCATCGCTGACCTGACCGTCGACGTCGATGATGTTGTAGGCGAAGTCCCCGACGCTCTTGTTCATCATGTCGGCGATGTTGATCTTCTCGCCCGCCAGGACCGTCGTGATCTGCCCGACCATGTTGGGCACGTTGGCGTTGGCCACCAGGATGCGGTTGCGGCCCATGGACGGCAACGCGCACGCCGGGAAGTTCACCGAGTTCTTGATGTTGCCGTTCTCGAGGAAGTCGCGCACCTGCTCCGCCGCCATGACCGCGCAGTTGTCCTCCGCCTCGGGGGTCGACGCGCCCAGGTGGGGGATGGCGATCACGCCCGGGACGTCCAACAGGTCGTCATCGGGGAAATCGGTCACGTAGCAACCCACGCCCCCAGTCTTCAGGGCCTCCAGCAAGTCCGCGTTCTTGACCAAACCACCGCGCGCCAGGTTGATGATGCGCACGCCCTTCTTCATCAGAGCGAACTTGTCCGCCTTCAGCATGCCCTTGGTCTGATCCATGAGCGGCACGTGCAAAGTGATGTAGTCAGACTGGGCCAGGAGTTGGTCCAGGCTGGTGGCGCGCCGAACCGTGCGCGACAGCCCCCAGGCCGCCTCGACGGAAATGTAGGGGTCGTAGCCCGCGACCTCCATGCCCAGGGCGACCGCGTCGTTGGCCACCATCACGCCGATGGCACCCAAACCGATGACCCCCAGCTTCTTGCCCTTGATCTCCGGGCCGACGAAATCGTTCTTCCCCTTCTCCACCAACGGCCCCACCTCCTTGCCCTTGCCCTTCAGCGTGCGAGCCCACTCGATGGCCGGCACGATCCGTCGCGACGACATGAGCAAGCTCGCCAGCACCAGCTCCTTGACCCCGTTGGCGTTGGCGCCAGGGGTGTTGAAGACCACGATGCCGCGCTTGGAGCACTGGTCGATGGGAATGTTGTTGACGCCCGCGCCGGCGCGACCGATGGCCTTGACCGAGGCCGGCAGTTGAAGATTGTGCATATCCGCGCTGCGCACCAAGATGGCATCGGGATTCAGGATGTCTGACGCGATTTCGTACTGTTCGCGTGGAAAGACGTCGAGGCCAATCATGGCAATCTTGTTGAGTGTCTGGACTTTGAACATTGGTTTCGCTCTCCCCGCTGCTCTAGGACCGCTGCAGCGAACGCATCCTGTCCGATAACGCCTTTTGCGTCTAGCCCCTGCGGGGCTTCAGCATGCGCAAACGGCTCCACCCGGCCAGCAGCACCACCAGGATGCCGCTCATCTCGAGAAGCCAGTTCATGCGCAGGTAGAGCAAGCGGGCGCCCAGAAAGACGTCGACTTTGTGAAACGAGCTGGCCCTTATCAGCACGAATACGCCGATGAAACACATACCCACGGCGGCGATTTTTACGCGTCGCCCCAGCCGACGAAGCAGCACCACGAGGAGCGCCGCCAGCACCACGCCGCCCAGGCCCAGGGCCGCGATGAACCCCTTCTGAACGTAGGCCCGCCGGTCATACCAGCCCGATCCCCGGGCCAGGATACGTCCCACTTCCGTGAACGCCGTCTGAAGATCGAGCTGCTTGTTCAAGCCGAGCAGCCAGAGCACCAGGGAGAAGGCGAACCACAGCCAGAGCTCACGGCGGACCAGCGGCGCTGTCTGTTTGCGTTTGCGCAAATCGCGCGCCACCCACAGGCACACCGACGCGGCCGCGAAATACAGGATGACGGTCAGCCAGCCGCCAAGAGTGGGATCGCCAATGCCAGGCGACCAGTGCCCGATCCAGCCTTCTTGCTCAGGAGCAGCTACCATGCGGCCGCCAGTGTAGCACCCGCCCGCCTCCTCGACGGCTGCGACATCGAAACGCGTCGAAGACTCACGATGCGTGGCAGACATCGAGAGACTGGCGCGGTGGCGCTCCACCCATTAGCATGTTCACCCATGTATCCCTGGGCGGTGCTCTTCCTGGCGACCGTGCAACCAACCACGCCAGGTTGGGACGGGGCGAAGGTTGCGGGACCCTTGTTCGCTAGCGAGGATCTGGTACCGCTCGACGAGCGAGCCGAGCACCATCTCCCGCCGCTGCGAGAACGCAGCAAGAAGGAGTTGTGGCTCGCCGAGAAGGCCTATCGCCCCGATGTGCACGTGAGCGACGAGCAGCTTCGCCCTGCCCGCTCCCCCGCGCCGACCCGCAAGCCGGGAAGCCGTCAGACCTGCGCCATGACCGGGCAAATGCTGTCGGGTCCAAAACCCGCCATCGGCCAGCGCGTCCAGCCGTTGGCCACCCTGCACAACCAGTGGACGCGCGAGCTGATGTCCTTCATCCCCGGCCAACCCTTCTTGGATCGCTTCCGCGCTTTCATGCGCGATCACTTCACCAACCAGGCGACCCTGATGGATCCCGCATTGGTCGATGCGCTGGTGTCGGCCGCCCTCTATTTCCAGTCGCCGCGCGTGGAAATCGTGTCTGGCTATCGCTCACCCAAGTACAACATGATCCTGCGCAAGAAGGGGCGACAGGTGGCACGCGAGAGCCAGCACACCCAGGGCACGGCCGTCGATTTCCGTATCCGCGGGGTGCCCACCGAAAAGCTCCTCAACTACATGCGCTCGCTGCGCCTGGGCGGCGTGGGCTTTTACCCGCACACCCGCTTCATCCACTGCGACACCGGTCGTATCCGGTACTGGAAGGGAAGCTAGCCAGCCGGACGCGATTCTCGATGGCACGCAGCCGCAACCCCGACAATCGCTTCTCCACCAGGTGGTAGAAGAAGAAGGCTGCCACCTGGCTCAGACCCCAAGCGGTCGCCATGCCGGCAAGGGCCAGCCAGGGGTCAGCAGGCCAATGGGTGGACCACCAGGCGTTCAGCACCAGACAGACGGGGAAGTGGATGAGGAAGAGGCTGTAGCTCATGTCGGCGAGCGACCGCAAGAGGCGCGGACTGGCCGTCTGTGCGAGCCGCGGTCGGCTCTGCACCAGCGCGAGTGTCACGGCGGTTGCCATGGCCACCATCAGGCGCGGACGGAAGTCGACCTGCAGGGCAAACGCGATCCCCCCCAGGTACGCCCAGAGGGCGGCCCGAGACAGGCTGCCGTTCTTGACCCAGGCGACGACCATGCCAAGCACGTAGCTGGCCAGGAAGTAGATCGCGTAGCAGTCGAGCTGGGGCAAACGATTCCACAAGAACGCCGAGAGCACGCCCAGCCCCAGCAGGGACCAGCGAGCGATCGCGGCCCCCCGCGTGGCAAAGAGACGGGCGCTGAGCGCGTAGACCAGCGCGACCAGCGCCACCAATTGCAGGTCGATCGCGACGTACCAGATCCCGGCGGTCAACGATTCGTACCCCAGGATCTTGTGCACGAGGACCAGGTGGGCGGCCAACTGCCCCATGGTGGGGCGCGGCGAGATGGACGGGTGATTCATGTACGAGGCGGCGACCTCGTTGGCCACCAAGGCCACGCCCAACGCCGCCAGGTAGGGCAGGCCGAGGCGCAGATAGCGGTCGAGGGTCAGAGCGAGAGCCTCGAGCCAGCGGGCGGGCGGGCGGCGAGCCAGGCTCCCCAGCGCCAGGCAATACCCGCCCAAGACGAAGAACACCTGCACGGCGAACCGTCCATAGTCGTACAGCCAGTCGATGGGCCCGGTGGCCACATCGTAGGCGAGGTCGGATAGTGGTCCGTAGTAGGCCAGGTGGTGCCATACGATGACCTGAGCGGCGAGCGCGCGCATCAGATCTAGGAAGGCGAATCGCGAGGGCTTGGACATGAGGGGAACGACAAAGCGAGAAGAGCATTCCCGCTCCCACCTTGGCAACCCGCTTGTGCGATCAGAGCGGTTCAGCGTTCGTCATCGACAGCCCGAAGGCCCGGGATTAGCATCGCCACCGCGTTTTGGTCTGAAACCAGGAGAACCACATGGACCACCGGCAATCTCACACCCATCATTGGAATCGGCTTTTCGTCGTTGTCTGCGCCATCGCCCTCGCGGGATGTGCCGCCAGACCCAGCCGCACGGGTTTGACTTCGAACACGGGCGGGTCAGGAGGATCATCATCCAGCGACTCGGGCGGCGTCGGTGCGACCTCGAAAGGCGGGAGCTCCACCAAAGGCAAGGCAGGCAACATCTCCAGCGGTGGCAAGACCAACGACAACTCGGCGGGCGGGTCCCTGGGTGGGACCTCGGGTAGCGGCGTCGACACGGGCGCCGGGGGCTCGACCACGGGCCCTGGCGGTGCATCGGGCAGCGGGGGCGGCACGGGAGGGATGATCAGCGTGCCGAAGCTGACCTGCACCGCGGACACTGACTGTCCCTCCGGTCGTCTCTGCAAAAACGGTGGCTGTATCAACCCGGCGGGATGCAGCGACAGTCTGGACTGTGCCTCGACGGATTTGGTTTGTGATCCCAACCGCGGCCTGTGTGTGCAGTGCACGCGCGCGGCCGACTGTCCCACGGGACAGACCTGTCTGTCCAACCGCTGCGCCAGCGCCGCCACCTGTCAGGACGACACCGACGGAGGCGCGGCCAATTGTGGACAGGGCAAGGTCTGCGATCCGTCCGGCAGGTGCGTCGAGTGCAGCACGGACGCCGACTGCGGCTCGGCCCGACGTTGCGTGCAGAACGTCTGTCGCGCCGCCTGCGATTCCGACAAGGACTGCACTCCCAGCGGAATGCTGTGCAACCTGAGCAAGGGCGTGTGCGCCCAGTGCTCGGAACAAAGGCCCTGCGCCAGTGGAAACATCTGCGACGCCTTCGGCGCCTGCAGGTTCCCGGTTTGCCTACCCGGCGAATCCCGGTGCGTGGGCAACGGCATGGCCTCGTGCACAGCCGACGGCACGCAGTTCGGCACGGTCAAGGCCTGCCTGACCTCGCAGACCTGCAAGGTCTATGGCGGCGTGGCCGAGTGCCGCGACCTGCCGGCCAGCGTGGACGCTTCGGTCTCGGACAGCGATGGCGGGGTGTCGGACAACGACGGGGGCAGCATGCCCATCAGCAGCGGACCAAGGACCTGCGGCGTCTCCGACAGTGCGGCGCCGTGCTCCAGCCTTCCCAACCTCATCGTGACCCAGAGCCTCGACGGCAAAGGGGACGAGTTCTGCGATGTCCCCGCCTTCCACCTCAACGCCGAGACCGCCAAGGCGAACGGCACCGTCATCGAGAGCCACGCCACCCCGAAAGAGGACGCCGCGATCAAGGTGGCCTGGTCGGCGGCCGGCCTGGCCGTCTTCATCGAAGTCACCGACGCCAGCGTCCAATCCGTCAATTCCACGGCCGCCAATCTGGCCATCGACAAGGTCTACCAGGGTGACTCCATCGAGCTGTTCCTGGCTTCGAACAACGAGGCCAAGGGCTTCCCCGGTGCCAACGACAACGCCGTGCACATCACCATCCCCGCCGAAGGTCCCGCCGTCCTGGTCAAGACCACCAGCACCGGCATCGTCCATTCCGCTTGGGCGACGTCGCAGTACCGACAGATGAGGACCGCCACCGGCTATGCCATCGAAGCCCAGATCCCATGGCCCGGCCATTCCCCGAGCACGGGATCCCTCGTGCGCTTCGACATCGGCCTCAACAGCGCCGACACGAGCTTCGGGGGGGTCGACGACATGCGCGACGGGCAGCTCCTGTACCATGTCGGGCAAGTGACGACCTCGAGCTGCCAAGCGAGCGACGGAACCGTTCCCTTCTGCGACGATCGCACCTGGTGCACGACGCTCCTGCAGTAGCCAACCGTCATCGGATCCCTCCCACCCCCCAAAAGAAAGACCCCCGAGCCAGGGACGAAAGCCCCGGCTCGAGGGTCTTCGTATCAAGGAAGCGCTACTCGCCGGCGTCGTCGGTGCCGGGATTGCTCACACCGGCGTCGACCTCGGCCGCACCACAGGTCCCGGCTCTGGCATTGCTCTGGCTCCGTCCAGAGCAGGCCAGCCCGGTTGCGCAGGTGCCGGTGCGGCCGGTGCCACAACAGGGCTGTCCATCGGCTCCGCAGCTTGCGCAACGATTACCGTCGGTGCCCACCACGCATTCTTGCGGCGAGGTGCAGGCGCTGACCCCACCATCCGACCGGCTCGAGGTCGGACAGCAGACTTGATCCACCCCGCCACAAGCGCCGCATGTGCCAGCCACTCCCGCGGTGCGATCACGACCCGAGCACACGTTACCCGCGCTGCAGGTTCCGCTGCCGCCGACACCACAGCAAGCCTGCGTGGATTCACCGCAGGCCGAGCACACGTTGCCCGTGGCCGCCAGAACGCATTCGCCGGCCGTGCAGGGCGTATCACCCGAGCAGCAGGCCTGGCCATCGCCGCCGCAGGGCGAGCAGGTGCCAGGAGTCCTCTCGGTCACGTTTCGCCCCGAGCACGCGAAGCCGGGGCTGCAGGTGCCGGAGGTGCGGGTACCACAGCAGGCCTGTCCGGATTCACCGCAGGCCGAGCACACGTTGCCCGTGGCCGCCAGAACGCATTCGCCGGCCGTGCAGGGCGCATCACCCGAGCAGCAGGCCTGGCCATCGCCGCCACAGGGCGAGCAAGTGCCAGGAGTCCTCTCGGTCGCGTTTCGCCCCGTGCACGCAAAGCCCGAGCTGCAGGTGCCGGAACCACTGGTACCACAGCAGGCCTTGCCTTCCCCTCCGCAGCTCGACGAGCAGACGTTGCCGTCGGCGGTGAGCATGCACGAACCGGTCGTGCACGCCTCGCGGCCACTGCAACAGGGCTGCCCTTCGCCACCGCACGCGCCGCAGGTCCCCGGGACACCCTGTTCCGCGTCTCGGCCCGAACAAGCAAACCCGGTATCGCAGTTGCCGCTTCGACCACTGCCACAGCACGCCTGGCCAGAACCCCCGCAGTTCGCCCCACAGACACTGCCACCCTCCGAGAGCATGCAATCCAGCCCGGTATCACAGGTGCTCCCCCCGCCGAATCCACCGCCCGGACAGCAGGCTTGGCCGGAGCCACCGCAAGCCTTGCAGGTGCTCGCGCCCGCGCCACCGTCGACCCGCTCGGTGAAACAACCAAGGCCGTCTTGACAGTTGCTGCCCTCACAGCAGGCCGCCCCGGCGGCACCGCAGTTTTCACAGACGCCGACCCCGCGGGTCACGGCGCAACCGAGTCCGGCGTTGCAGGTGTTGCCCGCGCAACAGGACTTGCCCGAGCCACCGCACGACTGGCAGACTTGCGTGCCGTCATCGCTTCTCGCGCAGACGAGAGAAGCCCCGCACTGGTTGGTGCCGCCACCCGAGCAGCACGCCGCGTTCTCGGTGCCGCAGGCCACGCAGGTTCCGTTTGCGCAACGCGCTCCGGAGGCCGTGCAGAAGGCAGAGCCAGAGCCGAAGCCGCCGTCGACGCTCGAACCGCAGCAGGCCTCTCCGAGGCCTCCACAAGCCGCACCGGTCGTCGAGCTCGTGCATGAGCCGGTGGTCGCGGAACAGGTTCCGCTCACCCCGCTGGCATTGCAGGCCTGTCCGGCACCCACGCATAGGTACACACGGCCCATCCCCATCCCCCCGTCGGTAGACGTGGGAATACAACAGCCGTTGCTACACACGCTGCCCGGACAGCAGGCTTGTCCAGGCTGTCCGCAGGCCACACTCCCGCTGCTGCCGGCTTGGCCGCTGGACTTGCTCCCACCCGAGCTTCCACCCGTGGTGGTGGGACTCGTGCCTCCCCCGGCGACAGTGCCGCCCACGCTACCGGAAGATCCAGCTCCTCCGTCTACCCCCGAGCTCGAGCTGCATCCGAGAAAACACATGGCCACGATGCCAGCCAACAGGCCTGGCCCCATGACACTCAACTTTTTCATTCCGAAACTTCGTTCCGTCATTACTTAGTCCTCCTCTCTGAGCCCATTAGAGGTGCAACACACACAGGTTCCGTCAGTAAACCACCTGGCCAGACCCAGAATCTCGTTCCTAATATGAACAGGGCGTTTCGCGGCTTTCATGGCAGCCCGGTCCGGGCATCACGCCCTAACACCCGGCTTCCCCTCACACGGCAGGAGCGACACACCATGCACACCCGCGCCGACCATGATGCGCACGATTCCATCCCCAAGCCCCACGTCTGTCCGGTTTGGCTTGGCTACCTGCTGGCCAGCCCCCTCAGGCGGCTCATCGAAAACCCGGCCAAGCTGGTGCTGCCGTTGCTCAAGCCCGGACATCGCGTCCTGGAGTTGGGACCTGGTCTGGGGTTCTTCACCATCCCGACAGCCAAGTCCGTCGGTCCGCACGGCACGGTGGTCTGCGTCGACGTGCAGGCCGGCATGCTGGCACGACTGGGCGAGCGGCTAGCCAAGCGCGGGCTGCGCGACCGGGTCGAGTTGCGCCAGTGCGGCCCCGAGGATCTCGGCCTGGACGACGTGAAGGGCAGCTTCGACGTTGCGCTGGCGCTGTACGTGGTGCACGAAACGCCGTCGCCGGAGCACACCATTCGATGCCTGGCCACCAGCCTGAAACCGGACGGCCACCTGCTACTCATCGAGCCCCCGGGGCATTGCTCACGCGAGCTGTGGAGCGACGAGAGACGCGCCGCCGAGCAGGCCGGACTGGTGCAGGTGCCGCATCCGGTGGCGGAGGGGCGCCGCATGCTGTCCCTGTGGCGCAAGCAAGGCTGAGGCCGCCGAGCCCGGTCAGGGCGCGACCGCAAGCGTTCGTGGGGAAGAGAGGGCATCGCTTTGAGGAACCCGATGCCCTAATCTGTGGCGCCAAAGACCCGCCCATGCCCAGCCCCAGCCTCCTCGCCCTCCTCGACGATGTCTCCAGCATCCTGGACGACGTGGCCCTTCTGACCAAGGCGACCGCCAAGAAGACGGTCGGCGTGCTGGGTGACGACCTGGCGCTCAACGCCGAGCAGGTCGCGGGCGTGCGTGCGGAACGCGAGTTGCCCGTGGTGTGGGCGGTGGCCAAGGGATCGCTGGTCAACAAGGCCATCCTGGTGCCCGCGGCGCTTCTCATCAGCGCCTTCGCACCCTGGGCGATTGTCCCCCTGCTGATGGTGGGCGGCGGCTATCTCTGCTTCGAGGGTTTCGAAAAGGTGCTTCACTGGCTCTCCCACCGCAAACCCCAGGGGGCCGTGCTGCACCCCGCCACCCTGGTTCTGGCCACGGCCGACCCCGAGCAGGCCGACCTGCCTCGCCTGGAAGCCGCAAAGATACGCGGCGCCGTGCGCACGGACTTCGTGCTCTCGGCGGAGATCGTCACCATCAGCCTGGGCTCCGTGGCCTCCGCGCCCTTCGCCACCCGCATGCTCGTCCTCTCGACCATCGGCGTCCTGATGACCTTCGGGGTCTACGGCTTCGTCGCCATGATCGTCAAGATGGACGACGTGGGCGTCTACCTCTACCGGCAAAAGCAGCAGAGCCGTCTGGCCACGGGCCTGGGTCGGGCCATTCTGTGGGTGGCCCCGCACATGATGAAGAGCCTGACCGTGATCGGGACCATCGCCATGTTCCTGGTGGGCGGGGGCATCCTGATGCACGGCCTGCCCCCCCTGGAGAAAATCGTCCAGGCCTCGACCCCAGCCGTCCCGCCCCTCGACGGCGTGGTCAGCTCGCTGGCGGCAGGTCTGGTCGGAGTCCTCGCGGGAGGACTCGTCTTCGCGGCCGTGCGGGCTGGCAAGAAGGTCCTGCGCCGAGGGTAGGAAGCAACAGCCATGCTATGATGATTCGCATGTCGTCGAAGGTGATGCAGGGTGCGACGCTCGCGTGCTTGCTGGTGGGCTGCGGCAGCAGCGAGTCCAGTGGACAAGATGCCGAGCTCACGACCACGAGAGAGAGCGGCGCCGCAGCAGACGCGACCGCGGGCGACTGCCGCGGCCCCGGCCGTTACCAAGCCGGCAAGGAGGGCAGCTACCGGCCCTGTTGCCCTGGCCTGCGCGAGGTCTTCTATACGGGTTCGGCCTACGCCGAAGGTGGCGCCAAGGTTTGTGTCCAGCTTCCCCTTCGCATCTACGCCTGTATTCAGGGCCGCTGCGGTGACGGCGTGTGCGAGACGGGTGAGGCCGAAGCCTGCGGCTGCGTGGCCGACTGCCCAAGCGCCATCTGGGGCGACGTCCCCACGGGCGAAGTCGGCGACGGCAGCGGCGAGACCGAGCCCGCGCGCTCGGATGCCGGATCGACTCCGGGCTGACCGTCTACAACTCGAGTCTTCTCGCATCGACCTTGCTGGATCGCTTCGTCTTTTCTAGAACCGGGGCACGAGGACCCCCGAAGATGACCGCAGAAGGGCCGACCGTACGCAGGCTGGTCAAAGACGACTATGAGGCGTGGCTCGCGATTGCGGCCGAGGTGGAACCGCTCTTCGGGCCCATGGTGGATACGCCTGATTTCCAGAACGGCATCCAAGCCTGCATCGACAGGGGCGAGGCCTACGGCGTGGGCCACGGCTCGCGCGAACTCGCCGGAATCGTGGCCCTCGAACCCAAGAGCCACGACATCCTTTGGCTGGCAGTGAAGAGAGACCAGCGCGGGAAAGGCTATGGCGACCTGCTGGTGAAGAAAGCCCTCGAGGTGTTGGGAAACGTGGAAATCCACGTCCAGACCTTCGCCTCGGATTCACCGGAGGGTGCGGGCGCCCGGGCCATCTACAGGAAACACGGGTTCATCGAAGAGAGAGACGCCGGCCCCAATCCCGCCAATGTTCCGACCGTCATAATGGTCAGACGGCCAGCCTAGCGAGCACCCGGGTGCGCCCCGCTGGGTGCCAGAGACCTTCCCCCCCGCTGGGTGCCAGAGACCTTCCCCCGGCGGGTGTCAGGGGGCCGGAGGGATCGCCTTGAGCAACTCGTCCAAGTACCGGCTGATGATCTCCAGTCCCTGCGGCAACTCACGCACCATGCGCACGACATCCAGGTCGCCGTAGGAATGGGCGATGCGGTTGCGAAGAGAGGCCATGCCTGACATGGCTCGCGCGGACTCAGACGACAGGAGTCCCGCCTCGTCGAGCGCCGCGAAGGATTCGCGCAGGGAAGCCGGCACAGCCAAGCCCTTGCCGGCGACCAGATGGGCCGCGAGAACCACCGCGTCCTGAATGAGGAGAAAGAGCTGAAACGACAGATAGGCCTCCAAGCGCTCGTCGGCGACAACCGCTGCGGGATCGGCGGGCAAGGCCGCGCGAAGCTTGGCGATGCGCTGGCGACAGGCCAACAACTTGCGCAGGAGCAATTCAGCCATGCTGCGCCTCCCGCTCAAGTCGTTCCCTGACGCCCGCCGCGCACAAGGAAATAGTCGGCGCCAGATCCCAATAGTCGAGCATCGCCCTCGCCTTGAACAGGGCCCAACCGTCTGGCTCCGCCTGAAAAATCAAGACGCCATCACGAGCGACCTGGAAACGCAGCCAATCCGACGCCGCCGCGAGATCCACCACATGCGCCTCCCGTCCAAGCTGTCCGCCTATATCAGCGCCAATCGCCTGCTGTTCACAAAAAGCCCCACCCAAGATACCCACGTCCACATCGCTATCACCCCGCGCCCTGCCCAATGCCACCGAGCCAAAGATCACGAGCAACCGGACATCCGCCTTGCCCAGGCAGAAGCGGGCGAGAGCAGCAACATCGAGCTCGTGGCGTTCCGACATCGAAGCAAGCATAGCGCCGACAACGAAGGGTTGAAAGCTGGCCGGGTGCTCGTCATCTCAAACGCAAGCGGGACCACCGCATGACCCTCGGAGAGGGCTCCTCCAATCGGGACCGCCACATGGCCCTCGGCAAGGGTTCCCCCTACCAGCTCGGCCAGCTATCA
>CAZHUY010000192.1:0-11845 GCA_964535465.1 uncultured Myxococcales bacterium
GGCCACATGGCAGGGCTTGGGTCCGACCCGCGGCGGCCTCGAGGCGCTGCAAGAGACGCTCGATCGCCTGTTCGGTTTCCCCGCACCCGCCGCGCTCTGGGAGAAGGCCATCCTGCCCAGCCGCCTCGACCCCTACTACCCCTCGTGGCTCGACAGCCTGTTTGCCTCCTACGGCTTGGCCTGGCTGGGCACCGGCAAAGAGCGCCTGACCCTGGCGCTTCCCGCCGACAACGTCCTCTTCTCCGATTCCGCCCGTCATCCCGAGGACGCGCCTGCCGCCGCGGTCTGGGACAAACTGGCCGCAGCCGAGCGCGGTCTGGGCTTCTTCGATCTGGTCAACGCCGTGGGGCTCGACAGCGGAACCTTGGCGCGCATCATGTGGACCCTGGCCTGGCAAGGGGCCATCGCCAGCGACAGCTTCGAGGTCGTCCGGCGCGGCATCCTGAACGACTTCGCGGCGGAGAAGGTGAGCGAGAACTCGGGCCGCGCCGGATTCCGCCGTTGGGAACGCTCGCGCCCCAGCGTGGGCGTGTGGCGGATGGTGTCGCGCACCCAGTCCGACGGCGCCATGGCCCGCGCCGAGCTGGACAAAGAGCGCGCCCGCATGGTGCTCGCGCGCTACGGCGTGATCTTCCGCGAGCTTTTGGAGCACGAGCTGGCGCCCCTGCGCTGGTCTCGCCTTTTCCGCGCCCTGCGCTTGCTGGAGCTGTCGGGTGAGATCGTGGCCGGACACTTCTTCGAGGGCATCCCGGGATTGCAGTTCGCCACCCACGAGGCCATCCGCAAACTGGCCGCGCCCCTGCCCGGCGCTCGCCTGACCTTCATCAACGCCTGCGATCCCGCCTCGCTGTGTGGCCTGGGTCTGCCCGGGTTGCCGACGCTTCCTCGGCGCATCGCCAGCAACTGGACCGTGTTTCGCGGCGGCGAGCTGGTCTTGACCCTGGAAGGATCGGGCCGAGCCCTGACCATCGCGCCCCCGCCCGGCGATCCGGTGATCGAGCCCGCCCTCGCCATCTACCCGTTCCTGCTGGGCCGTCAATTCAACCCCGCCACCTCGGCCACGGTGGAGACCATCAACGACGAGAACGCGCAAGCCTCGCCCTATGTCGAACATTTGCGCAGGATCGGCTTCGTGAACGAATACCGCGGCCTGAGCTTGTGGCGACGGTGAACGGAGCACGTGCCATGGACGCATGCCTGCCTGTGCGAGCCCCCGGTCGACCGGGTGAGTTGGTTCGTCTCAGGCGGGCCGCCTACGACCTGGCGTTCCGCGAACGCAGCGTCCTGGATGCCGCCCTGGACGCCGGCTACGAGAGCCCCGAGGCCTTGGCCCGCATCTTCAAGAAGCGCTTCGGCCTGACCCCGAGCGACTGGCGAGCGCTCCCTGACTGGATGGCCGGGCACGCCGCTTTGGCCCCCTTGCACGAGCTGAGGAGAGACATCGTGAACAACGCCGGCAATCTTCCGGAGATCAGAATCGTCGACTTCCCCGAAACCCGCATCGCTGTGCTGGAACACCGCGGTGATCCGCGCCGCCTGAACGACACGGTCCGCCACTTCATTGCGTGGCGACGAGAGAACCGCCTGCCTCCGCAGGTCAGCGCCACTTTCAACATCCTCCACAATGATCCCACCAACACGCCTCCCGACGACTACCGTCTGGATTTCTGCGCGGCCGTCACCACCTCGGTCGCGCCCAACGACCATGGCGTGGTCGGGCGCGCGATTCCGGCTGGCCGTTGCGCCACCTTCCGCGTGAAGGGTCCCGATGAGGTGGTCGGCCCCCTGCTCATCCGCCTGTACCGCGAGTGGCTCCCGGGCAGCGGAGAGGAGCCCCGGGATTTCCCGCCCTTTCTGCAGAGGGTGACCCTGGTTCCCCAGGTTCCCGAGCACGAAGCCATCGTGGATGTTTTCGTGCCACTGAAGTGACCGCCACGACTTCGTCGAGCATTCCAGGCCTCATCGCTTACGCCTGCATAGGCGTTGGGGCGATCCGGTCCGCTCTCGAGCGCCCGCAACTTACTGGAGGGGTGTGGCTCGTATCCACTTCTCCAGGCCGTCGTTTCTGGTGCTGCGCGCTTTCTCGCGTAACTCGATGGTGACTTGGTTGGGAGGGCCATTGGCATAGATGGCCAGGGCGCGGTCGTCCCAACGGCGTCGTTCGCGGACCAGGTACTCGCACAGCAGCTCCCTGGTGCGCGCATCCATCCAACCCGGTCGAGCTGGCAGGGACGACCGCGCGGTGTTTTCGACGGCGATCCGAGACGACTCCCATAGCCAGCGCCGGAGCGCCGTGGGAATGACGAGCCGTTTGTTCAGGCTGTGGGTCGAGCCCACCAGGTACGCGCGAGGCGGGGAGGTGGGGTCGTCGGATCGGGCACGCAGTTCGTAGACCGGGATCTCCGGATCGCGTTCCGCGGCCGTCGAGGCCCGCGAGACCAGCATCGCTAGCGCAAGGCCTGCACCAAGAACCAATCGCTCTTTCCACGAAGTTGCCATTGTCGTTGGTGTAGAGACGCGCGACTGTGGCAATTTCTTACTTGATCCCGAATTGACCAAGTCATCCGAGTGAAGGGATGTCCGGACCGAGATCCCAAAGAATAGAGGCTGACCCCCCGCGACTACAAATGGTGCTTCGATTCGATCAGGCACCGGTGATAGATGACGCTCGTTGCCCGTGCAACGACGAACAGTGAACGGAGCGCACGCCGTAGATACATGCCCGCATGCGGGAGCCCGCTGGCACAGAGGCGGTCACCAACGCCTTGGGTCTTGCGACTACGGGTAGTCGCAAATGCCTGCGACGCAGGTCGAGCCGTGCACGCACATCTCCACCTCGCGGGTGCAGGTTTCGCCGGGATTCCTGGGAATGGCGCAAACGCCACTCGCGCCATCACAGACGCGACGGCCACCCGGACAGGTGCACGCTCCGCCTGCGGTGGTATCGCACGGCTCGGTCAGCGGCAAGCCGGTCCTCCCCGAAAAGACCGTGTCTGGTTTGCAGCTCTGACCAAGGCCAAGCGCCGCCACGCACTTCATGGTGGCCGTGTCGCAGTACCCTCCCTTGGCACAGTGGAGCGTTCCATTGAAGCGATCCTCGCCACAAGCGGCACCGAGCGGAGGCAGCTCGTGGCACATCTCATCCCTGCCGCAGTAGCTGGCGGCATCGCAGGCCGAGCGATTCGGCGTGGAGGCACCGCGGCCCTGGGAGTCACCGCACGCCGAGCCCGCCGCAGGCGGCGAGGCGCAGCGCCCTGTCCCCGGTGTGGCCGCAACGAATTGGCAGAAGAGCTCATTGCGACAGTTCATCGACCATACGCAGGTCTCTCCCGGGCCTCTCACGGGTGAAGAATCGTCCGCTTCAAGGCCGGGCAGCTCGTTACGGATGCACGCCGAGTTCGCGCACTTCTGGCCCAGTGGACAAGTGACTTTCTCGGAGCAGGCCCCGCCGGATGGAGCAGGGGTGGTGCAGGTTCCGAGGCAAACAAGCGACGTGCACTGCGAGCCAAAGCTGCATGGCTCCCCCGGCCCCAGGGTGCCAGGGGTTACGCAATCGGGGACCTCACCGCGAAGCACGCGATCACAATCGAAGGTAGTCCATACCCGCGCACAAGCGAGCAAGCTGTCGATGGTGCGCGTCGAGCCGGCTATCAAGAAGGCGCTCGGACAGGAGGAAGCGTAATCCGCACCCATCGCGTCGATGGTGCCTCGGCATTCCGCACGTCGGTTGGATTGTGCCTCGACATAGCGATAGCAGGCAATTCCGGCGGTCACCCCAGTGCTGCCCGCGGATCCGCCCTCTCTGCCACCGGCTCCGCCCGGTGAGGTGCCGCCGGCCGAGCCCCCGGCTCCGCCGGGAAAGGTGCCGCCGATTGAGCCACTGGCCCCGCTCAGGCCTCCGGCTCCACCGGGAGAGGTGCCGCCGAGCGACCCGCTTGCTCCGCCCATGCCCCCGACCCCAGCCGAGCCGCCGGCGCCGGTCGTCCTGGGCTCCTTCGATCCCGTCGAGCACGCAAGCAGAGCGATGACGGTGAATGACCAGAGATTGGCGCAGACCACTCCTGCCCGCATGACCCCGAAAGTACCAGGCGCACGGCAAGAGACGCAAGAAGACGTCAGGCACGGTCCCGCGAGGGACTACTTGCCTGGCATCTCTTCGAGGATCTCCACCGCGCCCGCCACCAGGCCTGCGCACAGCCCCTTGTGAAGGCCGCGCTCGGCAAAGCTCTTGCGGCCGTCGGCGCTGGTCAGATCGCAGCCGGTGAGCGCGGCGCAATCCACGTTGCCGAAGCGCGCTCGGAACCTGCGGGCAAACTCCTGCACCCGGCCGTAGACCTTGTCGCGCCCCTGGGCTCCCTCGTCCATCTCGTGGCCATGGCGCAGACCCAGGACCATGCACGCACCGGTGGCCGCGCCGCAGGTGAAGCCCAGGCGGCCGATGCCCGCGCCAAAGCACGCAGCGACTTTCAGGCAAGCCTGCTCCTCCAAACCCAACTCGGGACCGAAGGCCACCAGCACGGCCTGGGCGCAGTTGCCGCCCTGTTCGTTGAAACGTTTCAAGGCCACGTCTTTTTTGCTCATCGAGCGATGATTACCCTGAAATTCGCCCTCGCCAACCTGTTCCGTGATCGGCCATGCATTTCCGCGAGCCGGTGACATGGTTCAGCCATGTCCGAACCGCCCCCACGGGATCCGCTGCTGTGGCGCTTTAGCCTGTACGGCTTTCTCAAGAACCAACAGTACTACGAGCCCTTCTTCCTCCTGGTGTTGCGCGGCAAGGGCCTGACCTTCTTCCAAATCGGACTGCTCTACACGTTTCGTGAGATCTGCGTAAACCTCATGGGGATTCCCGCCGGCTTCTTGGCGGACATGCGGGGCCGCCGCCAAGCCCTGCTGGTTTGCTTTGGCGCCTACATCCTCGCCTTTCTGGGTTTTTCCCTGGGCCAAGGACTGCCGCTGCTCTTCGCCGCCATGTTCGCGTTCGCGGTGGGCGAGTCGTTTCGTTCCGGCACCCACAAGGCGATGATCTTTCACCACCTGCGCCTCACCGGACAGGAAGCGAACAAGGCACGCGTGTACGGCTTTACCCGTTCCTGGTCGAAGATCGGCTCGGCGCTGTCATCCCTGCTCTCGGGGTTCTTGGTGTTCTTGACGGGGGCCTTCAGCAACACCTTTCTGTTCGCCATCCCACCCGCCCTGCTCAACATGATCAACGTGGGCACCTACCCGGCCCGGCTGGAGGGTGAGCACACGGGGAAAAAATTCTCTCCGCGCGAGGCGGTGGCGACCATGGCGCGGGAAACCCTGGCGTGCGTGCGCAACAGAGGACTGCGCGGGTTGTTCGTGGAATCGGCGGCGCTGCAAGCGGCGGCCAAGGTGGTCAAGGACTACCTGCAGCCCTTGATCGTCGTGGCCCTCGCGACGTGGTCGACGTCAGGGCCACTCGCCTCGGTGGACGCCACCCGCCGCTCGGCCTTTCTGCTCGCGCTGGCGTATTTCATGCTGAACCTCATCGCCGCCTGGGCCAGCCGCCACTCCCATCGTTTCGATGCCATCGAACGCCGCCACTTCCCCTGGCTGTGGGCCTGCGTGGTGGTGGTGGGTGTCTTGCTCGCCGGGGGCAGTGCCCTGCGCGGCATGGTTCCCGGGGCCACGGGCGTGGCGGTGCTAGGCTTCTTCCTCTTGGTCCTGGTGGAGAACATCTGGCGGCCCCTGTTCTTGGATCGCCTAGACGAGGTGGCCGATTCCAGCTACGGCGCGGCCATCCTGTCGGTCGAGGCGCAGTTCGGCTCGCTGAGCATCATGGTCTGCGCGCCCGTCATCGGAATCATCGCCGACCATTTTGGCCTGCCCGGGGTTGGCGTGTTCGTGGTGGCCTTGGCGGTGACGACGGGATTCCTCTCCACACGCCGCAAGCGCATACAGGCGGCCCTGAGCCACGCCCAGCAACGCACGACCGGGTGATCGCCGGGCGCCGCGTCTCCCACGCGGGCTCACGCAGGGTGGTTTGCTGTTTCGGTCAGCGCGGCGGCGAGCGCCCCGGCCAGCTCGCTGTGCTTGAAGGTATATCCGGAGCGTGCGGCCTCGCGCGGGAACACTCTTTGCGACGAGGTCAGGATCTCACTCATCTCTCCGAAGGCCAGGCGCAGGACGGCCTTGGGCGTCGGGAGGAACCCCGGCCGGCCCAGGGCGCGGGCGAGCTCCCGGGTGAACTCCGCGTTGCGGACCGGCTGCGGGCCCACGGCGTTGATGGCCCCCTGGACGCGCTCGTCCTTCATGGCGTGCAGGAGGAGGCCGACCTCGTCCTCATGGTGGATCCAGGGCATCCACTGCTTGCCATCGCCCAGCCTGCCGCCCACGCCCACGCGAAAAGGGAGAAGCATCCTGGCCAGCGCGCCCCCCACACCGGCCAGCACGACGCCGGTGCGGACGCACACCACGCGCATGCCCAGGGCCTCGGCGACCCGCGCCTCGCGCTCCCATGCGACGCACACGTCGGCGAGGAAACCGCCTCCGGGTGGGGACGACTCATCGAGAACTTCGTCGCCGCGATCGCCGTAGTAGCCCACCGCCGAGGCCGACACCAGCACGCGCGGCCGGCTGGTCAGCGCGGCGAGCCCCGCCACCAGGTGGCGCGTGCCGAGCACCCGGCTGTCGTGGATGCGGCGTTTGCGCTCAGCGGTTCAACGCCCCTCGGCCACCGGCTCTCCCGCCAGGTTGAAGACCACCTCGACCCCGTCGAACACACAGGCCGAAGGCGGACCAGACCCGAGATCCCAGGCGTGGGCTTGCACCCCAGCCAGTCGACTGCGGGCCCGTTCGGGATCGCGGCTCAGCACCACCGCACCCTCCAGCTTCCCGACCAGCTCTCTACCGATGAGCCCCGTGGCCCCTGTCAGCAACGCTTTCATCCGCCCCCCGTCGGTTCGCGCCTACACCGCCTTGTACATGAAGCCGTAGGTGATGTGGACACCCGCCAGCACGAACATGGTGATGGTCAGGATGATGTGGACCCAGTTCCAGTAGCGCAGCAGGCGGCGGGCGCTCTCCAGGTAGCGGCACGAGCGACGGTAGGCGGCCAGCTCGGTGAAGAGGTGCAGGGCCTGGCGACGGGCCTCGCGGGTGGGCAGGTGGGACAGCCCGCCCAGGCGCAGGCGCAGGCCGGTGAGGAAGTCGCGCAGCTCGTGCCCGAGCATGACGAACATCTCGGTGAAGATCGATCCCGGCTTCTCCGGCTTGGCGGTCAGGATGGCTGCGTAGCGTGGCCCGAGGACCTGCAGCACGCCTTCGCCGTAGACGCTGGTGCGCAAGAGGTACCGATCGAAGTCGAGCAAGCCTAGCCCGGATTGCATCATCCCGTACAGATGGCGACCGACCACGCCGGAGAGCACCACCAGCCACATGGCGAAGCAAGCCAGTCCCACCCAGCGGCCGAGTTGTAGGGCCGAGTGATAGGTGACCAAGGTGGCGCCGATGAAGCCCACCCACAGGTGCACGCTCATCCAGGTGGACTGCACGCCCCAGTTCTTCAGGAGCCCCAGGCGGGTGCGCAGAGGATAGAACAGGGTCAACAGCATGAAGACCGTGCCCACGTAGCCCAGGCCGTGACCGTAGCCGCGGCTCGGCTTGTACCAGACGGAATCGCTGTCCCCCAGCATGGGCCCCAGCATGGCGGCCAGGCTGTGAGCGGGCCAAACCCGGCGCAGCAAGGCCTCCAGGCCGGTCCCGATCAACACGAGGATGAGCGCGCACGCAAGGATTGCGCGGGCCGTGCCGTGTCTCCTGGCTCGCGCGCGATGCTCGGCCACGCCGTCCACGAAGGCGCTGGCCGAGAACTTGCCTTGCTCCGCCGCGCCTGGCTCGAAGAAGAGCTCGTGCGGCGACAGCTCGACCATGGTGGCGGTGGGGCAGGCGCGCAGGCAAGCCCGATCGGGGAAGCCGGCGCAGTTGTCGCACTTGACGGCCAACTTTGCTGCCCGAGGGGCGGCAGGGGTCGGCGCACCGGACTCGATCATGGAGATGGCGCCGAAGGCACACCGACGCGCGCAGGCCCCGCAGCCGTTACAGTTGGCGGTGACCTGGATTTCGCCGCCGGGCCCCACAACCAGTCCCCCGAAAGCACAGGCGGCCAAACAGGACTGATCGGTGCAATTCACGCAGAATCGCTGAATGGCCAGCCGGCCCAGGCGGGCGTGGGCGCGGCTCATGCGAACCTGCCCGTGGCGCTTGGCGCAGGCTCGTTCGCACTTGTCGCAGTCCAGACAGTGGCTCATCTCGGCCACGCGCACGCGCCGGCTGGAGCCATAGCCCCCACGCAGGAAGAAGTCCTGCACGACCCTGCGGGTGGGCTCCTGCTGCCCGACGAAGCGCTGCCGGGAGATCGTCACGGCATGGGCGACGCGCGTCGTCCAATCGCGATGGTCGCACAGCAACCGGTGGAGCATGGCCACCGGGGTGACGAGCAGGCGAACCGCGGTGGAGGCCGCGCAATCGAGCACCGGCCCCGCGTCGCCGGGCGCGACGTCCCGGTAGCCGTCGGAAAAGAGCTCGCCCGCCACGAAATAGCCGATGAATTGGCTGTTGGGGTCCTCCGTGGGCGCGGAGGGAGCTGCGGCTGGCCCGAGCACGATGGCCATCTGGCCGGCCAGCACGAAGCAGTAGCTCTCGCCCTGGGGATCGCGCGCTTGGGCGGAGAGACGCTGCTTGGGGCGTAGCTCGACCAGGCGGCTGGCCTCCAGGATCCGCTGCACGGCGGACGGTGCCAGCGAGGAGAAAGGCTCCAGCCTGGCTAGCTCCTCGGCGCTGATGCTGCGTTGCTGTGCCATGGACAGGTCCTGCGAGAACGAGAGGCGATGACGAATTCTTACTCAATCACGCGCGGTCAAGACCACTGAGATATTGCCCATGACTGCATTTTCTTGTTCGTCGTTGAAATGAGACCCTCTGTACTTTCATTCAAGCCCGACCGGCGAGGAATTCTTCGCACGGCCTCAAATCACCATCTCAACCACCTCCTGTTGTGATTAGACTGCCCCTCGTGGTTTCTCGCAGTGCCCAGCCGCCGCGATCGTCGCGACCGCCGAACACGCCAGCCACCCGGCCAAGCCTGGTAGGATTGTGCGCGGCCTGGCTGGGGGCCGTGCTCGTTCCCGCCATGGCCGCGGCCGAGGCCACGCAAGGACCCCTGCCCGCGCCCGCGCGCCCCAAGTGGTCGGCGGAGGTCTCGCTCTCGCAGGAATACCGCTTTCGTTCCGCCGGCTCGGCCACGGTGGTGGCGGACAGCCCGCTCGAGAGCAGCCCGGCGCCGAGCCCCAAGGGCGACCACGATCTGCGCCTCACCCTGGACGGCAGCGTGTCCGGCATGAACGAGCGCTTCCTGGGGACCGTGTCCGCGGCGCTGTGGAGCGATCTCGACGGCCATGTCCCGCGCGGCGAGCCGGAGATCTTCGGCGATCCCCAGGACATGGCCCAGCCCATGTTGGTGCTTTACGCCCTCACGGCCGAATTGCGGCGCACCTCGCCGGTGGACCGTTTGGCCCTGGGTCGCCAGCAATCCACGCACGGCATCCCGGTGACCTTCGACGGGGGCGCCCTCGACCTACGTTTTCTGCAGCGCCGCCTCTCGGTCTTCGCCTATGGCGGTCGCACCGTGCATTTCTTCGAGGCCATGCCCGGGCTGCTGGAGAACTGGCTGGTGGGCGGCGGCGCCGGCTTCCGCCTCACCCCCCACACCCAGCTCGAAGCAGACACGCGTTATCTGCACGAGACCCTGCCCGATGCCAGCGGGATCCTGGGCAAGCGGGTGGACACCCACTCCTATGGTCTGGCCCTGACCGGACGCTGGGACGACCTGTCGGGCAAGCTCTTCGCCCGTGGCATGAACCGCAGCTTCTCCCATGTAGGGGGCGTGTTTCATCTGCTGATCCCCAAGGTTGGGCTGGGCGTCGACGGCCAGGCCACCGCCCAATTGGTCCCCCTGGGCGAGATCGCCGAGAGTGAAAGCCCGTACTACGCGATGCTGGGCAACAGCCGGCCCTTCGTGCGGGCGCGCCTGGAGACATGGAAGGACCTCGCGCTGGGCGAGCGGGGCACCCTGTCCCTGGCGGTGGGGGGGCGCCTGCGCCAGTTGCTGCACGACGATCCCAGCCGCTTCAACCGCAACATGAACGCCGTGTACGGACGGCTGGATCTCAAGGATCTGCCGTGGACCGGGGCGTTCGTCAGCGCGACCGCGGAATGGAACCTGCCCTCCCACGACAACAGCACCTATTTCAGTCTGGGCGGCGCGGCCGGCTATGCGACGCTCGCGGCGAAGATCGAGGCCGGCACCTACTATCAGCAGTTCAAGATCAACTACTACCGCGACGCCGAGGAGCTGACCTCCGCCCGCACCGTCTACGCCATGGCCTCGTGGCGGGCGCTGCCGTGGTTGGAGGTGCGCGGACGTTACGTGCTCGAGATCGTCGATCGCACCATTCACACGGCCTACCTCACCTTGCGGGAGGATTTCTGAGCATGACCCGCACGCGCTTGGCCCTGTCGCTGCTCGCGCTGCTGGCGGTGTCCTGCTCGCGTTCGCGCCTGCACGACGGCCTGCCCACCAACACCGACTGCACCGGGTGCCACGGCCAGAACAACGATCCCACGCCCCCGCCCGCGGTGAACGGGTCGGTCAGCACCAAGGACATCGCCGTGGGCGCGCACCAGGTCCACATGCAGGGCAGCTCGCTAGCCGGCCCCGTGGAGTGCGGCGAGTGCCACATCCTGCCCATGGCCGCGGACGGGACCGAGCACCCCGATCCCCAAGGTCGCCCTGCGGCCGTCGACTTCGGCAACCTGGCGCGGGCGGATTCGGCCTCGCCCATCTGGGATCGGCAGACGCGCACCTGTGCCGGCACCTTCTGCCACGGCTCCACCCTGCGCGGCGGCGAGGATCGTCCCCCTCCGGTGTGGACGAACGTGGACGGCTCGAACTTGGAGTGCACCGCGTGCCACGGCAATCCGCCGGGTGAGAGCCACGCCAAGGATGACAAGTGCGAGACCTGTCACGGCGATGTGGTCTCGGCGGGAGGGGTCATCAAGGACCCCAACCTGCACGTGAACGGCAAGATCGAACTGCTTCCTCAGCCATGAACAAACCATTCGATCCCACCCAACAACCCTCGCAGCCGACTGAACCGCCGGCGCAACGGCAATTGGATCGCCTGTTCGGGGAGAGTCTGTTCGGCGCCTGGCCCGAATCGCGGGGGGCTCTGTCGCGTGCGCATGGCCCCGGGCGGAAGCGCGGACCCAGGCGCCTCGGCGTGGGGTTGCTGGTGGCGGCCCTGGCCGTCTCGGGCTTCTGGTATTTCGGGCGTCACAAGGGCCAACAGGTCTCCCCGGCGAGAGACAAGGAGGCCGCCGAGGTGGCCTCGCTGTTGGCCGAGGGCGCGCTCGAGCGCCTGGCCCAGGGCTTGGGCAAACTAGCACCCGCGGGCAAGCCCTTGCTCGCCGACGATCCCCACCTGGATCTCATTGTGGCCGCCGAGGCGGCGCTGTACCGCTACCAGGACGCGGCGCCGGAGCGTTTGGGGCGCATCGAGCCCTTCCTGTCGCGGGACAGCGGCCAGCCAGCGCGCCTGCTGGCCGGAATGACGGTCGCCTCTCGTCCCGAGCGGGTCGCGGCCTACGACAGCCTCAACAGCCTTGCACCAACCCATGCCCAGGGCTCCGAGTACCACGCCCTTGCGGCCACCATCCACGAAGAGCGCGGGGACATGCAGGCTGCGCGTGCCAGTTGGCAGCGTTCTTTCCAGGCCGGCCCGCGCTGTTTGCCCTACCGCTACCTACAATGCACGTTCTATGC
>CAZHUY010000193.1:0-11837 GCA_964535465.1 uncultured Myxococcales bacterium
GCTGGCCGCGTTCGACGTCCCCATTGACCTGAAAACGGGCATGCCTGACGTACCGTACACGGGGCCATGCGGAGAAATGGGACAGCCTTGCTGCGCAGGCGACACGTGCACAGCTTTGGGCAGCTCCTGCGCCACCTGGACCGACGGACACAAGGCTTGCTGGAGTTGTGGTCATCAAGGCCAACCGTGTTGTGCAGGAGACACCTGCAACAATTATCGAACCGAGGAGTGCCGATTGGCACCCGATGCGGGCTCCTTCGCGGGAAAGACCTGTGAGCAGTGCGGTGGTGCCGGCCAACCCTGTTGTGCGGGCGGCACGTGCCGAGACAACATGGCGATCTGCGAGTCGGGGGTGTGCTGCGGCGTCGGCGGCGGCCCTTGCTGTGCAAACAGCGTGTGCACCCGTGCCTCCGAGGTCTGCGCCCTATCGACGTTGGGTACTTCGACGCAATGCCGATCCTGCGGAATGATCGGCCTTCCATGCTGCGGTGGAAACAGATGCCCTTACGACGCGGCCGTCTGCGCCTCGTCCACTCAGACCTGCATTGCCTGTGGCCGGCAGAATCAACCGTGCTGCGGAGATGAAAGCACTTGCGAGCAGGGTCTGTCCTGTTCGATAGGCACGTGCACATGCACACCTCCGCCGGTCCCCGCAGTGACTGCAGCCCCCGGAAACAACCAAGTGATCTTGACCTGGACAGGGGGGCCAGATCCCGACGCCGGAACCCCCATCTCGTACACCATCAATCGCAGCGTGACGAGCGGAACCCGCTACACCTTCCTGACGACTCTGACCATCCCACGCTACACCGATACCGGCGTCTCTAACGGAGTCACCTACTACTACACCGTCTCGGCCAATATCGGCGCATGCGCCTCCGCGGCCTCCGCTGAGGTATCTGCCAAGCCGAGCCCGTAGGCCATTCGGGAACCCGGGCGCCGCCCGGGGTGTCTATCGATCAGCGTCGCCGGTTTTTGCGCCAGCCCCGGCCGGTGAACGCTGATCGCGGGGCCGGCAGCGAGGATCGGCCATGTCACAGCAAGCTTGCGACGAGGATCTCACCCTGCGCTTTCGCTGGCGTTGGGCCGAGCACGGCATCTACCTAGCCGTGTCCAGCGTCATCGGCCTGGCCGTGCTGGGGCTGTGGAGCATGCCCCGGGCCGCGCCCAAAACCTTCGACCCCATGACCTGCGAGACCATCCGCGCCCGCTACATCGCCGCCGCCGACGAGCCGCCCGAGCCCTACGACCCCTTCCACGACACCCGCCTGATCCTGGTGCGACGTTAACCCTTGCTGGGGTCGAGCACGCGGCCCAGGAACAGGATGGCGCCGGTGGGTTCGTCGCGCAGGACGTAGATGAAGGGACGGTCCACGGAGATCCTGATGCCCGTGGGGATGGACGATCTGCCAACGGTCACGGCCGTGGCCGCGGCGGCCTCGGTTCCCTTCTCGCCCACGTCGATGAAGGCCTTGTGAAGGACCTGCGTGACGTACAGGTTCCTGCCGCCGTCCATGCCCGAGAAGTCCGCCGCGCCTGGCAGGAAGGCGGCGTTCATGCCCAGGCTCTTCAGAATCTTCACGAAATCTTGACTGGTTTCGTTACGAAAGCCCGGCATCTTCAGAATCACGGACTGAGACTCCAGACTCGCCACGATGGCGTTCAACCTGTCCGCGTCCAGGGATGCCTCGAAGTCCTCGAAGGCCTCGGCGTCAGGCACCAGCACCAACATGGAGAGGCGTTCGTCGTCATAGGGCAAGGCCACGGCGCTAAAGCCGTCGTCCTGCACCGCCCGCGCCTCCAGCTCTGCCCCCATGAGCGTAGCCTGGACCGTGCTGCCATCGAGTCGCGTGAACGGGCCTTCGTAGCTGGAGTCAAAAGGCCGTTTCCACGCCGCGTTCAGGTACACGGCATTGGTGAGCACCAGGCATGTGGCCGAATCCACTGAACCATCGGGCAGCAGGTTCTGGATACGATCGTTGGTCTGGCCGGCCACCCAATCGTTGATGGTGATGCGGGCCGAGTCCGGGTGCTTGAGGAAGTCCAGCAGGTTGACGCCCGCGCCGAAGTTGCTGGCCAGGGTGTCCAGGTACTCGCCGCGGAACTGGTAGGTGCGCTCGGCCCAGGCGGCGTTGACGATCCTGACCTGCATGGGCCCGCCGTCGGTGCTCTTGCCGCCTTGCCCGCGCGAGGCAAGGTTCAGGTCCAACGAATTGAACGCCGGGAAGAGCCGGTCGTTGGGCAGGCTGAAGTGCAAGGCCGCCGCCATTTCACTGGCCGTGACGTCCAGCGCGCCCGCATACGCCATGGACAGCGCGATAGACACGCTGGCCGGCGAGAACACCAGGTTGTCGTGCTCGACGACCATCTTGTGATAGGCGTCGAACGCAAAGCTGGCGTTGTCGGCAGCCAGGGTGGCTTGGTCCGCGTCGCTGACCTGGGGATCGGTGACACGGGCCAGTGAAGACGTGCTGGGCGTGATCTCCTGCGTCGCCTCCGATTCCGAGCCACAGCCCGAGGCAGCGAGGAGAGCCAAGCCAACGGTCGAAAGAGCGGAAACCCACACGCGCTTCATCATGATTTGTTCCTCTCCGCGCCAAACACCGCAAAGCCTATGCCAGATCAAAAAGCGCGACAAGCAGCCCAAACTGGCGGAGATCCCGCCCAGATCAAAAAGCGCGACAAGCAGCCCAAACTGGCGGAGATCCCGCCACGGACCTCAGATTTCTGACGGGCCCTGGCCTGCCTGGTCATGGCCAGGTCGTGGGCGATCAGCATCCTGGGCGCTAGCCAAGCGGCCCGTGACCGCCCGCACACACAGCCAAACGCTGGCGATTTTCCTATGGTTTCTGGCGCGTAGCTGCGGCATAGAAAGACCATGGCCACGAAGAGCAAGGTTGCGATTGTTAGGACCAGCCCGGCGACGGTGCTGGAGGATTACCACCGCCTGATGAACCTGGCCGGCTACCAAGACGTGGTGGCCAAGGATGCCGACACGGCGCTCAAGGTGAACATCTCGTGGCACTTCTTCTTCCCCGCCGCGTCCACCACCCCCTGGCAACTGGATGGGGTGATTCGCGCCATGCTGGCCGACGGGTACAAGAAGGACCTGATGCACGCCTGCCACAACCGCACGGTGGTCATCGACGCCCATCTGGGTGAGCGCGAAAACAAGCAGATCGACGTGGTGAACGCGCACGGGCTGCGCAACGTGCACCTTTACGAGGGCGAGGAATGGATCCCCATCGACGAGGCGGTGGGCGATCTGACCCAGAAATTCCTGTGCCTGCGCGATGTCTTCCCCAAGGGCTTCGCCATCCCCAAGCGCTTCATCGGCGAGAACATCATCCACCTGCCCACGGTCAAGACCCACATCTTCACCACCACCACGGGCGCCATGAAGAACGCCTTTGGCGGCCTGCTCAACGAGCACCGTCACTGGACCCATCCGGTGATCCACGAGACCCTGGTGGATCTGCTGATGATTCAGAAGAAGATCCACCGCGGCCTGTTCGCGGTCATGGACGGCACCTTCGCCGGCGACGGCCCGGGCCCCCGCTGCATGATCCCGCACGTGAAGAACGTACTGCTGGCCTCGAGCGATCAGGTGGCCATCGACGCCCTGGCCGCCAAGCTGATGGGCTTCGATCCGCTGCGCGACGTCAAGTTCGTCAAGCTGGCCCACGATCTGGGCCTGGGCTGCGGCGACGTGCGCGACATCGAGGTGGTGGGTGACGTGGACGCGGCCAGCGAGAACTGGAATTTCGAGGGTCCGTTCAAGAACATGACCTTCGCCTCGCGCAATCAGCACCGCATCTACTGGGGTCCACTGAAGAAGCCCATGGAATGGTCGCTGAAGACTTGGCTGGCGCCCTGGTCGTACGTGGCCAGCGTGGCCTACCACGATGGTTTCTGGTACCCCCGCTACGCCAAGACCAAGATGGAACCAGCGATGATGAGCCCCTGGGGCCGCCTGTTCGCCAACTGGGGCAAGGTGGCCATGGATCCAGCCGGGCGCGGTTTCACCGAGGTGGGCGAGCCTAACCCCGAGCTGATCAGCCAGGGCCTGGCCCACTTCAAAGAGGCCTTCCGCCTGCTCGGCATGGCGGTCAAGGAGAGCCCCGAGCTGCAGGTCAAGAAGCGCGCGGGAACCGCATACTTCACCAACAAGTAATCGTCACCGGGGCGCAGCCGCGCCCCTACAACCTGCCCGTCTACCGCTTCCCCTTCTGTCCATCCTCGATCTCTTGCACCGCCTCGGTCAGGCGAGCGAAGATGGCGGCCAGCTTGGGTTTGAAGCTGCCCAGGTTCTTGCCGAAGTAGCGATCCGGGTGCAGCTCCTTCGAAGCGATGGTGAACGCTCGCCGGATGGTTCCCTTGTCGGCTTGGGGGGCAACGCCCAGCAGTTCGAAGGCGCTCAGCTTCTTGATGCGGCGGTGGAGCCGGATGATGCGCTCCTTGAGCAAGGGGTCGGCCTCTGGCCACTCCTCGAGTTCGCTCGCCGATACGTGCGTCCCATCGTCCAGGCGCTCCAGCGGGCCTGGTGCTTGCGACGATCGGGCACAATCACCTCCGACACCAGCCTCCCCGCGGGTCACCAGCGGCTCCCTGGCGGCGTCGCCTGGGGGACACGCGACTGGCGGCACGGGCGCGCGCTTGGAATCCCCCGAGAGTTTCGCCTTCGCCGGCCGCTCCGCTTCTCCCCCCCCCACCGGACTCTCGCCCGGCCCGAGGATCAGCTTGGCCTGCCTCAGTCCGCGTAGGATCTCCAGGGTGACATCCCGACCCAGGCCCGACACCTTGCAGATGTCGTCGTAGCTCGACTGGCCATCGACGCGCGAGAGCACGAAGCCCTCGGTGGGCGACAACTTCTGCTGGCTCAGATCAGCCGCGGTGTTCAGACGCGGCCGATCGCTGCGCGGTCCCAGACCCGGTATCTCGTTCTGCGCAGCCAAACAGCGTCCCGCCTAGGTCATGAGCCATTCGAGGAGAGCTTTCTGCGCGTGCAGGCGGTTCTCCGCTTCCTGCCACACCAGACTCGCCGCGCTCTCGAAGACCTCCTCGCTGACTTCTTCGCCACGATGGGCCGGCAGACAGTGCAGGAAGACGGCCTTGGGATCAGCCTTGGCCATCAAAGCCGCGTCCACGCTGTAACCGGCAAACGCGCGCTTGCGCGTCTCGATCTCGTCTTCCTTGCCCATGGAGGCGAAGACGTCGGTCGTGACGATGTGCCGTCCCGCCACGGCCTCGCGTGGATCGCGTACGACCTGAATCTTGCCCTGGCCCTTGCTGCGCGCGGTGGCCAGCACCTGGGCGTTGGGCTGGTAGCCCTCGGGACAGGCGATCATCAGGTCGAGACCCAGCAGGCCGGCGGCCTCGATCCAGGTGTTGACCATGTTGTCGCCGTCGCCCACCCAGGCATAGCGCACGCCGCGCAGAACCTGGAGCACGTCGGGCACGGCGCCCTTGCCCCCCTGCTGTTCGGCGAAGTGGGCGTACACGGTCTGCAGATCCGCCAGCACCTGACAGGGGTGCAGCAGATCGCTCAGACCGTTGATGACCGGCACCGAAGCGTAGCGGGCCAGCTCGGTCACCCGATCGTGGCCAAAGGTTCGCACCATGATGCCGTGGCAATAGCGCGACAGCACGCGAGCCGTGTCCTTGATGGGCTCGCCCCGGCCAAGCTGCGAGTCGTTGCGGCCAATGACCACCGCGTGCCCACCCAGCTCCGTGATGGCCACCTCGAAGCTGACCCGGGTACGGGTCGAGGCCTTCTCGAAGATCATGGCCAGCATGCGGCCCGGCCGGGTGGCGTGCGGCGTGCGCACCTGGCGCAAAAAGCGCAGCTCCTCGGCGCGCCGAATGAGCGCCGAGAACTCGGCCGGATTGATGTCCCACATGCTGAGAAAGTCACGCTTGCTGCTCATGGTTCACACCTCGGACAAAACGCCATCAAGAATGGTCACGGCTTCATCGATCTCGGCCCGGCTCACCACCAGGGGTGGAACGAAGCGCAACACGTTCCCGCCGGCCACCGACAGCAGCAGCCCGCGCTCGCGCGCCTTGTTCACCACGGGCCCAGCCTCGCCCTCGAGGACAAGCCCCTGCAACAACCCGCGCCCGCGCGCCCCCCGCGTCTTGGGCCGTCGTCGCTCGGCCAGGCGAGACAACGACAGTCCCAGGTAGGCTCCGACGTCCTGGCAGTGCGACAGCAGGTTCTGCTCGTCGAGGGCCTGCTGGATGTAGAGAGCGGCGGCCGAGGCCAGCGGGTTGCCACCGAAGGTGGCGGCGTGCGTGCCCGGGACGAAGGCCTCGGCTACGGTCTCGCTGGCCAGCATGACCGCCATCGGCACACCGCCCGCCAAGCCCTTGGCCAGGGTCACGATGTCCGGCTGCATGGCCTCGCGCTCGAAGGCGTAGAAGGTCCCGGTCCGGCCCACGCCGGTCTGCACCTCGTCGAGGATCAGCAGGGCGCCGCGCTCGCTGCACACCCGCTTGACCTCTTGCAGGTAGCCGGGCGGAGGCAGGTTGATGCCCCCCTCGGCTTGGATGGGCTCGGCGATGAGCGCGGCGGTGCGCTCGCTGACGTGCTGGCGAACCGCCTCGGCATCGCCAAACGGAATGAAGCGCACATCGGGCAGCATGGGGCCGAAGCCCTCGCGGTACTTGGCCTGGCCGGTGACGGACAGGGCACCCATGGTGCGGCCGTGGAAGCTCTTCTCAAAGGCGATGACCTCGGTTCGCTTGGGCTGACCACGCACCACGATCTGGTAGCGTTTGGCCAGCTTCAACGCGGCCTCGTTGGCCTCGGTGCCCGAGTTGCAGAAGAAGGCCTTGCCGGCAAAAGCCCGGCGCGCCAGGGCCTGAGCCAGGCGAATCTGCTCCTCGATGAAGTAGAGATTCGACGTGTGGTGCAGACGTGCGGCCTGCGCGGCCAAGGCCTGCGACAAACCCTGGTGGCCGTGGCCGAGCACGCACACCGCAATCCCGGAGGTCATATCGAGGAAACGCCGGCCATCCACGTCCCACAGAACACAACCTTCCCCGTGGCTCATCACCACCGGGGCTCGGCCGTAGTTGTTCATGAGGAGCTTTCGCCCCGCCGTCAGGAGTTCGTCGCTGAGTGCCATGGAAAGGTCACACCATAGCAAATGTCAGCCCAATGCGCAGGCCACCTATTGACTGCAGAACCCTAAGAGGGTTCCGCACCTCCCGCGACGGGCACAAGCGAGCAAAGCTCGCCTGCGCCCACGCGATCCGCTTCCGGACCCGGCGAGGCGGTCGTTCAGGCCTTGCCACGCTGGCTGCTGAACGCCGCCGGCTCCGTACCCACCGTCTCGTGATAGGCCTCGTCCCAGGCGGCGGAGCCCGACGAGTCCAGCACCAGGTTGGCACGGACCGCGGTGGGCAACCAGCTGCCCGCGCTGATCTCGCCCTCGAGCTGGCCCGGCGCCCAACCCGCGCACCCCAACAGCAACTTGAATGACGTGGGACCTTCGCCTCGCACCAGGGCGGCGAAAGCGGCCAGTTCCCCGGTCACGCCGATGTCCGGCCCCACCGTCATCTCGCCTGGCAGGGGATTCGCCTGCCGGCGGTAGACCAGCCATCCCGCGGCCGGGGCCACCGGTCCGCCCATGCGCACCGGCGAGGCAAAGGAAGAGGTCTCCGGGATCTCGTGCTCTTGCGGCAGAAGCTCGGATGAAAGCAGAAGCTCGCGCACCGACATCAGCTCGCGCCCGTTGACCACCCAGCCCAGCGCCCCCTCCGAACCCGAGCGCCCCAACAACACCACGCTGTGTTCGAAGTTGGGATCGTGCAGAATCGGTGCGGCCAGCAGCATGCCTGGCGCCAGATTTTCCCTCTGGGCGTCTTTCACCATGTGGGTTTGATTCTACGCCAAGCGGGCCGTGCCGCGCGACAAAGCGCGCCGTCTGCTCCTGCGCGCTATCCGGGCTCTTCGCTGTGGGTGGCACCGTCGTAGCGGAGCATGCGGAGTTTCTCGTGGATTGTCGTGCGCAGGTTGACCGGCCGGCGCCAAATGCGCGCAAGTGCCTCGAGCGTGGCACGTGCGTGGTCCTGGTGCAGGTCGACCCCCTCATGGCGATGATGCAGCAGCAGCTCGCCGCGGTTTCCGTGGTTGGCGTCCTCGACGAAGATGAAGGGCTCGCCGAAGTTGGTGAGCTGAAAGAGGATCTTCTCCTTGATCTTGCGGAACTCGCGCGAATCGATCTCGTAGTTGCCGGTGCGCTCGTCGCGCGAGAACGAGAAGAACTGATTCTCGGCGCAGAACTCGGCGGTGAAGTACTCATCCAGGAAGGTCACGTCGTTGCACAGACGACGCACCTCGAAGATCTTCTGCCGGCCCAGGCCCAGGCGCTTGTTCCACGTTCGACGCGCATCGTAGTCGTCGCACTCGCTCCATTCCTTGCCGAAGCGTCCCTTGTCCCAGCGTTCTTCGATGTGGCGCAAGAGCGCCAGCCCGACCTTGTACGGATTGAATTGCCCCGGCGCCGCCGACAACACGCCCGCGTTGTGATCGGCGTAGTCGATGATCTCCGACGCCTGCAGCACCTTCTCGGTCATCAGTTTGCTGTGCCAGTAGGCCGCCCACCCCGCGTTCAACACCTTGGTCTGGCGCTGCGGGGCGAAATAGTAGGCCTCCTCGCGCACGGTGTAGAGGAGGTCGCGCTCCCAATGCTCCAGCGGGGCGTGATCGAGCAGGAACTGCAGCACGTCGCGCTCGGGCTCGGACGGGGTCTTGCGCGGCTTGTCTCGCTCCTCGTCCATGCGCTTGCGCTGCTGCTCCAAATACTCGGGTGGGTTGATGAAGCGATCCATGTAGCCCTTGGCGCGCAGGCGTGGCAGTTCGGGCGGCGGCGTGTCCTCATGCTTGTCGGCCTCCAGCGCATGGCGCACGATGAAGGGCGACATCGGATCGATCAGGTTCTCCAGGCACAGGCACGCGTCGATGAAGGACTCGACCTTCTCCAGGCCCAGCCGCTCGATATGGCGGCGCACCCGGGTGGCGTGGTTGGCCATCTCGTCGATCATGTGGCGGTTGGTGCGCGAGAAGTAGTAGTTGTTCTTGAAGAAATCCACGTGGCCCAGCACATGGGCGATGACCATCTTCTGGTCGACCAGCGAATTGCCTTCCAGCAGGTACGCGTAGGCCGGGTTGTTGTTGATGACCATCTCGTAGATCTGCGACAACCCATAGACGTGGCTCTTGCTCAGGCGGTCGAAGTCCATGCCGAAGCGCCAGTGCGGGTAGCGCACCGGGAAGCCGCCGAACGCCGCCACCTCTTGCATGCGCTTGTAGTCGAGGATCTCGAAGCTGACCTCCCAAAAGTCGAGCCCGTAGGCGCGCGCGTGTCCCTCGATCTCTCGTTGTATGTCGAGCAGGTGGGCCGGCAGGCGCGACTTGCGGTGCTGCACGGCCTACATCCCCTTCCCCAAAAAGGCTCGGATGGATTCGGTGATGGCCTCCTTGCTCTTGATCTCCGATGTCACCATCAACTCTTCGTCATGAAAGGCCTCGTCCAGGTCCTTGAGAAACTGGCCGGTACCGTACGGGCTCTCCACCTGGCCGTAGCAGAACAGGTTCACGTGGGGCAGGATCTGCTTCTTCAAGATCTCCATGCAGGTCGAGGTGTCCTCGGACGACCAGTTGTCACCGTCGGAGAACTGGAAAGGATAGATGTTCCATTCCGAGGCGGGGAACTCATCGGCGATCATCTTGGCGCACAGGCGATAGGCGCTGGAGATCATGGTGCCGCCGGATTCGCGCGTGCGGAAAAAGGTTTCGCGGTCGACCTCGCGCGCGGTGGCGTCGTGAACGATGTAGCGCGATTCCAGACCGTCGTACTGGGCGCGCAACCAGGTGTCGATCCAGAAGGATTCGATGCGCACGATCTCCTTCTGTTCGTCGCCCATGGAGCCCGAGACGTCCATGATGAAGATCATGAGCGCGTTGGAGTGGCGCATGGGCACCGTCTTCCACGAGCGGTAGCGACGATCCTCGCGTATCGGCACCACCATGGGCGACTTGGGATCGTAGTGGCCCATCATCATCTGTCGGCGCAGCGCCTGACGAAAGGTGCGCTTGAAGTGCCGCAAAGACTCGGGGCCGGTGCGCCGGATGCCCACGTAGCGATCCTTCTGGCTGATCAGTCGCTCCTTGCCCTTGGGGGCGATGCGCGGCAGCGCCAGCTCCTCGCCCAGGATCTCGGCGAGTTCCTCCAGTGACAGCTCCACCTCCAGCACGTGCTGCCCCGGCTCGGACCCGGCCTTGCCCGAACCGTCGCCCTGCGCATCGCTCTGCCCGATGACGTCACCCACCTGCCCCGGGCCCTGCCCCACCCCACCCTGGTCTTGCCCGCCGAAACGAAAGCGCGGCACGTCGATCTGGGGCACCGGGATGGACACCACGTCCTTGCCCTTGCGCCCGATCAGCTCACCGCTGGAAATGTACTTGCGCAGGTTCTGCCGGATCTTGCCCCGCACGATGTCGCGGAAGCGGCGGTGGTCGGGGTCGATCCGCAGCGCCATGGCCCGCTAGTCCTTGGTATCGCCCCGGGCGAAGATCGAGGCGACGAAGTTGAGCACGTCGGTGGCGCAGATCTCGCAGTAGCCCTGGTTTCGGATCAGGCGGTTTTTGACCACATCGATCTTCTCCTGGGTCTCGCGATCGATGACCGCCGACACCAGGCTGGTCAGCTTGATCGAGTCCTTCTGATCCTCGAACAGCTTCAACTCCAGCGCCTTTTGCAGACGCTCATTGGTGCGAAAGTCGAAGTGGCGCCCTTCCACCGCCAGCGCGCCGATGTAGTTCATGATCTCGCGCCGGAACTCCTCTTTGCGCGAGTCGGGGATGTCGATCTTCTCCTCGATGGAGCGCATCAGCCGCTCGTCGGGCTCCTCGTCCTGGCCGGTGTAGCGGTTCTTGACCCGTTCCTTCTGCGTGAAGGCCTTGATGTTGTCGATGTAGTTGGCGCACAGCTTGGCGATGGCTTCTTCGTCGGCGCTGATGGCGCGCTGGACCTCGTTCTTGACCAGATCCTCGTACTCCTGCTTCACCAAACCCAGCAGCATGGTGAAGTACTTGCGCTGCTCATCGTTGGTGATGAGCGAGTGGTGACGCAGGCCCGACTCCAACTCGTTCATGACCATGAAGGGATTCACGCAACCCTCGCCGCGGTCGCTGACCAGGGCGTTCGAGATCTTGTCCTGGATGTAGCGCGGAGAGATGCCGTCCATGCCCTCGCGCTGCGCTTCCTTGCGCAGCTCCTTGATGTTGTCCTGGGTAAAGCCCGGCAGGGTCTTGCCGTCGTACAGCTTCATCTTCTGCACCAGGGTCAGTTGGTGCTTTTTGGGATCCTCCAGCCGGGTCAAAACCGCCCACATGGCCGCCACCTCCAAGGTGTGCGGGGCGATGTGCTTGCCGCGGATCTTCGCCGCGTTGTAGTCCTTGGCGTAGATCTTCTTCTCCTCGGAGACGCGCGTGATGTAGGGGATGTCGATCTTGACGGTGCGGTCGCGCAGGGCCTCCATGTATTCGTTCGACAGCAGCTTCTTGTACTCGGCCTCGTTGGTGTGCCCCAGGATGACCTCGTCCACGTCGGTCTGCGCGAACTTCTTGGGCTTGATCTTGTGCTCTTGCGAGGCCCCCAGCAGGTCGTAGAGGAAAGCCACGTCCAGCTTGAGCACCTCGATGAACTCGATGACGCCGCGGTTGGCGATGTTGAATTCGCCGTCGAAGTTGAAAGCGCGCGGATCACTGTCCGAGCCGAACTCGGCGATCTTGCGGTAGTTGATGTCGCCGGTCAGTTCGGTCGAGT
>CAZHUY010000194.1:0-11831 GCA_964535465.1 uncultured Myxococcales bacterium
TTCGGGTGCACGGCCTGTCCCTGCGCCGCCAGCAGCCGCGCTGGCCCCCGTGTCCCAGCCCGGCACGCCGACGCCTGCGACGGGTTCCCAGGTGGCCCCGCCCGACGAGTTGCCCGCCGAACGACCGGCACCTGTCGGGGTGGCGCGGTCAGGCCCGGACGCGCGCTGGCGTGAGGCCGTTGCGCGCGGCCAGTACCGCGAGGCGATGGCCATGCTCGACGAGAACGCCTGGGCCCGGGTCCTGCGTGGAGCGAGCGCATCCGATCTGATGGCGCTCGCCAACGCGGCTCGCTTGGCCGGCGACCCGGGGCACGCGAGCGCGGCGCTCTTGGTGCTGCGGCGCCGCTTCCCCAACCACGATGGCGCCAAGCTGGCGGCCTTCACCTTGGGACGGCTGGCCTTCGATCATAGCCATGCCTATTCAGAGGCCGCCACCTGGTTCGCGCGCTATCTGCAGGAGGCGCCCAAAGGCGAGCTGGCGCGCGAGGCGGCGGGGCGTCTGATCGAGGCCCACAGGCTGGCCGACCACCATGCCTCCGCCCAGGGCGCGGCACGCAAGTACCTGATCGAGTATCCTAGCGGGCCGCATGCGGAGCTGGCCCGGCAAGAGATCGCGCGCCCATCGCGGCCCTGACGTCGACCGGCGCAAGATGCTGTCGTTTCTGCTGTGCGCGGCTCTTTGTCTCGTGACCTGGCGATCCTCGGCCGCCGCGCCCGCCCGTGTTCTGGTCATGGCGCCCGCGCAGTCGCGCCTGGAACGACGCCTGGCCGCGGAACTCGACAACCTGGGGATGGTGGCACTGCTCGCGGCCCCAGACGCCTCCGCCGTGCCGTCGGCCGAGCTGTTGGCCTCCGCCGGCGCCTTCGCCGCCTTGCGCGTGGTCGACGCGCTCGATGTGCTCGAGATCTGGATGGTCGAGCGGCAAACGGGCAGGGCGGTCTTGCGGGAAAGCCTGGCGGGGCTGGCCGAAGGCCGTGCCGAGGACGTGGCGGTGTTGCACGCCATCGAGGTCTTGCGGGCCGAGCTGATCGAGATGGACCCGCCCCAACCTGCGCCTCCTGTACCCGAAATCGCGGTGCCCGCGGCGGCAGAACCCAGGCCGCCCGGGCGCTGGTTTGTGGCGGCTGGTCCCGCACTGCTGGTGGGCGAGCATGATCTGTCCCCGCGGCCGGGCCTGCTGGCCGGACTCGGGTTCGAGCCGCGCAGCTATGCGCTGGAGGCATGGTTCGCCTGGGCCGCCCAAGACACGGCGAGATCGACGGCGGGCTCGGCGACGATCTCGCCACGCCACCTCGGGTTGGGCGCGCTCGGCATCTTCGGCGCGCCTGGTGCGAAGTGGCGCCTGGCCGCCGGCGGGGCCGTGGCGTTGCAGTGGCTGCACGTCCAGGGGCGGGCGCAACCAGGCTATGCTGCCGGCTCCGATGATCACGTGACCGTCGCGCTGCTCGGGCGTGGGCAGCTCGTCTACGCACCCCTGGCGCGCCTGCGCTGTGCCCTGGATGTCCAGGCAGGGCCGCTCATGCAGCGGACGCGTGTCCGCCTGGCCGGCGAGGACGTGGCCATCTGGGGTAGGGCGCTCGTGCTGGCTTCCTTGCGTGCCGAGGTGCTGTGGTGAAAACGCGGCTCGGTGGCGCGTTGCTGCTCGTGTGCGCGGCCTGCTCCGACCACGTGAGCGAGGTCGTTCGGCCCGCGGGTCCTCAGATCGCCGGCTGTCCCGTGTTCCCGGCCAGCAGTCCGTGGAACCAGGAGATCACCGAGGCCGCTGTCGATGCGCTTTCGGCGAGCTACATTGCCAGCATCGGCGGCGAGGCCACGCTCTTCGCCAACCTGGACGCCGACCCGCGCTCGGGTCTCCCCATCATCGTGGTGCCGGCCGAGCAGCCCCAGGTTCCCATAACCTTCCTCCAGACCGAGGAGAGCGATCCTGGTCCCTATCCCATTCCCGACGACGTCCCCATCGAGAGTGGCGACTCGGCCCATGCCATCATCATCCAGCGCGACACCTGTTTGCTCTACGAGGTTTTCCAGCTTCAGCGTCTCGCCGACGGGTGGCAAGCCTATGCCGGCGCGCTCTGGAGGTTGCGGGAGGACATGCGGCGCCCGCTCTACGCCACCTCGGCCGACGGCGCCGGGCTGCCCATCCTCCCCGGTCTGGTCCGCTACGACGAAATTGCATCGGGCGAGATCCGGCATGCGCTGCGCGTTTCGGTGCCGCGAACGCAGCGGGCCTTCGTCGATCCGGCGACCCACTGGGCCTCCGACGCAACCGACCCGAGCCTGCCGCCCATGGGGTTGCGTCTGCGACTCAAGGCCGACGTGGATGAATCGAGCTTTTTCGGCGCCGCACGGGTGATCGTCATCGCGCTCAAGCGCTACGGCTTACTGGTGGCCGAAAACGGCAACCCGTGGTGGCTGTCGGGAGTCCCCGATTCCCGCTTTGCGAGCGAAGACCTGGCGTCCTTGCAGGCCATCACGGGGGCCAGCTTCGAGGCCCTGAGCACGGGCCCGCTCACCACCGAATAGCTCAAAGCGGGGTGCGCTCGCAGTCCAGGGTCAAGGGGATGCGTGCACCGCCGTCGATCATCTCGAAGTCGGTGACCAGGATCTTGTTGAGGTCTTGCGAGCCCAGCAGCCCGGACCACTTGGCGGTGGTCGTGGTATCCGCCTGGGCGGTGAGCGCGATATTGCCGCCATCGGAGAGGAACATCCCGTAGCGCTGCAGGGCGCGCGCGACGGTGCGGGCTCCTTCGTTGGGCAGCTTGGCGAGGTCGAAGCTCGGTTTCAGGCGGAAGCGTGCGCCGTAGGGGACCGTGTCCGCCGTGGGTGTGCCCTTGCCGGCGCCCGAGTGGGTCGCCGGGTGGACGTACGCGCCCTTGCGAATGCGATCGTTGGGCAGGATGAAGCGGATGGCGTGGTTGAGTGCGCCGGATTTCACCTCGTCGGCGTTGAAGAGCAACGCCGCGATGGGATAGCCGGCGGCATCGGCGCTGGTGCATTGCTCGCCGCGCGCGTAGGGGGCGGGTGGGGTCGCGGGGGCCCAGTAGTTGCGGGTCAGATCCCAGACCGCCAGACAGCCGCCGTTGAAGCGCGCTCCGGTGGCCGTGCCGTCCGAGATGTCGGCGCGCCACATCTCGAAGAGCTTGCTGCCCTGGACCACGATGAGGTGACAATCGCCGTCACTGGAGCAGGTGTAGTCGCTTTCGCCCTCCAGGCGTCCGCCGGGTGGCACCGGCACGGGCACGAAGTCGCAATCCGGCTCGTAGAAGTCGTCGGTCTTGCTGAAGGCGCGCGGGACCACGCTGCTGTCGGCCCGCAGAACCTCGATGGAGAAATCGATGCGGAAGCTGCCAGCGCCCCAGCCGCCGCGGCTCTGCAGCCCGGCGATGACCTGGGCCGATTCGGCATCGAGGGCGGCGTTGCTGACGTCGTGGTACCAGGGCGCGTCCGGCGGGAACAGACCGCTGCCTGGCTTGGCTTGTCCGCCGCCGGTTCCCGTGTTGGCGCCACCAGCGGAGGTGTTTCCGGCGGTCGAGCCCGGCGTGGTGCCGCCGGTTCGAGGCGTGGTTTTTCCGCCGGTCAAAACGCGCGTGGTGCCGCCGGTTCGAGGCGCGGTCTTTCCTCCGGCCGAAGCTTGTGTGGTGCCGCCGGTTCCGGCGAGCGGCATGCCTCCGGTAGCGGCGTGCAGGGTCCCGCCGGTTCCAGCGGACGTCGTGCCACCGTTCGGGGTGTTCAAAGGCTCGCCGGTGGTTCCGCCGATCCCGACGTCGCCTCCGGCAGATGGGTTCGTACCGGCCATGCCGCCGGCTCCTACGGGTGTCGTCCCATCGCCGCCGTTGGCACCGCAGGCGGAAATGACCAGCAACCCGAAAGACAACATCGCAGCCCAGGGGGAGAACCGCATGCCTCGTACAGTACTGACGGGCGGGCGAAACGGCTCAGACGCGCCAGAAAACGGAATGCGCGACCAGGCGCATCGCGTTGGACGAACGTTTTTGCAGGGGGCTCTACAAAGGAAAAGTCCGATAACAGATATTATGTCAACTAGATGAGCGTAAGCGTCCGATACGTTCCGGGCGTCGCTCTCGCCCTCGCTCACGCAGCCCGACTCGCGCTTTTCGCTGCACGCCAGGCGAACTCGCTCAGGTTCACGCTCGCGCTAACCGCTAACCACGGGCCGGGCTTTGAGGCGACCCGCAATCTCCCGCCAGCCTCTTTGTCTAGGTCTTGGGGGTCAGTGTGATCTTTTGAGCGACCACCACGGGCTCGCCCGCGAACGGCGGGAACTTCCAGCGCATGGCCGTGGTTTGAAAACACTCGGTCATGTCGGCGTCGACCGAGGGCTTGACGCTCACTTCTTTGACCGCTCCCGTTGGCTTGATGGTCAGCTCGACCATGAGGGCCAGGCCAGCCTGGAACTGCAGCGAGGAGTTCCTCTTGAGGGCGCGTTCGTAGCAGACCTGCATGCCTTGGGCGTGCTGCCTGACCACCCGGCTGGCATCCTCGGGCTTGAGATCCCCCTTCCCCAGGACGACATCCACTCCGCCAGCCCCTTGGCGCTGCTTCCTCAGGTCCCCGATCAGATTGAGGATGTCGGGATCCGTAAGCTGCATCTTCGGGTTGGCCAACGCTTCCGCCACCTGGCGCTTCAGGTCCGCGATCTGGTTCTTCAGCTCGTTCTGCTCGTTCTTGCAGGACACGACCTTGTCGTTCGCCTGGTTGAGGCGGCGGACCATTTCTTCTCCCCCGCCGCCGCTGCCCGCGTTGTTACACCCCACCCATCCAAGCAAGCTCAGACCAGCCGATAGCCACGTCGTTATGTTGCACTTCATTGTTGATCTCTGGACAGAATAGTACACCGATAGCGGCAACCGCTGGCGACGTTATGTGTCTAGCGTGCCTTGGCTTCTTCGTCGGTGAATTCGACCTTTCCGCTGTAATTGGCGCCCTTGCCGCGCAACCAGAACTCGGTGCGAGCCAGCACCCGACCACCGCGTTCGATGGTCATGCTGTATTTCTTGTTGGTCTCGAAATCGGGTTTGGCCAGTTCGATGCTGGAGGCAAAAATGCGGCTGCCCCTCTCCCTGATGTACTGTTCGTCGCCCGCCACGTAGTGCCTCTCGGGAAAGGTCTCCCAGAACTTGACGGTGATCTCGTTGTCATTCAACGGCGTGGCGAAGAAGGCGATGTACTCGAGTTTCCACACCGCGTGGTCATTGCCCTTCTCTTCCTTGGGCCAGACCTTGTCGATGTTCTGACTCTTCAGCGCCGATATGAACGCGCCTTGGGACGCGAAGCGCGTGGGCAAGCGGTTGGCGGTGATGATGATTCTGCCCTTGAAGACGTCCTCGGGCTTGGCGGCGTGGGCGGGGCTGGCGAGGGACAAGAGGCAGGTGGCAACCAGGGAAAACCGGAACAACTGGAGCATCGCGGTCCTCGAACAAGTGGTTGAAGTGGATGGATGTTGAACTCTAACTGCTTTTGTCGGCAGAGCGCAGTGGTTTTTTGACGACGCAGCCCTGCCTGGTACCGTTTGGAGCACATGATACCCGTCGGCGCTCCTAGCCCTACATCTGCGGCCACCGGTACGTCTGGCCAGGGGCATGCCAGTGCCGACTATTGGGGGGCCCTGAGCGAGGCCCGCGCTTTTGCCGCGGCCGAGGGACGGGCCGCCGCCTCTTTGGACGTCCTGCGTGGTGTCTTGCGCGTGGGGGGCGGGGCCGCCCGCTTGTTGGCGGAACGCGGGCTCGGAACGGCGCGAATCGATGCGGTCGCGTCCCAGGTTCACTGCGAGGCGACCCTGGATCTGACGGATCTGGAGGCCGATTCTCAGGGGATTGCCCAGCGCGTGGGCGCGGCCCAAGCGACATCGCTGCACCTCCTGTTGGCGGTCCTGCGCGTGGGTGGGTCCGGAACCCAGGCCCTGCGTTTGGCTGGACACGATCCAGGCAAGATCCGTGCGTTGGTTCTGCGCGCTCTCACCGGCCCGGGACCGTCGGGCGACCGGCGAACGACCCGCACCCCGGCCGGCGGATTGACTGCGGGCGGGCGGCCGCCCGTGGAAGTCGGTTCAGGCCGTTCGGCCGGCGCCGGGCCTGCGATCCAGGAAAAGCCCGCCACGCCCGAGCCGGCTCCGGTCGAGCGCTCGGCCGCTGGCGAGGACGCATCCTGGGAGCTGCTGCCCCTGGAATCGCCGCGCGCGCCAGTCTTGCATCGCGAACGCGAGGTGGGGCGCATCCTGGATCTCCTGCAGGCCAAGACCACGCGGGTGATCGCGGTGGTGGGAGAGCCTGGTTCGGGGCGCACGGCCCTCTTGTCCTGCCTGTCCGCGGCCTCCGCCGAGAAGCCGTTGCAGCCTTTTGGGGATATGGGGGCGATGCCGTCACCGGGCGCCTTGTTGCAGGCCCTGCACCGACGTGCACCCCTGTCGTCCCCCATCGTGCTCGAAGGCACGGCTTGGCTGGGGCCCGAAGGCAGCGACGGTCCCCTGCAGATGCTGTGCACCATGAACGCCGGTCGACGCTGGATCATGACCATGACCCCGGCCGATCTTCGTCGCATCGAGCTGGGTGCGCCTGACCTGGTCACGTGTCTGGAAAACGTCATGATTCCGACGTGTTCCCCCTCAACCTTGATGGAATTGGTTGAAGCTGGATTGGACACCATGGCCGAGTCCACCGGGGTGGCGTTCGCCCCGGAGGTCTGCGCAACCTTGCTGCGCCTTTCGCCTCGCTATCCCAGCGAGCGCGCGCAACCCGGGCGTGCCTTGGGCATTGCCGAGGTGGCCGCGGCCCGCGCCGCCCGTTTGGGAAAGACCATGGTGAACGAGGCCGCGGTGGCCGAGGTGGTGGCCGACGCGGCCGCTGTCCCCCTGGCTCAGCTCCTGCGCAACGATGACGAGCGCTTCGCCAACCTCGAGGCTCGTTTGCAGGAACGGGTGGTGGGCCACGCCGAGGCGCGCGGCCGCATCGCTGCGGCCTTGCGGCGGAGTTACGCCGGGTTTCGAGGACAACGTCCCCTCGCCTCCTGCCTATTGCTTGGACCCACGGGGGTGGGCAAGACCGAGACCGCTCGGGCCATCGCCGAAGCCCTGTTCGATGGTGAGTCGGCCCTGGTGCGCATCGATCTCTCCGAATACAGCGAGCCCCACGCGGTGGCGCGCTTGATTGGTTCGCCGCCCGGCTATGTGGGGCACGAGAGCGGCGGCCAACTGACCGAGGCCATTCGGCGGCGGCCGGCCTCGGTGGTCCTGCTGGACGAGATCGAAAAAGCCCACCGCGAGGTGCTGCTGGTGCTGTTGCAGGTCCTGGAAGACGGACGCTTGACCGACGGCCGCGGCCGCACCGTGGACTTCTCCGCCAGCGCTGTCGTGATGACCTCGAACCTGGGCAGCGAGTGCTATCGACGCAGTCGCAATCCCGCGGTTTCCACCATTCAGGCCCTGGCGCGCTCCCGGCTGCCGGCCGAGCTGTGGAACCGCATCGACGAGGTCCTGTGCTACGCGCCTTTGGGTGAAGCCGAGTTGGGACAGATCGTCGCGCGTATCGCGGCCCAATCCAGCCAGCGTCTGCGCGCGGAACGTGGCATCTCGTTCGAGATCGACGAATCCGTGGTGCGCCAGGTTCTGCAGTGCGAGCCGGACCGCAGCCTGGGGGCACGCCCGTTGCGTCGGGCCTTCGAACGTCTGGTGGAGAGCCCGCTGGCCGGCGAGATCGTCGCGGGTCGCCTGCGCCGGGGGGCCCGCCTGCTGGTGCAATGCGATCCGGCCGGCCGCTTGAAGATCACGATGGCGCTCTAAAGCACCGAACGGTTCAAAAGAAGACCGCGTAGCGGGTCATGATGTCCAGCCCGATCTCTATCGGATCGGAGAACGCGATGGGTACGGCTAGCCCCACGCCGACCAGCCCACCGCCGAAGGTCAGCTTGGTGCCCAGGCCCGGCTTGAACACGAAGTTCGTGGCGTCGGCGCCGCCGCTGGTGACGTAGCGAACGCCCATGCCGACCATGAGGAATTCGTAGAGTCGGCCATCCCCGAAACTGAAGTTGTATTCGGCGTCAGGCATGATGGTGAAGGTCTTGGGGCCGTCCTTGATCACGCGGAGCTCGAAGGTTCCGCCAATGGCCAGGCCGTCTTTCACGAAGCGGCGGATGGCCGGGTTCAGGGCAAACGTCGCGGACGAGCCCCCGGGCAGACGGACGTAGCTGAAGGTAAAGCCACCCTCGACCTCGGTGAGGCCCTTGACCGCGTAGCGCGCGGGCACGGCGGGCAAGCCGTCGGTGGGAACCAAGTTTGCCGGCGTGGCGGGTGCCGGGGCCGCGGGCGGGGGCGCCGAACTGGCGGGCGGGGCCGTCGCCGCCACCGCGGGCGCGGGGGGCACGGCGTAGGTCGGTGGCATCACGGGCGAAGCCGGTGGCACGACGGGCACGGGCATGGGCGCGGGCATGATGGCCGATTGGTTCGGGTCGACCACCGGCCGGATCTCGACCGGCTGCTGCCGAATGATGACGGGACGTGCTCTGGGGGGAGCGCCTGGCCGAGCTGGAGTCGGCGCGGGCGCTGGTGCCTGGCTTGGGCTTGGACCGCGGTCCCCCCGCATTGGCTCGGGTCGGCTCCTCGGCTCCGGCGCGGGCGGTTCACCTTCCCCTGGCGCGGCCTGCGCCTCGCCCTCCCATTGTTCCTGGGGTTCTTGGGCGCGCACGGTCGCCTCTCCCAGCGCGAGCCCTGCCAGGGTCATCCACACCCATCCCCTTCCCCGCCGCTGCTTCCCCATGTGGCTTCGATGGCCTTGGCGGACCGCCCGTTTCCACGCGGCTCGCGCGCTACTTGGCGTACAGGTCGTGCTGGCGGATGTAGGTCAGGACGCTGGCGCAGACCATGCCTTGCGCGGATTCGCCCGAACGCAGGCGGCTGCGTATCTCGGTCGAGCTGACCGTGGGCATGATCACGGGGAAATGCCCTGGATACCCGCCCCGTCCCACCACCACCAGCTTCACCGAACGGCGCAATTCCTCGGCCCCGTACCAGGATGGCAGTTCGGGTACCAAGTCCGCGCCGATGACCAGACTGAATTCGTGCTGCGGGTGTTGCGCCTGCAGGCCCTTGACCGTGAGGAGCGTGCGACTCTTCTCTCCTCCCAGCTTGGATTCGAAATCGCTGACCCGCGCCCGTGGCCCCAGGGCGGCCGCCGCCAGCTCGGTCATACGCAGGCGATGCGTGAAATCCTCGAGCGCCTTGTCGAAGGGGTGCTTCCAACACGGGACGAACCACAGCTCGTCGACCTCGGCCGTCTCCAGCACGTAGAGCGCAAGCAGTTGGTGGCCGATGTGCGGCGGATTGAAGCTGCCTCCGAAGAGTGCCACGCGCATGTGTTGAGCCACCCTCAAGTCTCCGGGGGGTAGAGCAGGCAACTCCGGCGTCGCTCGGCGAAGGCAAGCTGCGCCGGCATCCAGGTCGCCTCCAGTTCAGCGAGCGAGCAACCGCGCTCGATTCCGGTGCGCACGTCCTCTCCGCCGGTCAAAAGGTCGATGGCCAAGCGGTCGGAGACGAATTCATATGGCTCGGTACGCCACTGGAACGTGGGGCTGTAAAGTGCGTGCAAGGCGCGCACGATGGCGACCCCACAGCGGTATGGCTGGAAGAGCGTGCGGTCGGTCACATGGAGTTGGATGCCGCCGCAGATCTGGCCGACGAACTTGTGGAAGGTGGGGCGAAACGCGAGGGGACGGAACATGACCCCCGGCAAATCTTCCGCCGCCAGCGTGCGCGCGAGCTGATGACCATCGACGAAGGGCGCGCCGATGATCTCGAAGGGACGGGTGGTGCCCCTGCCCTCCGAGACGTTGGTGCCCTCGATGAGACACAGCCCGGGGTAGACCAGCGCCGTGTCCACCGTGGGCATGTTGGGGGACGGCAGCACCCAGGGCAGTCCCGTGGTCTCGAACCCGTCAGCGCGTCGCCAGCCGTGCATGGGAACCACGGTCAGATCCAAATCCAGGGGTTTGGCGAAGCGCGATCCGCCCCAAGGAAGGCCCGCCTTCACCAGCCGCGCCACTTCGCCCAAGGTCAGGCCGTGGCGCACGGGCAGCGACCCGAGGCCCACGAAGGACTCGAAACCCGGGTGGACCTCTCCACCTTCCATGGCTTGGCCGTCGATGGGATTGGGCCGGTCCAACACCACCACGGCCACCCCGGCGCGGGCCGCCGCCTGCATGCTGAGCGCCATGGTCCAGATGAAGGTGTAGTAGCGGGTGCCAATGTCCTGCAGATCGATCAGCAGGACATCGATCCCGGCCAGGGAGGCTGGGCTGGGCTGCAGGGATTCCACCGAGTGGCCGTACAGACTGGTGACCGGGATGCCCGTCAGTCGGTCGTGCTCTTCCTCGACCCCCACCATGTCCTGTGCCTCTCCTCTGACCCCGTGCTCGGGTCCGAACAGCCGGGCGGGCCGGATCCCGCTCGCGCTCAATCGATCGACGATGTGCACCAGGTTGGCGTCGATGCTGGCGGGATGGCACAGCACACCCACGCGCCTGCCTTGGAGCAGGTTCAGGCGCTCGGCACACAGGACATCGAGTCCAGACCGTACGCAGCGGCCCGCCTGGCGACGGCAGCCGTTTGACACCGGTCCCTTAGGCAATCTTCACAGGGCGGAACAGGATCTCGCTCCCACCCTGCGCAAGCTGGAAGCGCACGCTCTTGCACTCCCACTTCTCGCGCAGACCCGCCTCGGCCAGGCTCAGCTTGGCCATGAAGGACTGCACGCTCAGACCCTGCGTGGGTTGGCCTTGGCTGCGAAGGGCATTGACGTATTCGTTGTAGAGGCGCTGGTAGTAGGCCGCCTCGCTCTCCTGCGAAAGCACGGATACCACGTTGGCGGGGGCCTGGGTCTCACTGGCGTCGATGTTCATGAGGTCGGACTTCCAAGCCTTGCTGCCACTCTCATCCTCGTCCTCGACCTTGTCCTCGCTGGGTTCATCGCGGCCCAGCAGGCGGGCCAACATGACGTTGAGACTGTTGGACAGACCCTCGAAATCGGGACCGACCGGCTTGAAGGTGTAGTCGATGTTGGTGTTGATGATCTCGGCCACGCCCAGCTCGATCTTGTCGAGCGGGGCGATGAATCGACGCGCGGTCATGGCCGCGGCGCCCAGCGCGATGAGCACGGCCAGCAATCCCAGCAGGAGGACCTTGGTGCCCACCGCCTGGACCCGCGCCATTCCGTCGCTCAGCGAAGCCAGAATGGCGAAACCGCTGGTCTTGTCGGCGAAGTTGCCTGGCATGGTCGCGGCCACGACCGCGTAGTCGCGGCCTTCATGCGACCAGTGGCCGACTGGCGTGGGCTCGGCGCTGTTCAGGGCCGAATTGGCCAGCTTGCTGCCCGCGAACAGGTAGTTGCCGAGAGCCTGGGTCTTGGCCACGTCCTCCTTGGAGGAGTCGCCGGCCGGCACGAAGCTCGAGGTGTGGACCTTGCCAGCGTGGAAGTAGGCGATTTCGGCTCCCAGGAGATCCCGATTCTCTTGTGCCGTCTTGGCGCTCACCACCCAAGCCATCAGAATGGCGCCCACGACGGTGCCGTCGGGGCGAGACACGGGGGCAAGCGCCACCACATGCACGCCGCCGTCACGCCAGGTCCAGATGTCCTTGGTGGGCGTTCCCTTGAGAGCCTGTCCCACGGCCGGATATCTGGTGCGCAGATCCTCACCCACGTCGGCGTTGGGATTCAGATTGCGGGCGATGATCTTCCCCTGCGAATCCAGCAGGGCGAGGATATCTGCCCGGCGGTTCTCCTTCTCGAGCGTGGCGTTGAGTGACTCGCACTGCTCGAACGCCGCC
>CAZHUY010000195.1:0-11808 GCA_964535465.1 uncultured Myxococcales bacterium
GCGCGCCGCCATGAACCGCGGCAGCGCGGGTGGCGATCTGGGTTACTGGCGCACGCCTTCCGGCACCGAGATTGACTTCATCTGGACACGCGCGCGTCGTTCGGTGGGTATCGAAGTGAAAAGCACAACCCGCTGGCCTTCCGACTCCACGCGCCCGCTTGAGCAGCTACTCTCCGATGGTGTTCTGCAGCGCGCGTTTGGCGTCTACCTGGGCGAGAGCGAAATCAAACAAGGCGGCGTCCGCATCCTGCCCCTACCCCACTTCCTGCGGGCGCTCGAAGCGGGCGATGTCATCGGATAGCGCAACTTGCTTCGTCATCGAGCGCCGCGCGCACCACTTCGGTCGTGAAGCATTGGGCGTCGGCCGGGACGTCAAACGTCGGGAAGCGGTTCCGCGCGCGTTTCCGCGCCGGCCGGGCGTGCAGACCTTTACGCGCCAGCGCCGAGAGAACGCTGCCCAGGCCTTGCCCCTTGGCCGCCGCCAAGCTGCGGGCAGCCTGGTGAACGTCCGCATCGAGGTAAACCGTGGTGCGCACTTGGGCAGGCATAAGAAAAGCCTGATGCCGTGATCACACGATGTCAAAGAGAGGGCCGACGGCGCAGGGTGAGCCCTAGGCTGGGTACAATGCCCTTTGATTCAACTCGGTCCGTTGGAGTCATCGATTCCGGAGGGTTCGCGAAGTCGCGGTCGCGGTGGCGCCACGGGGGCGGGAAGAGCGCGGGGCCCGTGGGGCGGCGGCGCGACCGGTATTGCGGGACTTCCGAGAGGGGGTTGCGCCTGTCATCACCCGACACCTGGGCGCTGCGAGAGGGCGTCACGGCGGCGCAACCGGTTTTGGGCAATTCCCGAGGGTCAGGGCGACATCATCGGTCACCGGCACCGCTGGGATCTCCAGCTTTCTCGCCTGCTCCAGGTACCGCCCGACCGTCTTGCGGTCCACGCCCAACTCGCGCGCGATTCTGCGCGCACTCTGCCCCGCCTCGTGGCGGCGCAACAACTCTCGTACGTCTTGCATCGTGATCTCCCGAAAGCTCATGTGACCTCCCGGCGGCCGTCGCGCGGCCGTCTGGAGGTCGGTTTTGCCTTCGATCCTCGATGCCCAGGCCAGCTTTCGCCGCGGCTCATGGGGTGGCCCCATGACCCTGGCGATCGACTGGCGCCATGACCCTGGCGATTCAGGGTCCGATCACCCGCGACCCTGGCCCCATGACCCTGGCGATTGGGTGGCCCCATGACCCTGGCGAAAATGCCGATCCCTGGCCCCATGGGCCTGGCGACCGACACCCACGAAGGCGTCCAAGGCGCAGACGAAGTCGGTGTCGGCTTCTTCTTGCGAGTTACGCCGCACCCTCCGTCTCTTCCTCGCCAAAGACATGCAGTGCCCAAGCGCGCCGCTCCATCCTGTCTCGTGGAAGCTCATGGAACGAACGAGGATGCAATCGACCACCATCGAAGCCTCGCGTAGCGCCGGTGGCCTCTAGCCCGAAGAACCAGATACGGCGGCCAATCCATGTGTGTGAGACCCCATGTCGGGCGTCGACGCCATCGACACGAACGCGACGTCCGGCGTCGTCACGCAAAACGACATCTACTTTAGCGCTGCCAATGACATCAAGAACCGTTCCCCATGTGTCGCTTGAGAGACGTTCGAGATCCTCGGGATACTGCCGCCACCACTCGGGAGCGGTAGCTCGGTAGGCAGGGCAAATGTGCCGAACCTGGCATCCCAAGCACCCCTTGCCCGGAACCGCAAGATCCCTAGCCAGCGAGCAACCGGCCAGTGGCATGTCTTCAAGAAGAGCTTCGAGGGCACGCCTTGCGCGTGGGCGGACGCCAGGGTCGAAAGGAACCTCTCGTTCGTAGCCATCGTCGACGACGAGGCGCACCTCGCTACCGGGGTGACGCTCTAGCAGCATGAAGCCGTACGCCCAGAGCTGTAATGCAATCTCCGCTTTGACATCGCCGCGCTCGTCAAGCGTGACACCCGTCTTGAAGTCACGAACTTCGAACCGGTCGGGCCCAAGCCTCCGAACGCGGTCCGCCTTTCCGCGAAAGCGCAGGGTCGTGCTCTGGAAACCAACCTCGGGACCAGTCAGACGGGCGTGCCTCCGCCCGGTGGGTGCGTTTGCGGGACGCGATGGAGACCACTGCTGCGCAACTCTCGCCAACACCCACTGCTTCGCACGATTCCACTCCGCGAGGGACCGGGTGGTGGCCAACTCCGCGAAGTGTGCCCGCCTAGGATCTCGGCGCAGTTCCTCGACGGAGCGCTCATACTCCCGCTGGAAGACGTCGTCTGGAGAGAGACCATCGCCTTGCCCCGCACGCTCAAGCACCCGATGCAACAACGTGCCGACCGCAGCTTCAGGCCCCGATGCAAGTCGCTCGTCTGCCACCGCAGGCCGCGTCGACGCGGCCACCAGTCTTAGACGACAGCCTGCAGATGCCCCCAACGCCGACGGCGAAAAGCAGTCCGGCACCGTCACCGCGGTCATCAGCGGAGGGAGCGGGACCACGCTTCATGCCCCGTCGAGGATCGCTTTGCGGATCGTCACTGGCCGACGCGCAAGGTTGAAAGAGTCCACGATGACGAAGGGGTCATTGTCCAGCGCAGTCACGGCGTCGAGCAGGACTCCTGTTGGATCTGATGCGTCCCACAGCGGGTGCGCGATAAGTGCCCACTTCGGGGAGCCATCGAAGCGTGCCGCCCAAAGTGCGCCGACTTGCCTCGTCTGCATGCGCGTGAACTGACGTTCGAGTCGCCACATATCGCGCTCGACAAGCGCACCCCACTCTCGCAGAGCGGGCGTTCCGAAGTTGCCGTCCAGACCGCACCTGCTGCTCGCATTTGCGAACGCATCGAGGAAAGCCAGCCCCAGCCGCCAATCCAACAGGCCGTGATAAGGCTGATTGCGGTAGCGGAGGAGACATCGGTAGCAACCCTGCTCGCAGGTGGTCTCGTGGTCGCCTCGCAAAAACTCGTTCAACGGGTACTGGTCGGCGTCGTTCAATACCGACGACAAGAGCGACGCGATGAGCGGGCGGCCCGTCGCCGGGTCCGGCGCCCCAAGGGCGACACAGAACCCAGCACCGTTCACGAGATGGTCCGCGAACTGAAGGACCGGGACCGCAGCACCTCCCGCCGGGCGGAAGAGCCTGGGCTCAATGACGTCGAACTCTTCGGGATCCACGTCGAGTTGCAGCGCGGCCCGGTTTACGAGGATGAAGGTGGCCGAAAGTGCAGCAGCGCGCACCGACGTTCGTCCAAGCGCATCAAGGACTTGGGCTCCTGTGAGACCTTCGAGCGCGCGAGGCCCAACAACCCGTTCGATGCTCAAGCCACTCGGGATCACCGTCGGCGCGAGATAGAAGGCATCCGTGGTCTTCGGCGCCGCCAACCACACACGACTGACGCTCTGAGCGTCGTCTCCCACATACGGCGTGAAGTCTCTCGGCGCGTCGTTGGGATCGGGCAGGTTCTCGGCGATCATCTGGCTGTCGAGGAACGTTTCTCGATTTCCACGCCGCAGCTTCTGCTCTCCGAGCACCGCAGAGTAGCCGAGCCAGGCCCCTTGGTTGGCCGGGTCGATACCTCCACGGTTGAGGCGGTAGGTCTTGATCTGTGGTCCGACGAAGATCCCGAGGTTGCTTCCGCTCGCCTGCTTGAACGAGAATCCACCAGCCTCGGACTGTATGGATCGGTGTCGGCCACTGGGGCCGTCGCTGTCTGTATCCGACGACGGTCGGAAGTTCGTTCGAAAACCCAACGGCTCCCGGCACTCGGCCGAGCGGCGTGGCTCAAGCGGCCGACCACACGAAATGCAATCGCTGATGCTTTCGTCCGGCTGCACGTCGTAGCGGAACCACGAACCGCAGTTGACGCATTCAAGCATCCAGAACGGCTCGCCGAACGGCGCAGACATCGGGCTTACGTGAATGCCCGGAGGTTGCTTGAACAAGAAGCCCGGTAGCGGCCCAGTGAAGCCGACGCAGACGTGCTCCCTCTTGTCCTTGACGATCACTGACCCTGGCGCGAACTCGTAGACTGCAAGGTCAAGGTCGCGGTCAATTTTCAGCCAATCCATCTGACGAGTGGAGGCCGACTTTCGCGTATCAGCGTAGAGATCGCGGACACGCGTTGGCATGCCGTACATCGGCAGGTTTCCTTGTTCGGCAAGGGAGTGCGCTAGCCCGTACCGCCGCGACTCGCGCCGCACCGCAAGCTGGCCGATCTCGTCAAGGAGACATCTCGACGCAGAAGGCGGCCACACGTCAGCCACCGGCAGCAATGAATCTTCGCAGAGGAGTTCGACGAACGCGCGAGCTTCCTGTGAAGATGCGTTGAGCGCATTCTCCAACTGACCCCGCCAACCGTCGTCGAAGTAGGTGTCGGTTGGCATGAACTCGCCGTGAATGTCCGGCGGCCGCATCGTGTCCGCTGGCCACGGTGACACAGCCCCGCGCATGGTGGCGAACGCATTGTTCAGCCACCACTTACGAAGAAAGCGACTGGCGATGTTCGGCATCCGCTTGGTGAGAAACGGAGGAGGAGGAACGTCGCCCGTGATCTTCTGTGGCTCGCGGAAGTAGTAGAGGTCATGACTCTTGGTACGACAGACCGTGAGCACGAACGAATACGCCTGCCGCCGCCGTCCAGCACGACCGACGCGCTGCTGATAGTTGAACCTCTGCGGCGGCATGTTGGCCTGCAGAACTGCCTGCAACGGCCCGATGTCGATGCCCACCTCCATCGTCGTGGTTACGGCGAGGAGGTCGATCTCTTCGCGCTCCGGCAGGAAGAAGGGGTCGTTAGGGACGAGAACTTCATCGCCGTTCTCGTCGTAGACTTTTTTGCGGTCTGCATCGCGGAGCGGGCGGAAGCCGGGGAACAGAATCCCCCTGAACTTGCGCTGTCGGTCGGCACCGTTCTCGGTCTGTCCCGTGAGTTCTTCGCAATGAAGGCGGAAGGCTGTAGCTGCGGCACGGCTCAACCGCTTGGAGAGGAAGTTCGCAGCGACGATCTCGCTGACCCTTCCGCTCGCGGTCGTAGGGAGGCGCGCACGGCACCGCGTGCAAATCTCCGCACCCTTGTGCAGATGCACTCGCGCGCATTTCCCGCAGCGCCAAAAGTCGTCGTCCGGCGAGGCAAGACGAACCCGAAGCGATGCTGTCGAGAGCAGCCCGTCTCGGTGCCCAGCGTTCGAAAGCTGTGTGAGAACTCCAGCGAGATTCCTCTTGGCGTCGGCGTCACCCCAAAGAGCCTTCGCGAAACGAAGAACTCGGTTGGCCGCGTTGATCGCGTTCTCGTCTTTCCACGGGTCGGGCGTTCGATCATAGGGGCTGTCGAGGAGGCGATAGGCGTCGCCGAAGACACGCACGAACGCGGCCGCGTTCTCGAACGCACGAGCATCGGTACCGACGACGGCTCTCGGCAGGCATAGGTAGCCGAGACCAGCTTCTTCTATGGAGAAGTAGGTGCGGCTGAGGACAATCTCGGTGACGAGCTTCTGCATCTGCTCGACGAGTTGGGTGCGGGCGACGTTCAGCCACTGCTGGTCCTGAACGTCATCACGCCAGTCGAACACTCCGTTGCGGCGCTCGAACAACTCATTCCAGTCGAACCAGCGCGTCTGGCCATCTATCTCCGCACCGAATCTGCGGGTTCCCGCCGGATGAACGGGGTGGATGCCCAGCTCGACGAAGGCACGAATCAAAGGCTTGAGCGGCTCCCTGGCATCTGCAGCCCCCAAGAACCTCGGCTGCCTCGAGTCCTCGAGAATGTCGCCGATGCGAACGGTACCTTCCGCCGCTGCCGCGCCTTGCTGCCGCACCTGCGCGATCTCGGCTGACAGCCTCTGCACCTGATCCAGATCTGCACGGCTAGCAGCCTCGGCCACCTGCGCGGTAAGCTCGGCCAGTCGTGCATTGCCATCCGCCGGCGAGGGTAACGCAGCCTGTGCCGCGCGGAGCGCGTTGATCAGAACATCACGCCGAACGTCCTGATGATGACCGCTTTCCACGTCCAGAGCGGCTTTGGCGGCATCTTGTCGGCTGTCGGAGAAGGACACGAGCTTCGGCGACGTCGAGTGCACCTTGAGGAGATGGAAGAGATCGCTCGCGAGGAGTTGCGTCGTCTTCGCAAAGCCCGTCCTGAAGTGACGAATCGGGGACAGGCGCGACTTCTCGATGTGACGAGGCGAGTAGTCGGTCTCACACGCAGGGCACTCGTAGGGCACGTTGGTGCCGCGGTGCTGGTTACTCCGCTTGTGCTTATCCTGCCGGTTTGCACGAACGTAGAGCCATCCACGCGCGTGGTCGTCTGGTACCGCTCGAGTTGGTGACACCGGACGCACGACTCCTGTGGCGGGGTCCAACGAGGCAGCAGCCCAAGATTCAGGGGTCTTTCCGCTGTCGGCGACAGGCGGCGGCTCGGTTCGATCCGTTGGCCAGAACACGCAGTACTGGTCGAACGACAGATCCTCAAAACGCTGGCTCGCAGCAGCATCAGGAAGCCCGTCGAGATCAGCCTCAGTTGGCAGAAGCTCGAACTCGTTGGTCCCGCGTCGCCGTCGCATGCCGCCGACGAAGGTCTCGCCACAGCACTCGCAGTAGAGGACTTCGAGAAGGCGCAGCGGAGGCTGTCTACGCTCGGTGGCCTCCTGCGAGAGGCCAGTGCTCGTTGCTCGTTCGAGCGAGAGACGACCGATTTTCCGCTGGTCGTTGCGAAACGCGCCGTCAGAACTCACGCCTCGATCGAGTGGCGCGTAGACGCCTTCGATGCTGCGGAAGAACGTGTGCAGACGGAATGAAGTTGCAGCAAGTGGCGCACCCTTTGCCTCCGCCGCGAACCACCTCGGAAAGGCGTCGCCAAGGCCACGTACCAGAAGCAGGCCACGGATGGCCTCGGTGCTCGCGCCGGCGCCCCCAAAGAGCACCCGACCGAGTTCATCAACGGCGACTGCGCGGGGCCTACCGTCTGCCGGCGACCAGCACGCCGCCGCCAACCGGCGTCCCGCCTCTTCGATAGCCGAGCGAACAACGACGGCCATTGCGGCTGTCGCATCAAGGCCGAGTGCGCCAGCCACAGCGCGCCAGGCGCCTTCAAGAAGAGGCGGTTCCTGCGCGTTGGAGGAACAGGCCGGCTCCGTTTCAGTCCCCTCATGCTGTCGAAGGAACTCTTCGAACGGTGCAACGGCGAGTGCGTCTTGTCCGCGTGGCGTTTCGGGCTCGGGCTCACCCGGCACGATGGCCGTGCCCCAAGCATCGGGCCCAGACGCGCGTTGCCCAGTGGACGTCCACGTTCCAAAGCTACCGAACATGTCCCAGAGGTACGCGCGGCTCCGCGCTCCTTCTTCGCCGTCGACGGGGAGCGAAGCGCTCGACGCCAGGATCCGTACCTTGTGTCGATGAGCGGGATCGCTCAGACCGAGGCGATGAAGTAAGAGCCTCAGAAGGTATGCGACCTCGGTTCCCGCCGCCCCACGCTGCAAGTGGAGTTCATCGAGAACGAGGTAGAAGTAGGCGTCGTCATTCGACGTGAGCCACTGTCTCGTCGTCTCGAAAACGGGATCATCAACTTCGCGATTGAGCATTGCCCCGAGCATGCTGACGTTGGTGATGAGGATGTCGGGAGGCGTCTGCTGCATGTCCCAGCGCGAGAGAAGCTCCGCGCCATCGACCGATGGAAAGAGGAACTGGTCGTCGACGTCCAAACCTGACGATTCATCGGCGCAACGGTCGCGAACCATTCGTTGGGTCCGCTCGAACTGAACCATCCCCTCGAAGAGCTGTTCGAGCTTGCGCGCGCGCCGCTTGTAGTCGGCGCTCGGAGCACTGCGAGGGTGAACGTTGAAGCCAGTGACAGGGGTGTCGCTCGTATAGCGTCCGAAGAAGATCCGGTTACCTGCAATCTCTTCGTCAAGGACGGCATGGGCCTGCTCCGAGTCGAGTGCCTTTCTGAGGCGTGAGAGTTGATCCTCGACCAGCGCGTTCATCGGATAGAGAACCAAACAGCGCATGGCGGAAGGACGTCGCTCGCCGTTCCGGTGAAGGACGAAGGGGTCGGCCTCGGGGTTCTTCTTGAGCGGTCTCCGCGAAGCGGGGATTTTGCTGAAGGACTCGAAGGGCTTCCTATCACCGTCGTGCCACCAAGCCTGCTGGAGATAGCCATCGGACGGGCGCGCCCACGTCATCGCCTCGCAAACGATCTGGGCAAGAACCGGTAGCAGGAACGACTCGGTCTTGCCCGAGCCCGTGCCCGACGTGACGATGCCCGGCTGTCCCGGCCTCGTTCCGCGCTCCAGCATGGCCGCTTGGTGGCGATAGAGCCGCACCTCCTCGCTGTCGAAGAGGCCCGATGACACCAACCGAATGAAGGCTCGACGAGCCTCGGGTGTGAACTGCGTGAGCCAGTTGCTGTTCGTCGCGAGATCGCACAATTGCCAGTCAACGACCCTGTACCGGGGCAGCGGTTCGAGAAGCGGTGCCGTGCAGAGCGCGCCTGGAGTCTCAAGCAGCGCACGACGCTCACGGCTTACGCCCTCGTCAGCGATGCGAAAAGCCGTCTCAAGGTAGGTGATGTAGAGTTCGCGAACTCGCAGAAAGCCGCCGATGGGATCAAACATGGCTCATCCTGTTGCCTGCTCGGCAACTCGCGCAGCCAAGCGTGAAGGGTCGAAGACGCGTGAAACGAGGTCGACAACGAGTTCGCGAAGCTGGGAGGTCCCCGTGACGTACCGGTACTTGCCGCCTTCGATCGGGCCTGACAAGCCGCCGCCGAGCACGGAGACCACGCGCGCGAGTGGCAACGGAAGGAACCCATGGTTGGCATCGAGGAAGGATTCCCCCAGCGCTGCAACCAAAGGCTCGCCGAGCTGAGCAGCCGCCCAGCCGCGTGCGATGTTGAAGTCGTAAGACCAGATGCCACGGCCCTCGAGCGACGTGGTCCAGAAATCGGGCCGATCGCGTCGCATGTGATGCTCGACCAACACGCGGGGAAATTCTTCTGCGGCCAGAGACCAGTGGTGCCACGATGTCTTTCGCTCGTAGTGGGTCGGAGGCGGCGACAACCCATCGTGCCGGGGTTGGGTCGTCTTGAGTACTGCCAGGTCGAGCCAGCGCAGTGGCAGACCTTTGCTCGTCGCGAAGCCCTCAAGGGACTCCCTGGTAGGAGCACGAAAAGCGAGGCTGCGCGGGACCAACGAAGACACGGAGGAACGCTCTTCCACTAGCAGGCCAAGACGTGAGGCCGCTGCTTGCAGTTCGGTAAGCGTCGTGGGCAACACAAGCCCCATCAATGCTGCGCCGAAACACTGGCCGACCTTGAATGCTACGAGCTGGGGACCGCGCGCGAAGATGCGCTTGTGCCACCACCGTGCGTAGGAGGCGACGTCGATGAGACCGGCCTCCATCCACGCGCGCGTCACATGCTCGATAGCGCGCTTCTCGATACCGATGATTCGTTGGGCCAGCTCTGCCCACTGACTCCAATCAAGCCCAGCACGTGCCGCCGCCCGACCTGCGATGACTCGGACGAGCCGCTCAACATCAGCCGTCGGGGCGGCGAGTCGAAGCGGCGCGATCTCGGGAACGACCTGTTCGACCTCGAGCCGAGCGAGGTTGCGGCTGTTGGCTGCGCCTCGTGCCTGGCGTCTGGACTCATCAAAGAGAGGGTCCGACGCATCCGGGATGCTGTTGAACAGCATCGTGCGCCAGCGGCGACGCGCATGGGCGTTGTCGATCTGGTGGCGTGGCACCGCATCTTCGACTGTCCGATGAGCACGAATGCCGAGCAGCTTGCCCGCGAAGTGGGTGAGTCTCCATGTTGCATCTTCAGGGGTCGACACGAACGCCCCGACATCCGCGCCAAGCAGAACAGCGCGCTCACAATACACGGCGTAGTCGTGGGCGGACGGCACGTCGACAAAGCCCTGGTCTTCGAGCGTGCCCGTCCCCCCCAGCCCCTCGGTTATCCATCCTGCGGGGTCGCTCGCGAGCTTGAACGTCTCGGTCGCCAGAGTGGAGTGGAACCGAAGCGCACGACGCTCAGAGGCACCGTCCGCGAGGACGGAAACCGTGTAGTCGCCGACGAGGTCCTTGCTCGGAAGGGACCAGGCGTCCTTGCCCACCTTGGTGAGATCGATGCGCCCGCTTGGCCCATCGAGAACCACACTGGACGCTCCGGGAGCGACGACGGTTGGCAGCACTTCGGCCACGCCCAACCAGCCATCGTCGGCGCGCACGCCTCCGACGAAGCGGCACATCATCGGGTTCAAGGACTGCTGCAGGATCCACGTCCTCGCGATGGTGGTTCGTTCGACCTCCTCGGCACTCAGCGAGCGCAGGCGTGGCTGCGCGATCTGGACCCATCCCTCGTAGTTGGACGGACGTGTCGCGGGCTCTCCGATGAGCCGAAGCAGATCAGGGACCAGTGCCTCACGCACGAGCGCGACGGACACATCTCCAAGCTGTTCGTGTCCTGTGGCCAGCTCTAGCAGTCCGTGCGAACCCGCGACGAACGGGAGAAAGCCTTGTTCCACGAGGCTCGAGATCCTCGAAAGACGGAGCCTCCCTTCAAGAACGCTGCCGACGATGCGCTCGAGTCGCTCTGCATCCAGCGTTGAATCATCGGTTGGAACCAATGCGTACCGCCAAGACCCGTAAGCGATGGGCAACTCGGCGAACGCGAAGCTCGCAGCCTCCTCGGTACGCCCATCGGCAGCGACGAAGAGAGCGATGCTGTCCTCCACTTCTTCCGCAAGGAGCGAGACGCGAATCGCAAGCTCAGCGACGCTCGCTTGACCACGTCCTCGAAGGGCCGCGTCACGCACGGCCGCCCAGAATCGATGCTTTACGAGGCATTGAACGGACTGCTTGTTCTCGCTCTCGTAGAGGCGACGGAACTCATCGAACGCGATCGTGAACGACGACCCTAAGCTACGTCGTGCGGAGCTGATGAGCGCAAGGACCCGTCCCACGGGCGGCTCATGCCCCGCTAGCCCAGCACCATCGAGAATCTCCGATAGTTTCTTCTGGTCGCGTCTGTCTGGGAAGGCGAGCTTGACGGTGTGGCCGATGCGAGCGAGTCCACCGGGGTTGGGCAACACGAGCGGCCGATACCGGCCGGAATTCCGCTGCAGCCACGTCGCGAGGTGTTGCCAAAGACGCGGCAGAATCTGCAAGGAGTGGTCCGGCAGTTGGTTGTCGGAGAGGTCACGAAGCCTCGTCAGGAACTGGCCCTCGTTCGCGAGTTCTTCCGACGACTCTGACGCGGCGATGCAAGTGAAGAGAAGATGTGCGACAAACCTGGGTAGTGCATCCGAGCGCGGCGGGGCCTCTGGGTAGCCTTGGTAGTCGGACGCATGTTCGAGCAAGCTTCCTGGGCGGCGAATGCCAGTCCGAACTGCATTGAGAAATGCGGAGCGAACATCCTCCGCTTGCGCGCTTGGCGCGCGCACCGCATGGGCGAGTTCGTCCGCGGTGACGAGTAGCACCACGACGGAAGCAGAACGCTCATCGACGACGCGGAAGAAATGGTTGAGAAGCCGCCAGTTCCACCTCTCAAGTCCCCAAGTCACCCAGTCGTTGTCGAGTGGCTCGTCGTCACGAAACGACGCCCGCCACTCCGCATCAACCGTTGTGCTAGCAGAGGAAGAAGGCGACTCCTCCTCCTCGTGGACCGGACCAGCCGAACGACAGTCACGACAATAGGATTGAGGTCTTGCTTCAACGACCGTGCTGCCGTCCTTGCGAGCGCGGGTCATGTTCCGCAGGCCGAACATCTCGGCAATCGGACCACTCCTTCCGCA
>CAZHUY010000196.1:0-11710 GCA_964535465.1 uncultured Myxococcales bacterium
CCCACGCACCACGGGTCTGCCGTCTGGCTGGTTCTTCCCCACGTTGCGCCACGAGCACAGGCGAGCCACCTGGTTCACCCGGCAGACCTGCACCGACCAGCGATTCCCGTCACGCAGCAGCGCGCCCGCGTGGGCCAGGGCCGGCCCGCCGAGGAAGACGAGCAGGCACAACCCGGCGGCCAGGCCGATCTCCCGGCGAGCATCCCGCGGCAGGGTCCGCTCGCGCAGCGCCCGCCAGGCGGTCTGCCCTGCCCACGCCCAACCCGAGGCGGCGAAGGCGAACACCACCAGCGCCATGGGCAGTCGGTAGCGCGGCTCGGAGAAGATGGCGATGTACAGGCCGGATAGCACCACGACGAAAGGCACCAGACTGAGCGCCAGCCAACGCCGCCGCAGGATGGCCTGCGCCAGCCCCGCCAAGGCCGCGCCCAGCGTGATCATCCAGAAGCCGTCCGCCAGGTTCTCCAGAAACGTCCGCCAACAACCCGCGGTGAACGCGGCCGCGGGCGGCAGCACCCCGGCACGAAACAGCGGCCAGTAGAAGAGCCCTCGCTCCCGCACCAACAGGCGTTCGGCCTTGAAGATGAGCTGTCCAACGGTGAAGGCCGGATCGAAGCCCATCCAGGGCAGGGCCATGGCCAGCGAGGCGCGGTCCACCTGGCGATGGGGCTCGCCCAGCACCCGCATCCCGGTGACCTCGGCGAACATGCGGTTGAGCGAACGTGAGTAGTTGCCGTCGCTGTTGGGGTTGGCGCCCACCAGGGCTGTGACCCCGCCGTGGCTGTCGCCGATGAAAGTCTCGCCGTAGCGCAGCCGGTTGCGCACGGCCCAGGGCACCAGCAGCAAGGCGGCCACCGCGCACGCCAGCACGGCGCCCTTCAGGCTCCTGCGCCACCCCTGCCCCGCCGCGCGCAGGGGCAACACAGCCAAGGCGCACAACGGGAACGCGATGGCACGAATCGACGTGGCCAACCCCATGAAGATCCCGAACATCACCGCCGCCCGCCAAGGTCGGCGAGCCGCGTGCCGCACCAGGAAAAAGCACCCCAGGCCCATCAAGGCCGCGGCCGGCATATCGGTCCCGGTGACGCTGGACTGGGCGATCCCCGCGGGCCACAACGCGCACAGCAATCCCGCCAACAGCGCGGTCCTTCGGCAACCCCAAAGGTGCCAGGAGATCCCGTAAACCGAGACTGCGGCCAGGGCCCCGGCCAGCGCCCCCAGCAGCTTGCACGCCAACCAGCCACCTCCCAGAGCCTGCACGCCGGCCAGCAGAAAGACATAGCCGGGCATGAAGATGTACTCGTGGTCGAACGATCCCAGCTTGACCAGGTGGGCCGCCGACTCGACATACATGGCGAAGTCGCCCACCGGCTTGGTCGGCACCGCCAGCACCCAGCCCACCCGCATCCCGAGGGCCAGCAGAAAGACGAGCGCCATGCTCACGGTGGGGACATCCAAATGGGGTCGAGTACGCATCGTGTCATCGCCGGTCGCCGGGCTGCGCGACTGTATCCCATCCCGCCCGTGCCGCTCCAACCGCTTGCGCGCCATGGGGGGCCAACCGCGTTGTGATCTTCATCATTTCACCCGTGAATTCCTGCCTTCCCCTTTCCCTTTCCCGCCTGCTCAACCGTTAGCACGCTGTGGATGCGGAGGGGGGTTTGTGATAGCTGAGAGGCTCATTTGTGAATCCCGATCCGGCCGCGCGTCGCGTCCTGAACCGTTTTGGACCCAATCTCTGGAAGGAGAAACTCGCATGCACCGCTCAACAAGTACTCTGCTTCTGCCCCTCGCGATGGGGCTCCTCTTATCGCCTTTGGCGTGTTCCTCGGCCGGAAGCGGCGGCGGCTCGTCCGCTGGCAGCTCTGGAAGTAGCGACTCCTCCAGCAAGGCTGGCTCGAGCGGCAGCAGCTCCAGCGGCGGCTCCTCCAGCGGCGGTTCCTCCAGCTCCTCCAAGGCCGGCTCCAGCGCCGGCTCTTCCAGCTCCTCCAAGGCCGGCTCCAGCGCCGGCTCCAGCGGCGGCTCTTCCAGCTCCTCCAAGGCCGGCAGCACCGGCGGCAGCACCGGCGGCTCCTCCCCCGGCGGCAGCACCGGCGGCTCCTCCGCCGGCGGCAGCACCGGCGGGTCGACCGGCACCAGCCCCAACGGCTGCGGAACCGACGACACCATCTCGAACTTCGAGGAAGGCCCCAGCGACGACGACCCCGTCATCTTCCCCGCCGTCGACATCAAGGGCAAATGGGAGATGTTCAACGACGCCGGCGGCGGTGCGACACAGACCATGAAGGTCGAGGCCAGCGGCGACAGCAAGGAGTGCAGCAAGTACGCCTTGCACACCGCGGGCAAGGGCTGGGCCTCGTACGTCGGCATCGGCATCACCAACTTCGCCGGGACCGACAAAGCCCCGGAGAAGTATCCCAACGCCAAGAAGTACACGGGCATCAAGTTCCGCGCGAAGGTCGGGAAGGACCATCCCACGAAATCGCCAGTTCGCGTGAACATCTCCACCCCCTGGACCGAGGGCAAGGACTCCGGCGGCTCTTGCGCGGGCAAGACCACCGCGACGACCACGAAGTCCGCGGTGGACTGCTACCAGCACCTGGGCCGCTTCCTGCAGGACGACTACGCTCTGACCACGGAGTACAAGGACATCACCCTCTGCTTCGACCGCGATCTCTATCCGCTGTCGCTGCCCACCACGCTCACCAACGAGCAGCGCGAATCGGTGGCCTCCAACATGCTGAAGGTTCAGTTCCAGTTCAACCAGGCCAAGGACTGGACCGTCAGCAACTATCCCGCCGAGGGCAAGTACGAAGACATCAACAAGACCACGGCCTTCGACCTGTGGATCGACGACATCTCGTTCTTCTCGGGCGAGTGCCCGGTGAAGGACACCTTCAAGGGCAACGGTGACCCCAAGCTCCCCTTCCCGCAGAACAAGGCGCCCTCGGGTGGCTCGTGCGGCATCGCCAAGAACGCGGACAAGTTCAACACGGCGATCTCGCAGATCTACGCCCGTTGGACCAAGAACTTCGTGCGCGACGGCAAGGTCATCTGTCCCGAGCAGGAGAACGGCGTCACCACCAGCGAGTCCATGGGCTACGGCATGATGATCACGGCGGCCATGGGCGACAAGGCCGCCTTCGACAAGATGTGGGGTTACGTCAAGGGCCAGCTCAGCGGCGGACTCATGACCTGGAAGCCAGGGAGTCAGGGCTCCGCCACCGACGGCGACGAGGACATCGTCTGGGGACTCTACATGGCGGACGCTCAGTGGGGAGGCTACAAGTCCGACGCCGACGCCATGGGGAAGGCCATGAAGGCTGACTTCGCTGGCGATGTCGTCTCGGGTGGCAGCCAGTACACGAGCGTCTTCAACCCCTCGTACTTCGCGCCCGCCGTCTACCGCAAGATCGGCGGTTATGACTCGGTGATCACCAAGACCTACGACCTCGTCAGCAAGAACGTCAACGCCAGCACGGCGGGCTTCGCCACCGACTGGGGTGACATGTCCAGCGGGTCGCCCAAGACTGCGGCCGAGGTGGGCGCCCAGGTGTTCAGCGGCCTGGATGGCAAGGTCCTGGGTTACGACGCGGCCCGCGTGCCCTGGCGTCTGGGTCTGGACGTGTGCACGGGCGGTTCGCAAGGAAAGGCCATACTCGAAACGATGACCAAGTTCTTCGGCTCGAAGTACGACAGCGGCAACTCCATCAACTTCATGAAGGCTGGCTGGGTCAAGGACAGCGGGGAGCCGCACAGCAAGAGCGTGGATTGCCAGGGATCGTTCATCGGCCCGATGGGCGTGGCTGGCATGGCAGTGGGCGGTTCCGATGGCGAAAAGTTCCGCGACACCGCCTTCCGCGCCATGCTCGACATCCTGGACTACGGTGACTTCAACCACACCTACTTCCCGTCCACCGTCGGCTTCCTCACCGTGCTGCTCATGAGCGGCAACTTCCCGACGCCGTAATGGGAACGCTGGGAGGGTTCTCATACCCTCCCGCGAAGCTGCGCGGCTGGCTAGGGCGAGGGCGAAGCCCGAGGGGTGGGAGGCGGGGCCTGCGGGGTCCCGAGGGCCAGCCGACTCCGCACGCGGCGCGCTCATCATTCCGGAAGAGCCCCGGCTGGTCACGAACCAGCCGGGGCTTTTTCGTGGCGCTACGCCGTCTTTCGACACCATGATTACCTTTCCCATCCGGGCCTATCCCGTGGTTGAATGACCAGAACCAATCGAGGAACCACATGAGCGCAGCAATACACTCCAAAGCTCCGGCAGGTTTGAAGGTGGCCCTGGCCCTAGGCGGGGCCTTGGCTCTTTGCATGTCGTGCGCCAGCACCGCCCCCACCGATGAGAATGGCGGGTCGGGCGGCAACGAAGGCGGCAGCTCGGGCAGCGGTGGCGCTGGTGGCGAATCCGGCGAAACCTGCACAGAGAGCGACACCCAGGTCTGCTTCTTCGAAGGCGCGGCCACCGGACCCATGACGGGATGGGGATGGGTGGCGTTGGGCTCCGAGGACAAGCTGACCGATCCCACCTGCGACACCGACAAGCGAGAAATCCACAACAAGGATGACGACGGTCCCTGCACCACCACCACGAACTGGAACGCTGAGGACAAACTGTGCATCAGCGGCATCATCCCGGCCCTTCCCGCTGAGCCCCACCAGAGCGACTACGACAACAACTGGGGCATCCAGATCGGGGTGAACACCAGCGAGCCGCCGGGAACGACCCTGGGCAAGGACTACACCCACGTCACCCTCACCTTCTCGGGTGACCCGTCCAAAGGAAACCGCGCCCAGGTGCACGTGAAGGGCGACGCCGCCGGCACAACCTACTGCGCCGACACCACGAGCGGCAAAGAGATCAAGCTCTCCACCTTCAACAAGAAGTGCTGGGACGGCGCCGCCGCGAATCCCGACGATGGCCTGAAGCCCGACATGATCCCCAACATCGACAAGGTCGGCATCCAGGTTTCCTCGACCCAGAGTGAGATTGAGGTGAAGGATCTCTGCCTGATTGGCATCGGGTTCAAGTAAGCCGACCGCAACAGATTCGCACAAGCCAAACGGGGTACTTCGGTACCCCGTTTTCTTTTGGAAGATCGTCGCCTATGTTTCCGCGGCGCTGGTGCGCAGGCGTTCGATGGTCGCGGGCGGAGCCAGGACGCGGAAGATGACGCCGGACTCGTCGTAGCGTTCACTCAGAACCTCGCATTCGGCGAAGATGGCGGCGCGCAGGTGCTGGCGGTGGTAGGCGATGTGGAGGTCGTCCTCGACCACGTGACCGCGGAAGTGTTGTTCCAACTGGGCGCGCAGGAAACGAACATCGTCGGGGCTCTTGGCCGACAAGATCACGGCGTCGGGCCATTCGGCCAGGATGGCCTGGGCCAGCGCGGCTTGCGCCTGGGCATCGCCCACGCGGTCGAACTTGTTGAAGAGCAACCAGCGCGGGATGGTGCCCGCCCCGATCTCGGTCAGCACGTCGCGGGTCACCCCCAGTTGCCGGCGCCAACCGCGATCCGAGGCGTCGATGACGTGAAGGAGCAGCGAGGCCTCCAGGGCTTCGTCGAGCGTGCTCTTGAAGCTGGCGACCAGGCCGTGCGGCAGGTTGTCGATGAAGCCGACGGTGTCGGACATCAGGACCTTGGGCCGCGTCTCGGGCACCAGCATCCTGACCGTGGTGTCCAGCGTGGCGAAGAGCTTGTCCGCCACCAGCACCTCACTGCCGGTGAGCGCGCGCATCAAGGTCGACTTGCCCGCGTTGGTGTAGCCCACCAGCGCGACCCGGTTCAGCTCGCGCCGCCGCGAGCGTTGGGTTTGCGCCTCGGTGGAAAGCTGAGACAGCTCGGCGGTCAGCTCGGCCACGCGGTCGCGGATCTTTCGGCGATCCAGCTCCATGCCGGATTCGCCCGCGCCCTTGCCGCCGATGCCACCGCGCTGGCGGTCGCCGCCGGCACCCAGCTCGCGCAGGCGCGGCGCCATGTATTGCAGGCGCACGATCTCGACCTGGGCCTTGGCCGCGCGCGAGCGAGCGTGGCGGTGAAAGATCTCCAGGATGACGCCGGTCCGATCCATCAGCCGAACGTCGAGCGCCGTCTCCAGCGTGCGCGCCTGCGAAGGCGACACCTCGTGCTCCAGCACGACGGTGTGGGCGTCCTGCGCGGCCAACAGGGCCTTCAGTTCCTCGATCTTTCCCGAGCCGACATAGGAGGTGGCGTGAAAGGTCGCCCGCTTCTGCACCACGGTCCCCACCACGGAAAGCCCAAGGGTCTTGGCCAGGCGCCCGAGCTCGGCCAAGGAATCGTCAAAATCCGCGTCGCTCTGCTCGGGTAGTTGCACGGCCACCAGGACCGCGCGTTGTGAAACCGGTGAATTGTCGTGCAAGCCGCAAGTGTAGCACACGAACCGCGGCTCCAAAAAAAAACGGGCGCCGCTCGGGCGCCCGTTCGTTCGGTTCAAGCCTGCCGCGTGTCTATAGCGGCGGGTTGGCGTTGCGGACCAGGTCCAGGAAGTAGGACTCGAACCACTGTCCGGCTTGCGGAGCACCCTTGGCGCTCTCGCTGGAACCGCACTCGGGATCGTAGCGGGGCTGGGTGGGATCGGCCACGCCGTCCGACTCTCCCGGCGGCTTCATCCAGTAGTAGGCGTCGACGAAGGGCGCGGGGGCGGCTTGCGGACGCTCGCCCAAACCGGCGCCCTTGATGTTGCACCAGTGGCCCCACACCTTGCGGATGCCGCCCTTGCCGTTGCGGGCCGTGTCGATCAGGAAGCCCTTGTTCTTGATGCCGTGATCCGCCAGGGTCACCGCCATCTTCTTCACGTAGGTCAGCTCGTTCGGGCAGGGATTGGTGGGCTCCAGGACGGCGCCGTCACGGTTGTTGAGGTGGGTGAAGTTCGAGGTGTTGGTGGCGAAGCCGCGGATCAGCTCCACGCCGCCCGCCAGCTTGAGCGTCTGCTTGTAGATCTTGGCGGCCTTCTCGCGGTTGCCATCCCAGCCCAGCCAACCCGAGTGCGCGATGTCCAGGTAGATGTAGATGTTGGGCAGCTGGCTCAGGGACTTGATGGCGTAGGCAATCCCCTCGATGTAGCCGCTCTTGGCCTCCTGGCAGGCAGGCATGTTCATGTTGGTTGCCAGGTTGGGCAACGAGTCGGGCTCGAGCAGGATCGCGACGGGCTGATCCGGGTACTTCTTGAGAATGGCCACGATGGGATCGATGAACTCGGTCTTGTAGCGCTGCAGACCGTTCTCGCTCATCTTCAGCTCGCCCGCCGAGGCCTTGGCCGCGCAATCGCGGTTGGGCAGATCGTAGACCACCACCACGGACAGCGTGGGTTGGCCATTTTCCGCCTGCTGCTTCTTCTGCGCCTCCATCCAGCCCGGCAGGTTGGCGATGTGCTCGATGTTGTCGATCCACACCGCGGTCGGGTACTGCTTGACCTTGCGGATGGCCTCGGCCTCAGCCGGGTGCCGCTTGGCGGTCTCCTCGACGTTCTTGGCGTACTCGGGGTTGACGAAGAACTTCACGTCCAAGAAGGGATTGCGGCGATTGGCTTCGGCCTTGGCCGGATCGACCTTGGAATCGGAGCCGGAGCCCCCCCTCGTGCCGATGCTCGCGCAGCCGGTGACCGCCAACCACAGAGACAGAATCGCGAAAACGGATTTTTGTGTCATGGACTCTCCTGTTGGGGAAGCGAGGCATCCCTCTCGTAGAACGATCCTGTCCCCCTGTCAACTGCACCGTCCATCGCTCGTGCGAGGGCGGGTTGTCTGAAGTTCAACCCTTTGCCGTTGCCAGTTGGGAAATCAAGCCCGGTTCTTGCGCAAGCGCCGCGCTGCGCACTCGCGGACCAGAGGCTGGAGCTTCTACGCGGCCGCCCGGGCCTTGCCCGATTCCGCTTTTACCTGATCGATGGCCTGGGCCAGACGAGGCAACACGTCATCCGCGGTGTAGCGGATCATGTGCTCACCCGCGATGGCCAGCGAGAAGGCGCGCGGGAGTCGCCGCGGGGTCTTGCGCAGGACACGTCCCAAAAAGCGCCAATAGGCACGCTTGTACTTGCCCAGCACCCCTTGAACGAGCATAGAGCGCGCCACACAGGCGGCGGCGTGGGTCCAGGGCAGGCTGAAAAAGCCCGTGTGCTGTGGCCGTAGCTCCAGAACCCGGTTGACGCGGGCGAAGTAGGCCTCGGGCCGGTAGATGTCGGCGATGAGCCGACGGTACGACTCCAGCAGCTCGACCTCGTCCATCTTGGTACGGAAGTTGGCGCGCCCGAAGGTCTCGCCGCTGGCGCGGTTGACCAAGCGCCCCTCGCGGATCAAACGACGCTCCAACTGCGTGCCGGGCAGTGCGGTCAGGATGCCCACCATGGCCTGAGGAATGACGGACTCGGAGACCCAGCGTCGCTGGCGCTCGATGGCCGCCGCGTCGTCGGAATCGAAGCCCACGATGAACCCGGCGGACACGTCCAGGCCGTTGCGCACCAACGTCTCGACGGCGCCGTGCAGATCCACGGCCAGGTTCTGGGCCTTGTGGGTCTCGCGCAGGGCCTCCTCCGAGGGGGTCTCGATGCCCACGAACACCGAGTCGAAGCCGGCTTCCACCATGGCCTTCATCAGGTCCTCGCAGTTCGCGAGATTGATGCTGGCCTCGCCGTAGAACATGAAGGGAAACTTGTGGGCGACCATCCACTCGCGGACCTTCTTGAACAGGCGGATGGCCTCGATCTTGTTGCCCACCAGGTTGTCGTCGGCCAGGAAGACCGAACCACGGAACCCGGTGGCGTAGATGGCATCGAGATCGCGACACAACTGCTCGGGCGATTTGGTGCGCGGGTGGCGACCGAAGACCTCGATGATGTCGCAGAACTCGCAATTGAAGGGGCAGCCGCGACTCCACTGCACCCCGATGGAGTTGTAGGCGCCGATGTTCAGGAGGTCGTAGCGCGGGGCGGGCGAGTTACGCACGTCGGGGCGTTGGGGAGCGGAGAGGTGCGCGGGCAAGGCCTCGCGGCCGGCGGCCAAAGCCGTGCACAGGGTCTCCATCAGATCGTCGGCCTCGCCGCTGACCACGCAATCGGCATGCGGCGCCAACAGCTCGGGGCTGGTGGTGGCCACCGGACCACCCACCACCACGATCTTGCCGGCCGCGCGCGCCTGATCCGCCAGGGCCAGCAAGGAATCCCGCTGGACCAGCATGCCCGAAAGGAAGACCACGTCGGCCCAGTCGAGCTCGCTCGATTTGAGCGCCTGGACGTTGAGGTCGATGAGCCGGACATCCCAATCCTTGGGAAGGAGGGCAGCCACGGTCAGCAGGCCCAGCGGCGGCATCAAGGCCTTGCGACCGGCCAAGCGCAAGGAGTCTTCATGCCCCCAATACGTCCGGGGGAAGGCTGGATACAAACACAGAATCTTCATCGGATACCTTGTACACTCCTCTTTGTCATGGCTCTGTCACGGCATGGTCACATGTCGACCCGACGCATTTCGAATCGGCTTCGACAAGCCATTGTTCTGATTCTCACCTTCGTGGTCGGTCCCTCAGCTGTGCTGCTGTCGATCGGGATATTGGTCCTGGTCTTCAACAACACCCCACACGACATCGTGTTTGGTGTTCTTATCGTCAGTTTGGTTGCAACCATGGGGATAGGAGCCACGGCCGTGCTGGTCTATCTAGCGCGTTGGGCTGTCGTCGCCAAGTTGCAGACCGAATTTCTCGCCAAGGTGTCGCACGACTTGCGCACCCCGCTAACCAGCATTCGCATGTTCGTGGAGACCCTGCTGCTCGGGCGCGCACAAGATGCGGACAAAGTCCGCCAGTGCCTGGAGGCGGTCCAATCGGAGACTGAACGTCTGACCACCATGATCGATCGGCTGTTGCACTGGGGCCGCATGGAGGCCGGACGACGCATCTACCAGGCCACCCCAGAGGACGTCAGCGATATCATCGATTGTGCGCTCAGCGCCTTCACCCCCCAGCTCCTCGAGGCGCCGGCCTCCGTCGAAAAACAGGTGGCGCAGGGGCTGCCTCGCGTCCGCGTGGATCTGGATGCCATGGCCGAGGCCATCCTGAACCTGCTGCAGAATGCGCATCGCTACACCGGCCCCGACAAGCACATCGTGGTCCGTGGCCAGACCCGCCGACACATGGTCGCCATTTCGATCAGCGACAATGGGCCGGGCGTGGCGGACATCGATCGCCGACACATCTTCGACAAGTTCTATCGGGGCAAGGAGCCGCGCGAGCGCAACCTGCCCGGTTCCGGTTTGGGCCTGGCCATCGTCGACAGCATCGTGCGAGCCCACCGCGGGCGGGTCGAGCTGGACAGCGAGGAAGGCCAAGGCGCCTGCTTCACCATCCTGCTGCCCGCCGTAACCGAGGCTGCCCATGGCTGAGACCCTGCTGGTGGTGGAGGACGATCCCTCCATCTTGCGCGGCCTGCAGATGAACCTGCAGATCGAGGGCTACCAGGTGCTGTCCGCCGCGGACGGCCTCGAGGCGCTGCGCCTGTGGCGCGAGTGCCGCCCGGATCTAATCGTCTTGGACCTGACCTTGCCCTTGTGTGGAGGTGACGAGGTGCTGCGCCGAATCCGCGCCGAAGATCCGGACACGCGCATCCTCATCCTGTCGGCGCGCGGGCAAGAGGCGGACAAGGTCCTGGGGCTCACCCTGGGGGCCGACGATTACCTGAGCAAGCCCTTCAGCCTGCCCGAGCTGCTGGCGCGCATCCGCGCCTCCTTGCGCCGGGTGCGGTTGGCCACCCCGGCCAGCCGCATTCATCGCTTCGGCCGAGCCACGGTGGACGTGGCCGCGCGCCTGGTGCAGGTGGAAGGAACGCCGGTGGAGATGACGGCACGCGAGTTCGACCTGCTGGTGTGCTTCCTCTCGCAGCCCAACCGGGTGCTCAGCCGCGAGCAGTTGATGGCGGCGGTGTGGGGGCCGTCCCACCACGGGACGGTGCGCACCATCGACAACTTCGTGCTCCGGCTGCGCGACAAGCTCGAAGAGGATCCCGATAAGCCGCGCTTCTTCGAAACCGTGCGCGGCATCGGCTATCGCTTCACCGTCAACGTCGAACCATGAGGTTGTCGTAGCAGACACGGTATTCGGTCGGGGCGCCGACCCCGCAACCGTTGTCTTGGCTCTCGGCCGCCAGGCCCACCCACACGCCTTCCTGACTGGCTTGCGCAGGCTCGACCGGGATGGCGTGGTCAGACAAGGCGAGTGCCTTCTGCCGATCCGGGATGGACGAATCCTGGGTCGTGATGATCAGGTCCGAGTAGCGGTTGCTGTCGAAATTGCCAATGAGCCTGATGTGGTAAAGGACGCCGGGTTTCAGTTCGTAGGCGAGCGCCGACGGGACCGTCCACCCCGCGACGCCGGGCTGGCTGTCACTCCACACCCCCCATTGGCCGAAGTCGGGGTCGTGGGGATTGGCCACATAGCGGACCGCCAGCGTGCTGATGGCGAAGGTGCCTGGCGAGACTTGCCGCTGGTTGTGCAGTCTCAATTCGGGACCCACCTGGCCGTCTCCGCCGGGCGGGATGATCACGTCGGCTTCGAGCCGAATGGTGCCTTTGTACCCGGTGTCGGCGATCTGCTTTTCGGCGGTCACGTGGCTGCCCAGAGCCGAGAGCTTGCCGGGGTTGGCGACCACGCAGAGGCTCGCGCCGGCAAAGGCGGTGACCTCGGTGGACCGGCTCACG
>CAZHUY010000197.1:0-3191 GCA_964535465.1 uncultured Myxococcales bacterium
CTTGGCGCCAAGATCGGTGAAGGCCTGGACCGTGTCGAGCGGCGACAGGTTGTCCTCGCGCAAATCCCAGGGCTCGTAGCCCGCGATGGGCAGCAGCGCCACATCCGGCTGTAGGCGCCGGCCGATCTCCTCGAAGCCCGAGAAGTACCCGGTGCTGCCCGCGAAGTACACGTTGGCCCCGGCCGAGCGCACCAGATAGCCCACGGCACCGCGCCAGGCTCGATCCCATAGACCGCGGCTCCCCTGATGGCGCGCCGCTACGGCGGTGATCTCCACATCCGCGTAGTTGAAGCTCTGCCCGGGCGCCAGCTCGACCACGCGGCCGAATCCCAAGCGCTTGACCAGGGACGAGCAGCGTGGCGGCACCACCACGGCCACGCGACCGGCCAGCCGGCGCAGGCTGGGCACGTCCAGGTGGTCGCGGTGGGCGTGCGAGATGAGCACCACCTTCAGGTCGGCCGCGTCGTCGGGGTGCAAGCAAGCGGCCCGGGCGCGCCGCAACCCCATGAAATGGTCGCCCATATAAGGATCGGTGATCAGGCGCGCCAGCGGCGTGGTCAGCATCACGCTGGCGTGCCCCACGAAGGTCACCGCGATCTGCCCGATCTCGGGATGCGCCACCACGCGCGGCTCGAAGCGCTGCGGGGCGGTCAGCAACCGCCGGGCCGCCGTGCGCAAGAAGCGTAACGACAGGGCCAGCCCCGCCGGTCGCCGCCAGAACCCTCGCGGCAGCATTCGATGCTGATGGTCCAACTCCTTGGCCCTCTCCATGACCCGTCGGGTCCAGTCGTGGTCGGCATCAGAGGGCATCCAGGGAATTAGGGCAGCAGGGATGGTGGCCGTCAACTTCCGGAGGGGGAACATCCAAGGAACCCTGGATCAACCGGCTTGCTCCCGATGCAGTCCCCTCCGGTTCACAGTCTGCATGTCCGCTTCCTGATTTCCTGCCTTCCTCAGAGGTCATCCGGTCCCTGCTCCGAAGCCGCGTAGGACGGTGGGACGGCCGACCATTCACAAACGACGCCTCTGGGGTATGCTCCGGCGCATGAGAAAGGCATACCTTCCCATTCTGTTCGTCATGGTCCTGGGCAACCAGGCCTGCAAGAAACCCGCTGGCGAGCCGCCCGCGCAGGTGACCCAGCCCGCGTCCGCGCCGCCCTCGGCCGCGCCCAAGCCGAGCGGAGAGAAGCCGTCGTTGCTCAAGATGGACGCGTTCAAGGAGCAGGCGCCGGCCAGCTACCGCGCCAAGTTCACCACCTCCAAGGGCGACTTCGTCATCGAGGTGACGCGCGAATGGGCGCCTCTGGGGGCCGACCGCTTCTACAACTTGGTGAAGAACGGCTACTTCAACGACACGCGCTTCTTCCGCGTCATCAAGGGCTTCATGGTCCAGTGGGGCATCCACGGACAGGGCGAGGTGAACTCGGTGTGGCGCAATGCCGGCATCAAGGACGAGCCGGTCAAGCAGTCCAACAAGCGCGGCATGGTCACCTTTGCCATGGCCGGACCGGATTCCCGCACCACCCAGGTTTTCATCAACTACGCCGACAACGCGCGCCTGGATTCCATGGGCTTCGCGCCCTTCGGCAAGGTGGTGGCCGGCATGGAGGTCGTCGACGCACTCTACGGTGGCTACGGCGAGGGTGCCCCGCAAGGCATGGGCCCCAGCCAGGGTCGTATGCAGAGCGAAGGCAATTCCTATTTGGCGAGGGACTTCCCCAACCTGGACTACACCGTCGAAGCCAGCATCGTGCGATGAAAGACGAAGGCCCCGGGAGGGAGCGCGTGCGAAGCACACGTGGGAGTGTTGGCGCCAGCCCCGCCGGGGTCGCTCTGGCTCCGGTGGGCGCAGGTCGCCCCCACCAAGACGTTCCGCACCCCGGCCAACCCAGCGTGTTAGGCCCGGCTCTTGCGGTGTGGCGAGACGCTTGCTACCGTCGCCCCATGGTTCCTCGTCCGTTCATCCCGATCGGGCTCACTAGCTTAGCTGTGCTTCTCTTCATGGGCTCGATGGCGTGCTCGTCGTCTCAGCGTCGCGACCAGAACTATGGTAGTGACGCTGGGGCAAGCTATCGGCCAGAGGCGGCGGTCTTCACGGAAAACTCCCAGGATGCCCTTGATCCGGATGCCCTTGATCAGGATGAGGCGCGCGACGCGACCCTCTCACTCGACCGGCCGCAGGCCAACGACGACCAGGCCACACCCCAAGTCATCGACGCGCTCGAAGCCACCGACGCGCCCAGCTCCACCGAGGTGCCTGAAGCCACCGACGTGCCTGAAGCCGCCGACGTCGAACCCGACGCGGACATCGTTTAGCCAGGCTTGCGACCATGGGTTCTACCGACGATCGCATAAGAGAGTGGACGGGCGGCCAGCTCAACGAGCTCATCAGTGTGCTCTCGGGCGCCGCTCTGCCTTCACGCATCGAGGTCTTCGGCCCTGACAGCAAGACCCCTGCGGGCGAGGTTCATTTATTGGCCGGGGGCATGAACGAGGCCATGACCGGCGATCTGCGCGGCCAGGATGCGGTGGCGGCCCTGCAGAAGTTGGACAAGGCCCGTTTCGTCATCGAAACCCGGCTGCCTGATCCCAAGAGCGGATCGCTGGACAAGCCGGGGCCGTCCGACGGCAGCCTGGCCGATCGGCCCTTGGTCGAGCTGATGCGCTACTGCGAGGACTACGTGCTCACCTGCACGCTGGAGGTGTGGCGCGGGGAAGAGCAGGCGCGCCTGAGCTACCGGCGCGGCGAACTGGTGGGGACCTTGGTGGGCGGCAGCGATGCGCCAGAACGACTCCCCGAGGTCTTGGCATGGAAGGACGGCTCCTACGAGCTGGCGCTTCCGCCGCCCGCAATCCCGCCCATGCCTGCGCCCTCGAAGCGCAACACCGGCACGGCGGCCGTGGTGGGCGTCAGCATGCCCTCGGCTCCGGCGTCGCGGACGCCCCCCAACGAGCGCCCACGCCAAGGGACCGACCCGCTGATCTCCGTGGCGGCGCTCCAGCGCAAGACGCCGTCCATTACCGTGCCTTGATCCGAGGCGCTGGCCAATTGATCGGTGGCGTGAAATGCCTGCGCGCGCATATCGACAACGACCGGATCGAGATTGAGCTTGCCCGAAAGCTCCAGCGTGGTGGTGTTGCGCAGCAGATGAGCGCGCCGCTCTTTGCCGGGATAAGCGAGCTTATAGCCG
>CAZHUY010000197.1:3201-11544 GCA_964535465.1 uncultured Myxococcales bacterium
CGGGGAGGTGGTGGGCCTGGAGGCCAACAACTACCTGATGAACCACAGCACCAGGGAGGGCCTGACCCCGACCCTGACCATGGATGAGGCCCTCACCCACCTAAGCTCCCGGCTCACCCTGGAAACCACCCGGCTGTGCCTGATCCCGTTCCGGGACCGCGCATGCCGCCCGGGCCCCCCATGCCCGGACTGCGCGACCGCGTGCCCACGCCCCACGCCCAACCCGCGGTCGGGGCGCGCGTGCAGGCCGCGTCGGCGGCGCCCGCCCGCGTGCCGCCAGCGGCGACAGCCGCCCGGGTCCCGCAAGCCTCGCCCGGCGCGCCCATGGCCGCGAGCCGGCCGCCGGCAGCCGCGGCCCCCCCCGTGCGCAGGCCGGTCGCCCCACGTCCCGGTCAGGCCGAACAGGAGCCGGTCACCCCGGCCCCCGCTTCCCGATCGGCGCCTTCCGACGTGACGCCTCCGCCACGCAATCCCGCCGGCGTGCCCAGACACGCGACCCCGGCGCAAGGCTTCGAGATCAAGCCGCCGCCGGCCCAGGCGCGCATGCCCTTGCCCCCGCCGCCCAGCAAAGCCCCGGCACCCGCCGACGACTTGCCTGCGCTGGTCCCTCCCGGTGCCGCCGTGGAAGGCGCACGCCAGGCGCGCACGCGTGCCTCCAAGACCCGCCCGGTCGGACCGCCCGCCATCCGAGGGGCAAGCGCGGTCACTGCGGACAAGCCCCCCAGCGTGTTCAACACCACCTCGGGCGAAATCAGGCGACAGAAGACACCCGTGCATGGGATCGATTCGCATGCCGCCACCGTCGAGTTGCCGCGCGACATGCAGGACCCGGCGGCGTTGATCAACACCCCCGAGCCCATGTCCGGATCGATGTTGGTCGAGGAACCTCCTTCCAAGCTCCCGGTGGCGCAGGCGCCACACCCCGCGAATCAGGGCGTGCGTCCGAGCGATCGTCTCTCGGCCTTCACCTCGGTCCACAACAACGACTTCGGGGGCGACACCGACAAGAACATCGCGCCGGCCGGTAAACGCCGCTCTGGGCGCGGCATCGGCCGCTGGCCCCTGGTGGTCCACATCGTGCTCGGGATCATCCTGGGCGTCGGGATCGTGGTGGCGTACTCGGTCTTCCACGGCCTGCCCATGTCCCTGCCCTGACCGCCGCCGCAATTTCCCTTGGCGAAGCGACCACCAAGACGATTAACTGGCTGACGTGAGTTTCTTCTCGCAAATAGCCGAGGCGTATCGGCAGACCAAGAAGCCCCACGATCTCCTGTGGAATCGTTTCGTGGCGCGGCCGCTGGCGGCGGTGCTGCTGGTGCCGCTCGCCAACACCCGCTGCACGCCCAACCAGATCACCTTTGCCTCGCTGGCCGTGTTTGTCCTGGCTGCGGCGTTGATGGTGGCGTGGCCCGGGTACGTGGGCCTGCTGGTGGCGGTGGCGGTGCTCGAGGCCTCCTACGTCCTCGACTGCGTCGATGGCCAGCTCGCGCGCATGCGCAAGACCTCGTCGCCGGTGGGGGCGCACCTGGATTTCCTCATGGACGAGTTGAAAGCCTTCCTGCTGGTGGCCGCGACCGGCGCGCGTCTGTGGCTGGGCGACCATCAGGTGCGGTGGCTGGTCGAGGCCTTGGCCGGCCTGCTGGTTGTGGCCTCGGCCATCAGCCTGACCACCTTCGTACGACGACCCGAGTACTTGCAGGCGACGGGGGCAGCCCGGCCGCGTTCGGCTGGCGACTACGGCGACGGCCTTTACCAGGAGAGCGCGCCCGCCGTACCACGATCGCTGGTCAGCCGGGCCTTCAGCTTGGTGGAAACTCTCGGCCGCTTCCTCATCCACTATCCCAGCACCATCGTGTTGGTGGCCGCGCTCGATCGTCTGGACATCTTCCTGCACGCCTATCTGGCGCTCAACGCCGCCTACGCGGCGCGAACCATGCTGGCCATGCTGCGCAAGCTGGGGCGTTCCGCCCGAACCTGATCCTTGCGGTTCTGGCCCAGCCAGGTAGATAGGGGCGGTGAGCGAAGCAAGCCGCAAGGTCATCATCGTTGCAGCCGGCCGAGGCCGGCGCCTAGGCCCGGAAACCGCTGATATCCCCAAGTGCATGGTGAACGTGGCCGGCCAGCCCATCCTGCACTGGCAGCTGCACGGCTTCGCGGCGGTCGGGTTGTCGCAGTTTCTGGTGGTGCGCGGCTACCTCGGCGATCGCATCGAGGGCCGCGGCGCCCGGCTTCGTTTCGTGGAGAACCGCCAGTGGCTGGAAAACAACATTCTGGCCTCGCTGATGTGCGCGAGCGAGCAATTGGCCGGCGGGTTCTTCTTCTCGTATTGCGATATCGTGTACACGCCCGAGGTGGTGGCCCGACTGGCAGCGCGCGCGCGCAGCCAGGATGCGGCCCCGGTTTCCCTGATCATCGATCGCGCTTGGGCCGATGCCTACCAGGGTCGCACCCTGCACCCACTGTCCGAGGCCGAGCTGAGCCTGGTGCAAGGGAAAGGTCCCGACGCCCGGGTCACGCGCGTGGGCAAGGGCGCGGTCGAGCGCGAGCAAGCCGCGGGCGAGTTCATCGGCCTGGCCTATTTCTCCGCCCAGGGCGCGGCGGCGTTGCGCGCGGTTTGGGACAAGGCCCTGGCCCAGGGCGGGCTAGAGGCGCCCTTTGGCCGTGCACCCACCCTGCGCCAGGCCTACCTGACCGACGCGCTCAACGCCATGGCCGCGGACGGCGTACGCCTGGAACCGGTCTTCATCGACGGTCAGTGGCGCGAGATCGATACCCCGCAGGACTTGGCCGCCGCCGAGAGGGTCGTCGCGGGCTGGAAGTAGATCCGGGCGCGCCACCCTGGCACAGGGCCGACATCTAAGCTCGGCGTGCGCTACTGGGTTGTGTTGGGTGGGCTCGTGGTCTTGCTGGGCGGTCTGGCGGGACTCAAGTTCGCGCAGATCAACACGCTGATCGGCTTTGGGCGCGCAGCCGCTGCGGCAGGACCGCCTCCCGAAGTGGTGGGCACGTCCGAGGCCAAACGGGCCGTCTGGGAGGATCGGCTGTTTTCGGTGGGCACGGTCGCCGCTTCGCAAGGCGTGATGGTGACCAATGAGAACGCCGGCGCTGTGCAAACCATCAAGTTCGAATCCGGGCAGCGCGTGCGCGAAGGCCAGGTGCTGGTCGAGCTCGATCGCAGCGTCGAGCTGGCCGAGCTCGCCTCGGCACAGGCGCGCGAGCAGCTGGCGCGCACCACGGCGGCTCGGACGCGTGCCTTGGCGGCGGCCAATGCGGTGCCCAAGGCCCAGCTCGACAACGACGAAAGCGCACTGCGGGCGGCGAAGGCCGCGGTGGCGGCGCTGAAGGCGCAGATTGAGCGCAAGGTGGTGCGCGCGCCGTTCGCGGGCCGTCTGGGCATTCGCATGATCAACGTGGGCCAGTATCTGACGCCGGGCACGCCCATCGCCGAGCTGCAGTCCGACGAGCAGAACTATGTGGACTTCACGCTACCCCAGCAGGAGATCGATCGTCTGAGGTTGGGCATGGTGGTGCGGATCAACGAAGACGGAAGCGGGCCACAGGGGCAAGGCACCATCGCCGCCATCCAGCCCGTGGTCGATCCCCTGGCGCGCAGCGGACGGGTGCGCGCCGCCCTGTCCAAGACCAAAAACAGGAACAGCCTGACCCCGGGCATGTTCGTCAACGTGGCGGTGGTCCTGCCCGAGAAGCGCGAGGTGGTGCTCATCCCCGCGACCGCCCTGGTGCAAGCGTCGTACGGCGATTCGGTCTTCATCGTGGAAGAACGCCACGACAAACAGGGCGCCACGATGAAAACCCCCGACGGCAAACCGGCCCTGGTGGCGCGCCAACAATTCGTCAAGCCGGGCCAGACGCGCGGCGACTTCGTGGAGGTGATCCAGGGCGTCACGCCAGGACAGCAGGTGGTCTCGCAAGGTGCGTTCAAGTTGCGTAACGGCAGCCCCATCGAGGTGAACAACGCCGTCAACCTGAATCCGCAGATCCACCCCACGCCTCCCAACAGGTGAAGCCGCGCCATGCGCTTCGTTGACCTATTCATTCGACGGCCCATCTTGGCCGTGGCACTGAACTTGGTGATCATCATCGCCGGCGTGCAGGCCATCCGCACCCTGCCCGCGCGCCAGTACCCCAGGATGGAATCGGCCAGCATCGTGGTCACCACGGTCTACGTGGGGGCCAGCGCCGATCTGGTGCGCGGCTTCGTCACGGTTCCGCTGGAACAGGCCATCGCCGCCGCGGACGGGATCGATTACATCGAATCGCAGAGCGTGGAGGGATTGTCGACCATCAGTGTGCGCCTGCGGCTCAACTTCAACGGGATCGCGGCTCTGGCCGACATCAGCACGCGCGTGAACCAGGTGCGCGCCGATCTGCCGCCCGAGTCCGAGATCCCCGCCATCAGCCTGCAACCCTCGGACGCGCAGGTCGCCGCCATGTACCTCAGCTTCGCCTCGACCATCCTCGACGACAATCAGGTCACCGATTACCTGATCCGCCTCGTGCAGCCGCGCCTGACTGCGATACCAGGGGTTCAGCGCGCCGAAATCCTGGGGGGGCGAACCTTCGCCATGCGCGCCTGGCTGAAGCCCGAACGCATGGCGGCGCTGCACCTCAGCCCCACCGAAGTGCGCGCCGCCCTGGCCGCCAACAACGCTCTGTCAGCGGTGGGGCAAACCAAGGGACATCTGGTCCAGCTCAACCTGACGGCGTCGACGAACCTGCACACCGTCGAGGAGTTTCGCAACCTGGTGGTGCACGAGCAGAGCGGATCGCTCATCCGCTTGGGCGACGTGGCCGACGTGGTGCTGGGGGCCGACAACTACGATCAGGACGTGCGCATGAACGGGCGCAACGCGGTGTTCATGGGCATCTGGGTCTTGCCCAACGCCAACACCCTGGATGTGATCGGTCAGGTCGGCCGCGAGGTGGACAGCATCGCGCGCGAGCTCCCGACCGGGATGCAGGCGGGCGTGGCCTACGATTCCACCAAGTACATCAAGAGCGCCATCCACGAGGTGATCGACACCTTGGTCATCATCATCGCCATCGTCATCGTGGTCATCTTCCTGTTTCTCGGGTCGCTGCGCTCGGTGCTGGTCCCGGTCATCGCCATCCCGGTCTCTCTCATCGGTGGGGTCTTCCTGATGCAGGTGATGGGCTTCACCATGAACCTGCTGACCTTGCTGGCCATCGTGCTGGCGGTGGGCTTGGTGGTCGACGACGCCATCGTGGTGGTCGAGAACTGCGAGCGCCACATTCGCGAGGGTCGACCGCGCCTGGAGGCCGCCTTCCGCGGGGCACGCGAGCTGGTGGCTCCCATCCTGGCCATGACCGTCACGCTGGCCGCGGTCTACGCGCCCATCGGTTTTCAGGGCGGCCTGACCGGCGCGCTCTTTCGCGAGTTCGCCTTCACCTTGGCGGGCGCGGTCCTCGTCTCAGGCGTGGTGGCCTTGACCCTGTCGCCCGTGATGACCTCGCGCCTGCTACAGGAAAAGTACCAGCCCGGCTGGCTGCCCCTGCACATCGACCGGGGCTTCGATTGGTTCCGTCGGGTCTACGGCCGCATGCTGTGGGTCACCCTGCACGCGCGCGGCGCGGTCTACGTGGGATGGATCGCCCTCTCGTTGGCGGCGGTACCGATGTATGCGTTCTCGCCCAAGGAGCTGGCGCCCGTCGAAGATCAAGGCGTTGTGTTCGGCGCCATGGTGGTGCCGCCCAACGCGACGCTGGAGCGGCTCGATCCGTTCCGCGCCCAGATCACCGACATCTTCATGAACACGCCGGAGTACGCGGCGACCTTCCAGATCACCTTTCCCGCGCGAGGCTTCGGCGGACTGGTGGTCATGCCCTGGAATGAGCGCGAACGTAACACCGTCGCCATCAGCAACGAGGTGAACGTCAAGCTCGCCCGCATCGCGGGTGTGCGCGCGCCCGTCTTCGTCCCACCGGCCCTGCCCAGCGCGGGTGAGTTCCCGGTGGAGTTCGTCGTCGGCTCCACCGCCAACCACGAAGAGATCCTGCGCTTCACCGACCGCCTGCGCGAGGCGGCCGAGCAGAGCGGGCAGTTCGCCTTCCCCCTCATCAGCGACGTGCTGGTCGATCAAGCCAAGGTCGAGATCGTTCTCGACCGCGACCAGATCGCCGCCATGGGGCTGAACCTGTCTCTCATCGGCCAGGATCTGGCGGCCATGCTGGGCGGCAACTTCGTCAACCGCTTCACCATGGAGAGCCGCGCCTACAAGGTCATCGCACAGATCGCGCGGCAGGGCCGCCTGACCCCCGACGATCTGCGGCGCATCTACGTGACGGGGCCGCAGGGTGCGCTCATGCCCCTGGGGGCCGTCGCCACCCTCGAGCGACAGGTCGAGCCGCGCACGCTCAATCGCCACCAACAGCTCAACGCGGTCAAACTCTCGGGCGTGGCCACCCGCTCATTGGACCAGGCGCTGGGCGTGTTGGAACAGGCGGCGGCGCACATCCTGCCCGCGGGCTACCGGATCGACTACACCGGCCAGTCGCGCCAGTTGCGCGAGGAAGCCGGCCGCTTTCTTCCCGCCATGGTGCTGGCCTTGCTGCTCATCTTCTTGGTGCTGGCGGCCCAGTTCAACTCCTTCCGCGATCCCTTCGTCATCCTCGGCGGCTCGGTGCCGCTCGCCATGTTCGGCGCGCTCATCTTCACCTTCCTCAAGTTCGAGGGTCCACCGGGGCTGAGCTTCGGGCTCACGCAAGGCTGGACCGTCACCCTCAACATCTATTCCCAGGTCGGCCTGGTCACCCTGGTGGGCCTGGTTTCCAAGAATGGCATCCTCATCGTCCAATTCGCCAACGTGCAGCAGGCGCACGGGCTGTCCAAGCTCGATGCCGTCCACCGCGGCGCCATGATTCGCCTGCGCCCCATCGTGATGACCTCGCTGGCCACGGTGGGCGGCCTGTTGCCCCTGACCCTGGCCAGCGGCCCCGGCGCGGCGGCACGCAAGTCCATCGGCATCGTGCTGGTGGGCGGCATGTCCATCGGCACGCTGTTCACCCTGTTCGTCGTGCCCTGCATCTACGTTCTGTTCGCGCGCGATCACCTGAAGGCCCATGAGAAAGAGCTGGCCGCCGAAAGGGCCGCGGCCGCCGCCAGCCAGGTGAGGGATGACGGCGGCGAAGTGTAGCGGTCTGCGTCTCGCCTCCCCTTCCGCTCCGACAAGCAGCAGCGCAGCGGGCATTCCCGCTACCGGGTTGTATCTTTCTCGTCCCGATGACCGCCCCTGCCACGCCAACGTACCGCAGCCTGACCCGGTACTTCATCCCGCTGGCGCTGCAGGCCGCATCGCAAAGCCTCACCTACCCGCTGGTCGCCATGGTGGCCTCGCATGGACCGGGTGGCACCCTGAACCTGGCAGGGGTGGCGCAGTCCAACACCATGATGTTCATGACCGGGGCCATCGGCGCCGGGTTGGTGACCTCGGGCATGGTGTACGGACGCTCGCGTCTGGGTTTCGCGCGCTTCGTCTCGGTCAACAACCTGATGGCCCTCCTGACCATGCTGGTGCAAGCGGTGATATGCCTGCCATGGGTTGGTCACCTCGTGTTTGGCCGCATGTTGGGCCTGCCCGCTTCCATCGAAGAACCCGCGCGCCAAGCCTTCCCGCTCACCATCCTGCTCAACCTGCTCTTCTTCGCGCGCAACCCCTACCAGGTGCTGCTCTTCAACAACGGCGCCTCGGGCCGCGCCAGCACCGCCACCTTCGCGCGCATCGCCCTCACCCTGGCCTTGTCTCCCGTGTTCGTGTCGTTCGGTCTGGTCGGGGCACGCTGGGCCATGGTCTGCCAAGCCATCCCCGTGGCCGTCGAGACCTGGGTGTCGTGGGCTTACAGCCGTCCCTTCGCCTCGCTGTTCACCGAATCCGACGATGGGGTCCCCAGCGCGCGTGGGATCGTCTGGTTCAACCTGCCGCTGTCGCTCGGCGGTTTCTTGATGACGGTGGCCGGCACCATGTTGGGTGCGGTCATCGCGCGCGCCGACCACCCTGAACGCATGCTGCCCGCGTACTACCTGGCGCTGGGCGTGGCCAACCCCATGGCCTACGCCGCCACCCGCATGCAGAACGTGGTGCTGTGCTTTCCTCCGCGCTCGCCCGAGGACAAGCTGGCGTTCAAATTCGCCCTGCGGGCCGGCGCCATCGTCTCCTTCATCCCGCTGCTCTTCCTACTGCCCTGGCTCTCCCACTGGTACTACGTCTCCGTGCAGCGGCTCGACCCGGCCGATCTGCCCCTGGTTTGCGGCTCGGCGCTGCTGCTGTTGGGCTTTCCCTTCACCGCGGGGTTGCGCGCGCACCG
>CAZHUY010000198.1:0-11461 GCA_964535465.1 uncultured Myxococcales bacterium
TGCTCTCGGCCGCTGCCACTGGCATGCCTCCGTGGGTCCCACCGGTCGCGCCCATCATGGCGATCGAGCTGGCAAGCATGGCGGCCCTGATTGCGCTGGTCTGTGCCCGCTGGCCGCGAGCCAACGAGTGGCTGCTCCTGGCGGCTGCGCTGCTCTTTGGTCGCTGCATCTCCGTCGGCCTGACCTATGGCTATTCCTTGCTGATGGGACTGCCCGCCAAGCCCCTGGCGCTGATCTCGTTTTTCGCCGCATGGCCAGGCATGATTCTGAATCTGGTGACAGTTCCGTCCATTGTCCGGATCGCCCGACGCTCCCGTCGGCAATCGGTGACCTGAACAAGGAGCTCCCCCATGAATCCGCGCAGCGCTTTCTTCGACTCCATCGCCGACAAGTGGGACGGCTGGGATGATCTGGCCGTACTGCAGAAACGCATGGCGGCCGGGCTGGACCACTTTGGGGTCAGGCCGCACGAGACGGTGATGGACATAGGCTGCGGGACCGGCAACCTCACCATCGCGCTGTTGGCCGCTCTCGGGGCCGCCGGCAAGGTGCTGGCCGTGGACATCTCTCCGCGCATGATCGAGGTGGCTCAGGCCAAGGTGCGTGATCCCCGCGTGAACTGGCATGTGGGAACAGCCGAAATCTTGCCGGTCAGCGACGCCAGCATCGATCGCATTGTCTGTTTTTCGGTCTGGCCCCATCTGGTGGACCAGCAGGCCACCTTGGTCGAGTTCGCGCGCGTGCTGCGACCAGGGGGCTTTGTGCACGTGTGGCACCTGATCTCCCGTCAGAGGGTCAATGAGATTCACGGCTCCGCCAACGAGGCGGTTCGTGGCGACCACCTGGCTTCCGCGGTCGAAACCGCCGCGGCCTTGACGGCGGCGGGCTTCCAGTTGCGCGAGGCCGTCGAGGACGCCGAGCACTATCTGGTCACCGCGAGCAAGCGGCCGGGCTAGCTGTGCGCAACGCCTGGCACGACATCTGGGGCTGCGCCCGCGGAGCCGCGCGCGGGTTGACCCCGCAGGCCCGCATCCTGATCGGGACCGGTGTGTTCGCGGCGTGCTTGATTGTCCCTGCGGCGACCTGGCCGGGCGCCGCCCTGGCGGTCGGGTTTGCGCTCTCATGGCTTGCCTTCTGTCGGCCACCTCTTCGCGTCGTACGGATTGCGCTGGGCTTCGGGCTTTCGCTGCTCTTGTCCAGCCTGCTCATCATCTATCTGTTGGCCTTGGTCTCGGGCTCGCCTGCCGCTTCGCCCGCGGTCTGTCTTGGCCTGCTGGCTTCAGGGGCCAGCGCGTTTCTGGTGACCTTGACCACGGTGACCGTGCTGAGCATGAGCGAGCTGCGCGAGGGCCTGTTTCACCTGCCGGTTCCCGCGATGGTCTCGGGCATTCTGCTGCAGATGGTCCACCAGACCGCGACCTTGGCCTATGAAACCCGTCGCATGGCCGGCGCGATGGCGGTGCGTGGGGCGACCTCGAATCGGCGGTCCGGACTCACGATCCTGATGTCTTTGCCCAGGGTGTGGCTGCCTCGGGTGATCGAGCGCGCCGACCGCGTGGCTGCAGCCATGGAGTTGCGCGGGTACTGCGACGGCGAGACAGGACGACGCGCGGGCCTGGCGCTGACCAGAATCGACAAGCTCGGGCTGGTGTTGAGCGCGGGGGCCGTGGTCTTGGCCATCGTCGTGCGCTGCTGGAGCCTGCGATGAAGCCGCCAGCGCTTTCCTGTCGCTTGGTCACGGTTCGCTACGAGCACGAGGGCCGGGATGTTCTCGATGGGGTTTCCTTCGACTTGGCGCCGGGCGAGCGGGTGGCCTTGGTGGGGCTCAACGGATCGGGCAAGACCACGCTGCTGATGGCGGCGGTCGGGTTGGTCCCGCATCAGGGCGACATCGAGGTCTGCGGCATCAAGGTCACTCGCGCCAGCCTGCCCCAGGTTCGCGATCAGGTGGGGTTTCTGTTCAACGTGCCCGAGGATCAGTTGTTGTTTCCGCGGGTCATCGACGACGTGGCCTTCGGGCTGCTACGCCGGGGCGTTCCTGCTGAGCAGGCCGCGCAAAGGGCCAAGGCCGTGCTCCATTCGCTTGAGTTCGACCACCTGGCCACGCAGTCGCTGCACCACCTGTCGCACGGGCAAAAGCAGCGGGTCGCGCTGGCGGGCGCCTTGGTGACCGAGCCACCGCTGCTGCTGCTCGACGAGCCCTCGGCCGGCCTAGATCCCCCGGCCAAGCACGGCCTGGGCAACCTGCTGCGCGCGCGACCCTCCGCGATGCTGGTGGCGACCCACGATCTCGCGTTCGCCCAGAAATTCTGCGACCGCCTGCTCATGCTCGTTGGGGGCCGCGTGCTGAGCGACGAAGCCGAGGTAAAAGAGCGTTTGCAGCGCTGGGAAGGTTGCGCGACAGGCTGAAGGTCTAGGAAATGCAGCCGCAGAGGCCAAGGTCGCGCCCCGGCGGATGAGAATGCCTACCTGGCACAGGACCCGCCGCGCTATTTGTCCTGGGCCTGGCGAGTATCGATTGGCGCTTGTGCGTCTTCCGGTTTGTGTGTTATGCCGTAACACGAATTGCAAAAACGTATGTCTGTCGTACCGGAGACAATTGCATGAAAGCCCTCGGCCCCTTTGCAGCTTCGATCCTACTCCTTGCGTCCCCGGCCTTTGCCAATGACGCGGATCCCGCGCCTTCAGGCGCGGACGCTGGCGCGCCGACCGTCGAAATGGTGCCTGCCGCGGCCCCTGCGCTCGCTCCCTTGCCGTCGCCAGAGCCCACGCCGGGCCCTTTGCCCGAAGCACCTCCGCCTTCTTCTGCGTCCCCGACAGCCGTTGGCACGACCTCGTCGCGCAAGCTGGCGCCCATCGTCGTGACCGAATCGAAGGTCTCACAGCCCCAGGATGCCGTGACCCAGAGTGTGCGGGTGATTGATGAGGACGAGATCGAACAACGGCCCGTGAACCAACGCAACCTTTCGGAGCTTCTGCGCTATGAGCCCGGGGTTTTCGTCAGCGCCCTGTCGCGCAACGATGCCAACTGGGGCTCGTATGGTGGCCTTGGCCCCAAGTACAACCTGTACCTGCTGGATGGTCTTCCTATCGATGCCTTCATCGATGGGATGAGCATTGACCCTTGGGCCCTGCAGAGGGTCGAGTCGCAGCGTGGTCCCGCCTCGGTGATGTACTCGAACTACCTGAGCTCCGATTTTGCCGGCCAGCAATCGCCCTTGGCGGGTGTCACGAACTTCGTCCTTCGCGACAAAATCGATGGTCAGGCCACGCGTTTGCGCGCCGGCTATGGCTCATACAACACGCTGGAGGCCCGGGGATACAACCAGGGCCGTGCCGGGAACCTCAGCTACTTCATCGGATCCAGCTACGAGCGGTCCGACTACACCAACTACGGAACGGATCCCTCGTGGCTCAACATTCTGCAGGATCCTCAGTACACCAAGATCAAAGTCTACGGGAAGCTGTCGTACTTCTTTGGACGCGACGATCACAAGGTGAGCCTGTTCGTGCATCACACCACGCACGATGGAAACGCGGGACGATACAACCGCGATTTTGCGAACGCCTACGACACGATCAACGCTGTCTATTCGAACCAAATCACGCCCGTCTTGCATGCGCAGCTCAAGGTCGGTCTGCGCGCCTACGATCGGCGATGGGGCGAGGACCAATACGGTCAGAAGGACGCCGACAAGCAACTGGTTCCCAACCAGTTGGCCCTGCGTGAGCACGACGGCGTGAAGCAACGAATTGTTCCCGCGGATCTGACCTTCAACCTCAAACACCTGGGGGAGAGCTTCCTGACCTTTGGCGTGGACGGGCAGTTGGCCACCTACAAGACCTACGCCGAGCCCAACGGTGAGCGCACCACCCAGAACGACGCGACCGCGATGTCGTCCGGCTTGTTTGCCCAAGAGCGGGTGGTCATGGGGCCATTGACGGTGCGTGCAGGTGGACGGCTGGCCTATCTGCGCAATAGCTTCGACCGCATCAGCGGCGGAGAGCCGGGCATCGACAATCAATCGTGGACCAAAGTCCTGTGGAGCGCGGGTGCGCGTTTCCAGGCATTGCAGGAGCTCGCGGTCTTCGCGAATGCTGGCAGTAGCTTCGTTCCCCCGGCGGCCAAGTCGGTGGCCGGCACCCTGTTGGAGACGGACGCGAACGTGCCGGGCAGGAACGGCCAGCTTCCCAACAGGGGGCTGTCCCCCGAGAGCGGCTTGGGCACCGATCTGGGCTTTGAGCTTCGCCCGCTGACCATTGTCTCAGCCACCTTCCGCGGTTTCTACAATGAGGTTTCGAAGCAGATCATCGATCAGAAGGTCAGCCCGGATCCTTCCCAGAGCCAGTCGGTCAACGCCGGCAGCTCGGTGTCGTACGGCGGCGAGTTGTCCATCGAGGCAACCCCAATCGAACAAGTTACCATGTTCGCCAACGGCACCTACACACACACCAAGATCAGCAACTCCACGGACACCGACCAGGACGGCAACCAGATTCCGTTCGTGCCCAACTGGATGGGCAACCTTGGCCTCACGCTTCGTCTTCCGTACCGTGTGACCATTTCGCCGTACCTCAATAGAGTTGGGACCTACTACGACAGCTCATCGACGAAGGATCGTGTGTCATTCGGGCGCACCACGATCTGGAACCTGCGGGCCGCCAAATCGTGGGTCGGCGCGGGCCACACCACGGAACTGTCGGTCGTTCTCAACAACATCTCGAACTCGAAGTACCGGATGCCCTGGCAATTCCGCGATCCTGGGTTCAACGCCATGGGGTACTTGCAGGTGGCGATGTAGGAACGCGTGCGGCCGTTTCGGGCGTCGAAGGTGTTGCTTGCGGTGCTGGTCGGGCTAGCGATCGCCCGACCGTCCGCGCGTGCCGAGCGTGGAGCTGCCATCGAGGTCGTGGATGTGCGCGGCCGAAAGCTATCCTCGGGTGCGCCCGTCCGACGGGTGGTCTGCCTTATCGAAAGCGCCTTGAGCGGCCTCTACATGTTGGGCGCCGGGGATCGCGTGGTGGCCGTGTCCGAACAAGTCTTCGGCGCCTCGTTCGACTGGTACGCCAGGCTGGACGATCGCGTTCGCGACCACAACATTCCGGTGCCGGGAAATTGGGACTTCGTCAGTTTGGAAGGCGTCATCTCACTTCGGCCTGACCTGGTGATCATGTGGGCCGCCCAGCGCGAATCGATCGCCGCCCTTGAGGAACGTGGCATCCCGGTCTTCGCTGTTTTTGTCGCAAGCGAAGGGGATCTCTTCCGAGAGATCGCCGCCTTGGGTGCCCTGACCGGGACCGAGCAGCGCGCTGAGGTTTTGCTTGGCTGGGCACGCACCGAAGTCTCCCAACTCGCGGCCCGTGTAGCGGCTCGGCCATCCGTCGATGTCTTCTACATGTGGCCGGGTGGTGAGTTGGAGACTTCGTGCGGGCCGAGCATGGTCGATGCCGTGTTGCGGCTGGGTGGGGGGCGCAACGTGTGCGCCTCGTTGGGACGCGAGCACGTGGCGGTGAGCCCGGAGCGTTTGGTCTTCTGGGATCCCGAGGCCCTGGTGCTCTGGCCCTCGACGTTGCGCAGACCGGGCGATGTCCTGGCCGACCGACGCTTCCAGACCCTGCGCGCGGTCAGATCGGGCACCGTGTTCGAGTTGCCCGATCCCTTTCTCGCGGATCAGTGGACCCTGAAATACCTGCACGGCGCCAAGGCCGTGGCCAAGCGTCTGCACCCGGACGCGCTGGGGGAGTTGGATCTGGGGGTCGACGCTCGCTCCATGCTTCGCTTCCTTTACGGCCCGCGCATCGAAGGTCGACCATGAGCACGCGGAGTCGCTTGATGTTGGTCTTTGCTCTGCCCTTACCGGTGTTGGTGCTCTCATTGTGCGTGGGCCCGACGGGCGGGTTGGGACTCGGCGATTTGGTGTCATTCATGCTTGGCCGGGCCAGCGCAGAGCAGGCCCATACCGCTGCTCAGATTTTGTTCGAGATCCGTCTGCCCCGCGTCCTGCTTGCGTTCGCGGTGGGCGCGGGATGTACGGTGTCCGGCTCGGCCTTGCAGGTGATCGCACGCAATCCCTTGGTGTCGCCCGACATCCTCGGCCTTTCCAGTGGTGCCGCCTTCGGCGCTGCCCTGGCCATGGCGGTGGGGTGGCTGCCCGTGCAAACCACTGCGCTAGCCGGGGCCTTGTTGGCCAGCGCGGTCACTTACTTCTTCGCCGCGCGCAGCGGAAGAAATTCGGTTCTGTCGTTGGTGCTCTCGGGGGTCATCGTGGGCGGAACCTTCACCGCCGCGCTGGCTGTCGTGCAGATGCTGGCCGATCCCTACCGCCTGCAGAGCATCGTGCACTGGACCATGGGGGCTCTGCACAACGCCTCGTGGAGCAAGCTGCGCTCGGCCGGACCGCTCATCGGGGTAGGCGCGGCCGGGTTGGTGTTGATGCGCTGGCGGCTCAATGTGTTGGCCCTGGGTGACGAGGAAACCCGCGCGGTGGGACTCGATCCCGCTCGCCAGCGGGCCCTGTTGCTCCTTCCCGCCGCGCTCGCAGCCTCGGCGTCCGTGGCGGTGGCTGGAGTGATTGCCATGATTGGCTTGGTCGTGCCCCACCTGGTGCGCCTGTGGGTCGGGGCGGACAACGTGAAATCCGTACCCGCTTCGATCGTGGCCGGCGGCAGCTTCTTGCTGCTGGTCGATGATCTGGCGCGTGCGGCGACCTCGTTCGAGGTGCCCATTGGCGTCTTCACGATGTTGCTGGGCGGACCGGCCTTCCTCTTCCTCTTGTCCAGGAGGCACTCGCGTGACTTCGCCTGATCAAGTCGCCATCGAGGTTCGGCACTTGTCCTTCCGCTACGGGACCGTGCCGGTGTTGGATGACGTGTCGTTGCGCGCCCGCGCGGGGCGCTTCACCGTGTTGCTCGGGCCGAATGGCAGCGGCAAGTCCACGCTGCTGCGTCTGCTGGCGCGAACCATCGAGGGGGGGACTGGCAGCATCGAGGTGCTGGGACGACCGTTGCGCGAGTTGGGCGGGGCCGAGCGTGCGGGGCTGATTGGGTTTCTTCCTCAGAACCACCAGCCGGTCTTCGGGCTTCTGGTGGAAGATGTCGTCCTCACCGGACGTGCCGCCATGGTGTCGCTGCGTCCGCGGGCCCAGGATCAATCGTTCGCTCGCGCGGCCATGGCCGCGGTGGGCATCGAGCACCTGGTCGGGCGCCCCTATACAGAGCTGTCTGGGGGTGAGCGCCACATGGTGTTGCTGGCGCGGGTGCTCGCTCAACGGCCACGGGTCCTGCTGCTCGACGAGCCGTTCGCGCACCTGGACCTGGCGAATCAAGTGCGCCTGCTGGAGATCCTGGCGCGGCAGGCTGCCCAGGGCGTGACCATCGTGGCGGTGATCCACGATCCCAGCCTGGCCTTTCAACATGGCGACGATTTTCTATTCCTGCGTAACGGCAAGATCGTGCCCGTCCCTGCCGATACCCTGCCGTGGGATCCATCAGTGTTGCGCAATGTTTATGGTGCCCGTGTCCATGTCGTGCCTTTCGAGGATCGGGCCATCGTTGTTCCGCGACTCGAACACCCATCCTGCGCCGAGGTCACCACGCCATGAAACCGTCTCCTCTCGTGCCGGTGCGGGTCGAGTTGTTCTTGGCCTGCGCAGAGGCCAGCGGGGAAATCCTGTACACCGTGCGCAGTGGGCTGCTTGGCCCGTCCTGCCCGGATCCCGATCTGGCTGCGCGCGCGCTTCTGGACACCAACGGCGCTGACGAGCGCGAGGCGCCGGTCCTCCACTCCACCAGCTGGCGTTGGGAACCGAGTGGCGAAATCGTTCTCACCTACTTGGCCCTCACCAAGGGGCCGCCCCAAAGCGCGTCGGGGTGGAAGTCCCTGGGGCTGCTTGCCGAGCCAGCACCTTGCAATCCCGAAAAGCCCAGGCCTGCCCAGATTCGAGAAGTCGACGTGCTGTCACATGGCCTGCGCCATATGGCGTTTCTGGTCCAGCAGGACCAAGGCGAACGGATCCGTTCCGCCCTGCGCGGACCGCTCCTGTCCCTTCTCGATTCGCTGGCTCCGGCGCCGGCTGGTCAGCTGAACCTGGCATCCACTCTCGTGTCCTATTCTGGTGGCGGTGAGACTTCCCGTCCCACCTGATCTGGCCCGACGAATGGATGCGGCGTATTCTGACGCGGCTCACGACATCATGGACACGCAAGGGAATCTCGGCTTGCGAGCCCGGACAGCAAGCGCCATTGGGATCTCGTGTGCGATTCACCTGGCGTTCGCGACGGCGCTGTTCCTGGCGCGAAGCCACAAGGGGGCCGCTGAAAATCGGGCGGCGGCGATCGATTTGATGGTGGTGGACGTTCCGGCCCCTCCGCGCCCCCCAGAGCCCCTTGTGTCGGATCGTGTCCCGGCCATGGTGGCTAGCAAACGCCCCTCGGGCAAGCCCAAGGGCACGCGGGCCGCATCAGCCCCTCAAGTGTCAGAGGTGCCGGTCGGCGCGCAGACCGCTTCTGTGGATTTGCAGCCTTCCGCCAGTCCCGAGGCTGTGGTGCTTCCCGACGAGCCTGACCCACCAAAGAGCGACAGCACGCCGCCGGCGATTTCCGCGAACAGCACGGGCCCGGCTGCCCAGGGGCGCGGATCCAGTGACAGAACCGAAGATGTTTCGGACGGGGCGCACGGGAAGCCCGGCGATGCGGATTGGGAGAGCATTCGGGCATCGACCTACCAGAAGCTGAGCTATCCCTCGCTCGCACGCCGCATGGGCTGGGCCGGTCAGGTCGTGCTTCGCTTTCGCGTGAACCCCGCTGGCAAGGTCCTCTCGGAGACTATCTTGGTCAGCTCCGGCTTCGCGATCCTCGACGAAAGCGCCCTGGATGCACTCAAGCGGGCTGCCCCGTTCCCCACCCGTGGTCGTGACCTGGACATCATCTTGCCCGTGGTATTCGCACTGCACTGACCAATGGGACGTGAGTTCTTTTCGACAGCTTCTCTGCGTCGCCGGAGAAACAGAACAGCCCGAGGCTACTTGGTCACGATGGCCAAGGTCCTGGCGCCGGCGCCGCGGGCGATGTCCATCAGCCGAACCACCTCGCCGTAGGCGGCTTCGTCCTCGGCTTTGAAGAACACAACCTTGCGCTGATCTGACCGCAGGCGCTCGGCGAGTTTTGCGGCCAGTTGGTCGGCGGATACCGGCTCGGTGTTGATGGTCAGCTCGCGCTTCGCGGTGTACTCGACGACGATGGGCACTTCCTCGGCGGGCGCGGGGGTGCTGTCGCTGCTCTTCTCCGGCACCGCGACGCGGACGTGCTTGAGCATGGCCGGCGTGAGGACCATGAAGATGATGAGCAGCACCAGCACCACGTCGATGAGCGGGGTGACGTTGATGTCGCCCCTGACGCTGCCTTTGGCCGAGCCGAGATCCATCGCCATGGTGTCCCTACCGCTTCGCGGTCAGCTCCTCGGTGCCCAGGATGACGTCGTCAATGGATACGCCGTGCAGCGCCTCCATGATCCGGCGCATCGATCCGTAGGGGGCGCGCTGGTCGCCCTTCAGGAAGACGGTCTTTTCTGGGTTGGCGCGCTTCTCGGCGGTGACGGCGGCCACCAGCTCCTCGACGTTCGCCAGCCGACGCGAGCCCATGTAGATCCTTTCGTCGGCTGTCACGCTGACCATGATGTCCTTGCCATCGTCGGCCTTCTTGGCGTGGTGCTGGGTCTGGGGCAGCTCGACCACGACACCGTTGGCGATGAGCGGGGTCACCACCATGAAGATGATGAGCAGCACCAGCACCACATCCACCAGAGGCGTGACGTTGATGTCGGCCTTGGCCCGATGCTTGTCTTCTCTCTCGTCTTCGATCTGGAGCAGGTTGCGAACCGATCGCAGCCTGTCGATCGAGGATGTCCTGGGCGGGTGCGGGCTCATCGCGGTCAACGGGCTTGGGCGGCCCTGGCGTTGCGGACAATGCCGTCGACCAGCTCGCCCGAGGTCTCTTCGGCCAGGTTGGCGAAGTCGTCGGCCTTGGCCACAAAGTAGTTGTAGAACCACACCGAGACAATGGCCACGACCAGGCCCACCGCCGTGGTCAGCAGGGCTTCCGCGATGCCGCCGGAAACCGAGGCCAGGCTGCCACTGCCGCCCTTGGCGGGGTCGGCCATCTGCTGAAAGGCCGTGATGATGCCGAACACCGTGCCGAACAGACCGACAAAGGGCGCCGAGGACGCGATGGTGGCCAGCACGGACAGCCCCTTCTGCAGCCCCGCCACCTCCCGTTTGCGACCGCGCTCCATGCTACGGCCAAGATGGTGAATCAACAGCTCGGCCTCGACGGGATCCTGGGCCTTGGCCCCGAGCGCATCCAGCGCACCCAGATAGTCGGCGATCGCCGGCCCGATGATTCGCGCCACCGGAGCGTTCTGCCAATCCTTCTCAAGGCCCATCGCCTCGGCTAGACGCCCGGACTTGGCCACCAGCGGCTGCAAGGCGGCGATGTAGCCCAGGGATTGTCGGCGACTTTTGCGAAAGGTCCACCAGCGATCGAACGCGATGCCGATGGCGTAGACCGACATGCCGACCAGCACCACGACCACCACCTTGGCCACCGGGCCCATCTGGTGCCACAAACCTGCTAGCGTGAAATCCATTGCTCGTGCTCCGATTCCTGAGGGCTGTTGTTACGCTGCCTCAGCTCAGCTTGAAAGTGAAACGGAAGACCGTGTAGACGCTGGCCGCCTGGCCGTTGACCACCAGGGGCGAAAACTTCCAGCCGGCGATGGCGTCGCGCACGGTCGATTCGAAAACCGGGTGGGTCTGCATGAGGATGATGTCGTTCACGCGGCCGTCGGGCCCGATGATGACCTTGGCCACCACCACGCCCTCGATGCCGTCGCGCTCTGCCTTGGCGGGATAGGCTGGATCATGGCCCGCCACGCGCCGTCGCCGGACGTTGGCTTCGTTCTGGAACACCGGCGCGGGAGGCTTCGGCGGTGGAGGCGGCGGAGGCGGCGCTACGATGGGCTGGGCAGTACCGCCCCCGGGCTCGCCCATGGCTTCGTCATGGTTACCCACGGCTTGGTCGCCAGATTCTTCGGGCTCGGGATCCACAACAGCGGGCGCTGTCTGCGTGACCGGGACGATTTCTCTTGGGGCGAGCAGGGGCTTGGGAGGCCTGGGCTGGCTGGTCTTCGTTGGCGGCCTCTTTTCCACCGGCCGCGCTGCTGGAGGGGCGGCCGCCGTGCGTGCGGTCGTGGGAGAGACCAGGGCGACCCGCACCTGCACCTCAGGTTGCTGGGACGCGGCCCGACGGTGCAGGGAGAGCAAGCCGAGCACCCCCACGTGCAAGACCACGGAGGTCACGACGAAGGTTCGCGACCTTCGACGGGGATGGCTCGTAGCGACCGCGAGCGAACGGAAGACGGGAGCCGTGGCCTCCTTTGAGAACTCGGCCTGGTGACCGTCCTCCG
>CAZHUY010000199.1:0-11427 GCA_964535465.1 uncultured Myxococcales bacterium
CCGGCCCCGCCAGCTACGGCATGACCGACACCATGGGCCGCATGCACAGCGACGCCCAGTTCGCGGGCTCCAGCTCGGTGCCCGCCCACGTCGAGATGATGGGCTTCCTGGGCATGGGCAACAACCCCATGGTCGGCGCCTCCGTCGCGGTGGCCGTGGCGTTGGAGCAAGCGCAGAAGTAAGAGTGAGATAGCTCAGTCAAGCCGGCGGTTCTCGCAAGAGGGCCGCCGGTTTTTGTTTTCATTCGCTTCCCGACATCAGCTACGCGTGCGAAGCATCTCGAGGGCGTCGGCACACGCCACCGCGGCACGCTGAAGTCGCTCAGGCGAAACCTCCCGCACATGCGCTATTTCGTTTCTGACCGGTGCGATTTGCCCAATGGCGGTTTGTAGTCTCTGTTTGACATCAGCTGCCCCGCCAAGCGCCTGGCGGGCGTCAGGCCAAACCTCATTCGCAAACAGAAGAGCAGGCAGCTGACCAATATAGAGATAGTCAACCACCGTGATCGGGTCCGCCGATCCGGGACGAGAGCGCAACGCCCTGGAGAGGACCTGCCGCTCGTTCTCGGGCAATGCCGCCTCTATCCTAGACGCCGCTTTCTCTCCGTATCTGGTGACATACACAGAGCGAACAGCCGCACGTAGCGCCCGTTCGGTTTCCCCAATGCGCTCCCAAACGGCTGATGCGCCCGGCAAGAACCATGGCGGCGGCAAGCCGTCAATCTCAGTCTCACCCCGCAGCTTCCGGAATGCAGCTCTGGTAATCTCCGCCATCCTGATTCGCCTTTCCTGCAGAAACTGCGAGTACTCCATCTGCTCCCATCCGGGCGGCAAGGCGTGTTCAGCGCAGAGCCTCCCCCAGGCCGCATCGTCGATTCTGAGCTTGTCCCGCAGCCGAGCGACGTACTTTGACGGACTCTGCGAGCCGACCGCGCTGTTTTCGTACCAACCCGTATCCGCAAGGTTGGCAACCTGATTGATGAGCCTGCGGTCCTTCACGCCCGCAATCTGTAGCCACGCCTTCGGAAACAGATGATGGGCTTCGCTGGCCGCACGGCTCCCCTCCGCCGTAGAGTCGAGGAGGTTCTGAAGGAGCTGGTCGGAAAAGAGGGCTCTCGCGCCCAAGATCACCTGCGCGGCCCGGTACGCTAGGGCCGCCGGTGCTCTCGCTTTTTGGGTTTCAAGCTCCGCGACCAGGCTGCGCGTCCAGAAATCGCCCGTCAAGGTGTCCCCGAGAACGCCGTCCAGCACCGAAACGAACTTGTCAGCATCGTCGGGTGCCAGGCCCAACACGCGTTGCAGATCCTCCTCAAAAACACTCTCTGAGGATGTCGAGTACCTTGCCGTCAGCAGTGTCCCGAATACCCAACGAGATATGAATTCTTCCAGCTGTGCCTTGGGCACCCCGATTGCGCATCCACGCACGTAGAACGTATATGCGTTCACCACTGCGTTCTTTGAAGCAATCAGTGCCGGACTGACGAACCCTGCGTGCCTCACGCGTAACAGGAAATCTCGCCAGAAGTTCGGCTGGATGCACCGCCCAGCGGCCTCATCAAGCAGGTTGAGTCGACGCTGCCGAGCGGCGGTGTCTGTTTCCCCACTCGTCGGATCGAACCCGCGCAAGAAGCGGTACACCGCCGACATCCGCGCTCTGCCAAAGGCAACACCACAGGCCGCGCGCAGCAGCTGTTGCGTGTCGACGGCTACGATCGCCCCCTGTGACATTTCCCGAGCACGCATTTCGATCCGATCTCGCAGATCACCATGAAACACCGACAGCAGGGTCAATACGAAATCAGCCTGACCAAGCCGCTTGCCCTGGTTGTTGATGCGAACAAAAACGTCGGCGACGTCCTCTTCAGAGGCTTCAGAATCCTTGAGGCCAGCTGTTCGTCTTATGTCCACGGTCGGGAATCGGTAATCGCTGATCGAGTGAGCAACTTCCAGGTTGCGCTCAACAGCATCTTCATACTTCTCGTCGACGGCCCGGCCATAATCCCGAAGGGCAGTCATGAGATCACGTCGAATCTGGGATTTCGGGCGGGTACCGTTCCAGAGTTCTGTGATGTTCGGAAGGAACTCGGGATCGTTGCGTATCGCCGCATCCGTCACCTCAAATCGACCATCCCGCGGCCGGAATGCGATTGAGATCTTCCGCTTCTCGCCATCTTTCCCGACCACATCCACGCCACGAAGGACTGCGAAGAGGGATGTCAGGCGTTGCTGGCCGTCAATAACCAGTGTTGTCGCACGCAGACCTGGACTATCGGTCCCTATGGCCCGAGCATCCTTCTCGGCCGATGTGTGCCAGAGCACCAGGGTGCCTACAGGGAACCCAAGGAAAAGAGAGTCGAGGAGATCGCGGACCTTTGTATCCTCCCAGACGAACGGACGCTGAAGATCAGGAAGAGCGATGTTCCCCTGCTCAATGTCGCTCATCAATGAGGCAATCGAGCGCTGTCCCAGCTCGAAGACGGGGGCTCGACCGCGGATTCGCGGTTCACGGGGAACGCGGCTTTCCTCTTCGGCCGCGACGTCATCGTCCTGCTCTTCCTCTGGCGGCTGAAGCACTTCTTCGGGTTGCGGCAGCTCACGCCCCACCGCCTCTGAGACATAGAGGACAGCTTCTGGCACGTGACATTCCAGTATCACCGGCCGGCGTATTCGGGCCATGGCCGAATCGACAAAGCTATCGAGCCCGTCCTTGAGGAGATCGAGAGCTCGCTCTGCATGTTCTACGGGAAAAGTGAGGACGACGCTCCCAGGTATCATCTTGAGTTCTTCATCGTCCTCGGCCTCTGCGCCAAGTGCAGTTCGGGTTGCATCGGCTACAGGTCCGATCACTGCAAGGCGCGCCTTGGATCTGGCTATCTTGCAGGTCAGCTGCCGACCGGCTACCAAGGCCAAGCCACTTGATGTTTCGCGTAGGTACCAGGCATCCGCACGTTCCTCGTCCGCATTCTCGATGGCATAAGCCAGAAGCTTGAGGGCTCCTCCGCGTATGTCACCGGAGGGAATTGAATGCTCCATCTTCTCGCGGATTCTCTCCCGCTGGCCCTCTCGGATGGCCCATTTCCCATTCTCGATCGAGGACCGCATGACTTCCTGATTTCGTGCCGAACGGCGCCGAAACTCAGCCATCTCCGGGAATGTGCCCAAGAAGGCCAGGTCAATTTTTGGTGGAGGATTCGCCAGGACCTCCCTTCCACGCCCGGTAATGGCAAACCGCCCACGGCCGACGGCAGTAAGGAGCCCTGCCTTCTTCAAATAGGTGATCGCCCAACCAACGCGGTTATCGAACCGTGCCTGCTTTCCGCTAGGCAGCAACTCTCGCTTTTCCTCTCCAGACAACTGGAACTGATCGGATAGAGACTCGATCGCTTCACCAAGTACGTGCTCGTTCGCAGTGCCGGACAATCGAAGGAGGGGCAACATCACGGTCTGGAAATCAGGGATTGCCATGCTTGACCTTTCCGTTGGGAGAATTGCGATCTCCTTGCCGGTCATCGTCGCGCGGAACGCAGCGAGTGTCCACCCGTCTTCCAAGTCGCTCGCTCCCTCCGAACGATGTCTTCGCGATCAGACGGCACAGAACGGCCCAAACCATGCCCTGTCCCCAGGATGCACGTCTCAGAGCCTCAGAGCCAATGGGCTCAGCCTTACACTTTGCCCAGTTCTCCCAGAGCCTCGACGTCGAGCAGATCCTGAGGCCGGCCACTGGCGCGTTTGATGGCGATCAGGTCGTCCCTGCTGATGATGGAAACCGAAACACCATCCCAGGTCGCCGGCACCCGCCGGCTGAGGCACGCGGAAAACTCCCCGCCCGGGACGCCTTTGACCACGTCGATCCGCACGGGGGGAACGCCCATCCACAACACATCCTCGTCCAATGCCGATTCCAGTTGTTCCAGCATGGCCGCCGGAGCGCCGAATTCTTCCAGTGCCGCTCGTGCGCGCTTCAAGTTCTCAGGCGAGTGCCCCACCCACAGGTCGATGTCCTTGGTGAACCGCGGCCGCGCGTGGAACCCCACCGCGTAGCCACCGACCACCAGGTATTCAACCTCGTGCGCGGCGAATGCCGCCAACAGATCTTTGAAGTCGGGGTGGAGCATGTCCCTTGATGATCTCCGATTCGTCGGCCATGGCGCGAATGGCGTTGAGCTTCACGCTCGCGCTGGCCGAACGCCAGAACGCCAGGTCATCCGCCAAAGCCGTATCTTTGGAGGTCGTACCACAACTCCATTGCCTGCGGCGCTGCCTCGCGGCTTCATCCCGGCCGTTCATGCAACCAGATTACCACACCGACCCCCAACCCTCTCCAGCCAGTCTTGGGGTTCCTCCTCGACGGCAGATTCAGTCGGCATGCAGGAGGTGTCCCTCGCGAGTGACGGCGCCAGGCAGCGACGCCTGGAGGTGCACCCGGGCTGCGAAGTACGTGTGGGTGCAGACGACAACATCGGTCGCAATCCCGGTCCCCCGCAAAGCCTGATAGCCGATCCTGCTCGTGCGCATCTCGGGAGCGGCATCGTCGGCCACGACGATAAGCAGATCGTAGTCGCTGTCGACCCCAGCCTCCCCTCGTGCCCGCGATCCGAAGAGGTAGATCCGCTCCGGAGCATAGGCTTCCCGTAGCCGGCGAACCGCTTCCGCCAGCCTAGGATCCTGAAGGAGCTGGTCCGTGGTCATGCTGACAAAAGCATCTCACCGGTCGACAGGGTCATGGTTTCGTTTGGGGTCACCCTGCAAGTCCTCCCTGCTCAGGCTAACACCTTGGGCAGGCCAACGGCTTCCGGGAATGGCCATATCGGCCCACCTACATCCGATGGCATGGCGGGAGGGGTATCCTCAAGCACCACCACGACACGATGGGGCCCGCTGGGGACGTCAGCGGGAACGTCCACCACAAGCTGATGCGTCGGCGTCACAATGGCAGTGGTCTGTAGCGCCTTCATGGAAGCCCTCTCCTGGCAGGAATTGTAGCGGGAAATCCGGGCATCGGTGGGGAGGGTTTTCGGAAGCCAGCATCAGGACGGCTCGGAAACCCCGGTCTACTCCAGCTTCTCAATAAGGAAAAGGATCTCGGCGGCCATGGTGTAGTGGAGGTCCGGGGCGGCTGCGAGGGAGCGGTCGCGGCTGCCGTTGAGAATGAATTGCAGGGCATGGATGAAAGCTAGGTCATCCGCCACAGCCGTAGCCTTGGATGTCTTTCCACAGCTCCATTCCCTGCGGCGTTGCCTGGCGGCTTCATCCCGGCCGTTCATGAGAGAAGGTTCAGGTCGCGGACGCGACGGTGCGCAACTTGTCCGCCAGCGCGGATAGTGCGTCCAAGAAGGCCGCCAGACGATTGAACACAACCAATGCGGCTTCGGCGCTGTAGGTGTGAAACATGCGGTTGCGCGCTTCGAGCATCTCCAGCCAGATCGGCTCGCTATCAATCCATCCCTGAGCAAAGGCAGTCCGCAAGGCGGCCCGAGGCGATTCGACACCGACAAGTCCTTGGTGGGACACGAACAGCCGGACTGTCTTCCAGGCCAATTCGAAACAGAATTCGAAGTACTGGATTGAACCGGCCTGTTCAAGGCGCGATCTGGGATGGCTCGCCAGCGCGGCCTTGAGCTCTTCCACAGCTCGTGCGAAGTCCGCCAGGAGAGTTGCTGGGGTCACAGGATCGTCTCCGTGTGCCGCAGCATCTCGGCCCGCACCCGGTCGGTCACCGTGGACAGGTCCACCAAATCGATCCGATAGAGGGTTGGCAGGTCATCAAGCCGATCCCGAATGCTCCCGAGCAGCCGAGGATCGACCGGGCCCGAACCGTCGATGGCGACATCGAAATCCGACCGCTCGCGCGCCTTGCCCGTGACGCGAGAACCAAAGAACATGACCCGATAGTCGCGCAGCTCCTGCCGGTAGGGGACGAACGCGTCGCGAATCATCGACTTGACCTGCTCGATCCGGTTCATGGACACGAGGAAAGTGTAACACGGGGTGGGTGCCAAGAACCTGTTGGCGTGGCCAGGCCAGAGGCTGTTGGTTTTGTTTTTCCGAGCCGCGGTGCTAGGCCTTCGAACCATGAACCCGAGCGAGACGGCGGTCGCCCGCTTCATGCAGGGGTACAACTGCGCCCAGGCCACGGCCGCGGCCTTTGCGGACAGGATTGGGTTGGACGAGAAGGCCGTCCTGCGGCTGACCGCCGGGTTCGGGGCGGGCATGGGAGGGTTGCGTGGAACCTGCGGCGCCGTCAGCGCCATGGTGTTCGTGGCGGGCGCGGTTTTGGGCGACTATGCCCCGGATGATCGAGCCTCCAAGAAGGCGCTCTATGACCAGATCAAGCTGATGGTCGGCCGCTTCAAGGAACGACACGGCACCACCGACTGCGCCGAGCTGCTTCGTTGCGCGGCGTGTGTCCCGGCGCCCGATCCCTCGGAACGCAACAGCGCCTACTACGCCAAGCGGCCCTGCGCCCGCTTCGTGGCCACCGCCGCGACCATCATCGCCGAGTCGTTGCCCCAGGCCGGCCCCGGCGAGGGAGCCTAGCGCAACGATGCCCTCGCTGTCCGAACAGGTGCGGCGCTTGGTGGGCGACATTTCGCCGCGCCAATACCGCCATGTGGACGTGGCGCTGGCCCGCCACCTGGGCGTGTTCACGCCCATCTCGGGTCAGTGCGACTACGCCACCTCGCCCCAGCACACCCACCCTGCCTATTCCTTCGTGCTTTCTTTCGACGGTGCCACGCGCATGATGCTCGACGGAAAGATCCACTGTGCCAGGCCGGGTGAGCTGTCGGGCATGGCGCCCGGCATCCCGCATCAAGAGCTGCCCGGCGAAGTGCCACCCCGCTACGCCGCCATCATGATCGCGCCCCACTATCTTCGGCGCCAACTGCGCGCCTACGCCAAACCCCTGCCGCCCCTGCGCGGCGACACCTGGCCGGCCTGCGTCGAGCTTGGCCGAAGCGTGAAGGACTTCATGATCGAGTGCGAAGCGCGGCTGCCCGGCCAGACAGCCCTGGTCGAGGCCCACGCTCTGCGCGTGTGCCACGAGATCTTGCGCATCGTCTTGGGTGTGGCGGCCACAGCCCCGGCCACCGCCACCCGCATGGACATCAACCATGCGGTCGAGTTCGCCCAATCCCACCTGCACGAGCCCATCGCGGTCACCGACCTCGCGCGGGCGGCGGGTCTGTCGGTGTCACACTTCTCGCGCGAGTTTCAGCGCGAGATGGGCGTGGGACCGAAGCAATACCTGTTGTCGTCGCGACTGGCCCGGGCCCGCCGCCTCTTGCTGCTCGACCAGGGCAACATCACCCAGGTGGCACACGCGGTGGGGTTCGCCAGCTCCGCGCATTTCTCGAGCGCGTTTCGAGCGGCCTTTGGCACGCCCCCCAAGGCCTTCCGGCGCGCGTTGGGCGAAAAGCGGAATTCCTAAAACCTTGGCGCGATTTGTGGAAGCCGTCTTCCCCCAACCCATGGCATTGTCTGCCCAGGAGGTCACCCATGTCCGCATCACCCGCTCTCACCATGTCCGAAGCCCTCGCCTTCATCAACAAGAACCCCGCGTGCTGGCTTGCCACCTGCGTGGACGGGCAACCGCATGTGCGCGGCATGCTGATGTGGTTCGCCGACGAAACCGGCGTCTATTTTCACACCGGCACGGTGAAGTCGCTGTCCGACCAGTTGCTCCAGAACCCCAAGGTCGAGGCCGCCTTCTTCAACCCCGGCGGTGGGGCCGGCGCTGGCAGGATGATGCGCGTCTCGGGAACCGTCGAACGCGTTCACGATCCGGCTCTGGAGGCGCGTCTGGTACAAGAGCGCGCCTGGCTGAAGGACATGGTCGCCGCGCAAGCCGCGGGCCGGCTCCACGTCTTCCGCATCGTCCACGGCGAGATCCGTGACTGGACCATGGCGATCAACCTGCACGAGAAAGAGCAGGTTCCGCTGCGCTTCTGATGGGCCGCGACCGCTGAGGCGCCCTGGCGCGGGATCTCGCCGACGAGCCGCGCCATTCACTTTTTTCATTTTCGCACGCAACTCGCGGAGGCAGGCGCCGACAAGAGGGCATGCTCGTCGCCCGCCCTGCCCTGCTTGGCCGCGAATACCTTACCGCCCATCACCGGTTCGGGGCGATCGGGGCATGTCCGGTTGGGGCGACCCTGGTCTGGGCCAGACCATTCGCTTGCAAAAACAGCCGGGCATGTTCAAAACTCGCCGCCATGAGGCAGTGGTACAGGAGCCTGGTCGGCTCAGCGTCTTGCGTTGGTTCCGCGATGATGGTGCTCCTGGCGGTGGGTGTCGGGCCTGCCCATGCGGCTGCTCGCGGTCGGGCCGTCAACAGTAAGGACTCGCAGGAGAAGGCTGCGCGCAAGGCGTGCCTCACCGGGGATGTCAGCGCCGGACTCTCGATCCTGGCCGACCTGTTCGTCGAGCACCAGAACCCGGTCTACGTCTTCAACCAGGGACGCTGCCTGGAACAGAATTCGCGCTACAAGGAGGCGATCGCGCGTTTCGAGGAATTCCTGCGCATCGCCGACAACCACAACCTCCCCGAGGATGTGAAAGCGACGGGCCAGAAACACCTGGATGGCTGCAAGGCCAAGGTGGCCGAGGAGAGCCCGGTCGCCGCGCCCCCACCGGTCGCCCAGCCTCTACCCCAGCCGCCCCCACAGCCCGCACCGCCTGTTCAGGTCGTCGAGAAGCCCAATGTGCAACCCGAGGCCCCGAGCGACGGGAAGGGACTGCTCATCGGCGGCATCGTGACCGGAACGGTGGGGGTGGGCGCCGTGGTGGCCGGATACTTCCTGGGCAAGAAATCCAACGACTTGATCGCCGAGATGCAGACCCATCCCGACAGCTACACGATGGGCAAGCACTCCGACCAACAGACGTACAAGACGCTCGCTTGGGTGAGCTATGCGGTGGGAGGCGCGTGCGTCGCGAGCGGCGTGGTCATGATCGCCATTGGGGCAAGCCGTTCGGCTTCGCCCAGCCAAACCGATGTTGCACTCGTGCCGGTCCTAAACCACCGTTCATGATTCTGGAACACCGCCAAACCAGCCATCTTGCTGAGAATTCACATTTCAGATGGCCAAAGCCGGGTTTTCATGAGAACCCTGGATTTCTCGGAGATCTGTAGCGATCCGGAATCATGAACGGCCATTTAGCGCCCGGCCAAGCTGGAGTTCTTCTGCGTGGAGGTTTCTGATGAGAACGCGTGTGACGAGTACGATGGTTGTCTTTCTGGTCTGCCTGGTCGCGGTGGCCTGCATGCGCAGCCTGGACGGCAGCAGGATCCCCTGCACCACCTCGGACCATTGCCCCAGCAACTACACCTGTGTCGATGGGTACTGCAAACACGGTGCGGGAGTCGATGGCGGCGGTTCATCCGATGCGACCAAGATGGGCGACGGTCCACGCGCCGAAAGGGGCGATAGCCGACTGGATTCGCTCATCGGTGACGCGGGGATGGGAGGAACGAGCGGAACCGGCGGCACCACCGACCCGGGCGATGCGGGCCGCCTCGCGAGCAGCGCACCCGACACCAGCATCGTGACAACGGGCGGCAACCCGAGGGATGCAGGCGAGGCCACCAGCGCCAATGGCGGCGGCACGCTCGTCGCTTCCGGGGCCGGCGGCGTAGTCGGCACGGCCGGTGACACGATGAACACTGGCGTGGCAGGCGCCGGCGGCACCATGGCCACCGGTGGCGTGATCGGCACCGGCGCAAAGGCCGGGGCTGCTGCGGGATCCAGCACCTCTGGCGGCACCACAACCCCCAAGGGCGGCAGCAGCCAAGCGAGCGGTGGCGGCGCCAGCAGCAGCAGCCCGGGGGGCTCGTCGGTCAACAGCAGCGCCGGAGGTACCGTCAGCAGCGGTGGGGCCAGCAGCTCAGCCAGTACCTGCCAAGCGAAACCACGGGACTGCACCTCCACCCTGGACAACAACTGCAACGGCATCCCCGACAACCAAGAGACCAGCTCCTGCGCATGCCCTGTGAACCAGAAGCGCGACTGCCGAGACCAATACGACGGAATCGGAATCTGCAAGAAGGGCAGTCAGACCTGCAACGCCAGCACCGACAAGACCACCAGCAGTTGGAGCGAGTGCAGCGGCTTCGTCGCCCCCGGCACCGAGGTGTGCGACGCCGCAGGCGCCGACGAAAACTGCGACGGCCGCTCCAACGAGAACTGCGAATGCGTGAACGACACAACGGTCCTCTGCGAATGCGGCCCCTCCACGACCTGCATCAACGGGAAGAAGGGGACGTGTTCGGTAAGCAAGGTGACGCGGTACCGGGATGCGGACGGTGATGGCTACGGCAATTCGACGCAGCCCGACCTAAAATGCCCCGACGAAGCGGGATACGTAGACAACGCCACTGACTGCGACGACAAGGACAAGAGCTTCCATCCCGGCGCCTCCCTGTGCAGTACCGCTACCCAGAAGAAGAGCTGCTCATCCAGTGGCGTGACGAAAATGGTGCCCTGCGATGACGGATGCATCAACAACGACTGCAGGGACGATGGGACTGTTGGTGTTCCAGGATATGTTTCCTGCACCAGTTCCCATGCCCTGCGGTGTCTCGCGATGGATGGCTGTAACTTGGCCGATGGAACATGCGGTGCAGCAAGTGACTTCACGCTCTATTGCGATGGTCCCAATGATTGTCCGGTAGGCCAGAAATGCTGGTTCGTTTCAATTAGGAGCTTTGCTCAAGCCAAGTGCGACTCAACGCAACCGGAGTATTCCGATGAAGTCTGCGATCCGAAGGCGAGCACCTGCAGTTGCGCAGCCAATTCTGAAGGACTCTACACCTGTCAGTAGCAGAACTTGACTTATCCCCCGGTCCTAGAGCGAAGAAGCCCGAAGGTCACCATTGCGGCTCGCGCCCCCGCGGGGGCGCCCTCCTTCAACGTGCCGTTCATCGCAAGGATTGAGTTCCAGCCGAATACAAGACGGCCACGAGACCCTTCCGGATCCCGTGGCCGTTGTTTCTATTCCTGCCTGAGGTTGCGTCTACTTGCAGACGAACGTCGTAACGGTCTTGCTGGCCAGTGTGGCCGAAAGAACCCCGTCGGCTACCGCGACGGCGGTGCCGGTCTTGAGGTTGTCGCTGGCCGAGGTCACGGTCGGCGTGCATGAGGCTGGCGTTCCGCCTGCGATGGTGATCGGCACCTTCGCCTCGCCGGTACCCTTGTTGATAGCCACGATCACGACAGTGCCTTCCGTGCCCTTGTAGGCTGAGAGGAGAACATCGGAGGGAATGCTTCCCCCGACCTCAATCCGAACGTAGCCCGGCCGAATGAACTTGGAGAAGTTGCCGAGCGTGTAGTGGCGTTTGGTGTCGGAACCGTCGTTGAGGTACAGGCCCTCGTTGTTGTCGCCCTGGTACCACCACCAGGTCCAGGCGTTGGCCTGACCGACCGTGAGC
>CAZHUY010000200.1:0-11403 GCA_964535465.1 uncultured Myxococcales bacterium
GCCCCGTTGTCCTGCGGGCAGCCGGGCCGTGAGTGCACCAGTTCGATCCCCAGGCCGTGGCCGTGGCCGGACACTTCTAATCGGCCACGGCCACGGCCACGGCAACACCCCCGGAAAACTCAAGTTCAGCGCGTACCGAGACAGTCTTTGCGACTGGCGGTGAGCTTCATCTGGATCGCGTAGGCGGAGGCAGGCTTTGCCTGCCGCAGCCAGAGCGCGGGAAGGTAAGGAAACCCTTCCAGGGTTTCCTTCTGGATCGCGTAGGTGGAGGCAGGCTTTGCCTGCCGCAGCCAGAGCGCGGGAAGGTAAGGAAACCCTCCCAGGGTTTCCTTCTACAATTGCCGCGACCGAGCGGCTTGAAAGGTTTCGCACTCCCGAGGGTTCCCGCTGGCAAAGCCACGACGGAACCATCGCATGCGCTGCTCGCTGGTGCCGTGGGTGTGCTCGGATGCGTTGGTCTGTCCGAGGGTATCGTCACCGATGGCGTGAGCCGCGTTCAGCGCCTCACGCAGGTCCTCGTCGTTGATGGCAAGAGATGATTGCGCGGTATGGCCCCACACACCGGCGAGGCAGTCGGCCTGCAACTCGACCCTCACGGACGTCTCGTTCTTAGAGTCCCCTCTGGGTTGGACTTCGGTGGCGCCGATCAAGTTCTGCACATGGTGGGCCACCTCGTGCGCGATGACATACGCCTGGGCGAAATCGCCAGGTGCGCGTAAACGCTGCTCCATCACATCGTAGAAACTTGGATCGATGTACAGCTTGCGATCGAGAGGGCAGTAGAAGGGGCCCATGGCGGCGCTTGCGTTTCCGCACCCGGATGCCACCGAATCGCTGAAGACCACCAAAACCGGCTCGGCGTACGTGCCGGATGCACGACCATAGCTCGGCAATTCGCCCGCGCGAAACTTGGCGGTCCAGACATCCTCGGTGGAGGCGAGGACGACCCGAGAGAAGTCGCAGGCCTTGGCGTTGACCGCCGAGGCTTTGCAGACACTGCCCTCGCCCACTCCCCCTGGTGATGCACCACCGACGGCCGAGAACAATTGGCTCTTGAGCCCGGACGGCAGGAAAAAGTATCCGACCCCCAGAATGGCAGCGACCACAAGTGTGCCTTTGAGGCCAAGCATCCGGGCCACCCCCAGCAGTGCCTGAATCGGCAGGCCGCCCTGCGCACGCCCACCGCTCCCGCGACCGCGATCTTCGAAATTGTCCGATTGTCTTCGTCCGTCGGTTTCCATGGCAGGCCGGATTGTAGCCTAGGTTCCTGGACCGTGCCGGTTTGCCTTGGGACCACCCGGCCACGACCTGCCAGGATGGGGGGACGGCTTCCTCACGGCGGAAGCCGAGCTGCGCTCCAGGCGAGGCACGCCTCCCGCGCCTCGCCGATGAGACAAGTTTCGCGGGCGGACGGCTAGAGCCCGCTCATGCTAAGAGACCGGACCGCCCTGTTGGGATCCTGGTTCCGCGTCGTTGCGACGAGCCTCTGCTGGCGTCGCCCCACCGGATCCCGGGCGTTTGCGGAGTTGGCGCCTGATCAGCGCCACCACCACCACGAAGGCCGACGCACCGATGAGGGCCGATAGCCGCAGGCCCGAATCGAACTCCGCCAGAGCGCGTTGCACGTCAGGGGCGCAGGTCACGCTGCTGCCGACCGAGCCGTACTTCATGGAGAGCAGCGCTTTCCCGAAGAGTTCCCAGAAGAGCACCCCCAAGACCAGGCCGCAGAGAAGCTGCCATGCCAGCATCCTCGAGACCCGGCGAAACTTGGATTCGGTAGTCATGGCAAGAGGATATCAGCCCGCTGGTTTGGCTCAAACGCCAAGAAATGCTGGGCTCTCTTGGCGTTGACGGAACCGACACCACGGGGGCCTTTCCAGCTCCGCCCGGGATGCCACGTTGGATTTCGGGAGGCTTCGGTGATTACCGGCCGCCGGAGAAAATCTTGGCGAATCCACCCAAGGCCTCTTGCAGGCCGTTGCCAGAGGGCAGGGCGCCGCCCGGACTGAGGCGATCGACCAGGGAAGGCAGAAGCTGCGACAGGCCCTGGGCCGCGTGGTCGGGGTCCAGACCCGCGTGGCTGGCCAGTTGGGACAGCATATCGGGCGGCAAGGCACCCTTGATCTGCTCGCCTGTCACAGCCTGGTTGGGACCGGTTGACAGCCAACTGCTGACGGCACCCGCGAGGCCGCCGTTGTTGAGATGGCTCAGCAAGGACCCCAGGCCGCCGCTGTTTCCGGAGGTCAACATAGCGATCAAGCTCTGCAGGAGGGCGGGGTTCTGTGCGTTCTGCCCGGGGCCTCCACCCAGCGCGGACCCCAGAATGTTTCCGACGATGCCGTCAAATAGACCCATGGTGTTCTTGTCCTCTCGTTTTGGCCTCGTTGCGAGGCAGCTTCTTTGCTCGATTGCCTCCGGCGGTTCTTCTGGCGCCCCTTGCTCTGTCGTCTTTCGGCTGCCGAGGCAGGCTGGCCAAGAGCACATTTCGGGCCAAAGCGGAAAGCCCGCCGATCCGGCACCTATCGATCACATCTGCAAAGGAACTGTCTCAGGATCGAGACAAAGTTGCTTCGGCGCGAGACGGTGATGATTGGCCAAGGGTCGGCCAGGCGATGCGGACGCCTGGTTGCGCATCCGGTTCGCCGCCTCGTACGGGGCCTCGGATTTCGGCAGCGGCTTGTCTGGTGGAATCTTCGATCGCCACGACACCACCAACCCCTTGCGCGACTACAGCTTCGTCTTCATTCCGTACTGCACCGGAGACGTACACGCGGGCAACAACCCGGTGGGGAGCGTGTCGGGGGTCAGCGGAAGGCAAGAGTTCGTCGGCTATAGGAACCTCGATGTGTTCCTGCGGAGGCTGGTGCCGACCTTCACGCGCGCCACACAAGTTCTGTTGACCGGGTCCAGCGCCGGTGGCTTCGGGGCCTTGATGAACGCCCATCATGTGGCCCGTGCGTTCAAAGGCATACCGGTCACCGTACTCGACGACTCGGGACCAGGAATGCCCAGCACCGTGGTGCCGACCTGTCTGCAACAACAATGGCGGACCCAAACCGTGCTGGCCGATTGATGGGCAGCGCCTACTACGCGAAGTCCGTGGACGGGACCGACCTGCGGAGCTGGATCGGCAGCCTGCTCGCCGGGACCGCTCAGCATGTAGGGCCCTGAGGGGCGCGGGATCGAAGAGGCCCTCGGGCGCGCCTTTGAATCAACGAGGTGGCCGAGGTGCTGGGCCTCAATCTCCGGGGCCGTATTGCGGGACCTGGCCGCGAGCATGCTGATAAAGGGGTGAATCCAAGCGCTGGAACCTGTGCAGGTACTCCTCGCGTGAGATGTCGTTGCGCCAGTATCCCATCGCCATCGCTCCGCCCGTGACGGCAAGGAAGATGGCGGTGATGATGGTGACCACCGCGCCGGCGCCGAGCCTCAGCCGCGGGGTGCGAATGTCCAACGTGTCCTTCACCGGGCAGACCGCTACGCAGTCCATGCAGCTCGTGCACTCGTCGCTGCGCACGCGCGGGGTTTCGTGCACGCGGATGGCCGCCGGACAGGCCCGCGTGCACAGTTGGCAATCGATACAGGTTTTGGCGTTGCGGGTGACTCTGGCGGGCGACAGGAAACTGAAGATGCCCAAGAGTGCGCCATAGGGGCAAAGATAGCGGCACCAGGGGTTCTTGAAGATGATCGAGAGGACCGCCAGCACGACCAGAACCTTGAGGGCAAAGCTCGAGAGGTGGGCGAAGAACAGGTACATCTTGATGTCGGCAACCTTGTTGTAGGGGCTGCCCACGAAACGGGCCAGGGTCTCGGCGTCCATGCTGAAGATGGAGATCAGGAAGAAGGCGAGCAGCAGGTACTTGAGACTTCGAAGCCCCCAGTCCAGTGCGCGTGGCATGGTGGGGTTGCGTCCGAGAATCCACCGGCCGAGCTTCCACAGGCTCTCGCTGAGGGTGCCCATGGGACAGAAGAAGCTGCAGAATGACTTCTTCACCACCACGCTCATCAGCACGATGGCCATGAGAATGAAGACCGCCGCCGGGTGGACGCGGTTGAGCTGACCGGTCACGAGCCAGTGACAGGAGCTGATGATCGCGCTGATGGGCAGGAAGCCTTCGACCCCCGGCGGCCGCTCGGCGAAGGGCTGTGTGCCGCCGGACATCCCCCAGGTCACGAAGTGGTGAAAATCGACGCCGATCCATACGCACAGAGCGGCGAAGGCCATCTGGGCGGCCCCGCGCACGGCCCGCGGATCCTCGCGCAGGCGCCACCATGCCCGCCGCCACCAACGGCGCTCATCACGATATCGGGGGCGGGACTTGCGCAGCTCGGGCGCCAGCTTTTTCGGGCGAATCTGCACAAGTCCCGGGGTCACGGTCTCACCTAAGACATTTGGCGCTGTTTCGCCGGCGCCGATTCCTCGAGCTCGGGGGACGGCACGTCGATGGCGGTCTCTTCGGGGATGGTGGCGGCCTTCAGGCTGAAGATCGCCTTGGCCACGAAGAGCAGGAGCGCGGTGCAGCCCAAGATGATGAAGGTGTCGGGGATCAGGCGCCACTGCCCGATGAAACGGACCAAGGGCTGCTCATAGAACTCCGGGCTGCGCGCGTGCCACAGGCCATTGCGGAAACTGTCCCAGGTCTGCATGAAGCCGACCGGCAGCAGGGTCAGAAACACCATGGCCGCCAGCCCGCCATTGGTCGCGAAGAAGGCGAACTTGAGCAGACGGGGATTCCATTTCTCGGGGCGGACGATGCCGCGCAGGGCGAAGAGCATCATGCCGATGGCCAGCATGCCGTAGGTGCCGAACAAGGCCGCGTGCCCATGGTTCATGGTCAGATAGGTGGAGTGTTCGAAGTAGTTCACCATCGGCGTGGTGATGATGAGGCCGAACATGCCCGCCCCCACGAAGGCCCACAGGGACGACGCCCCAATGAACATGAGCGGCCATTTGTAAGCGTAGGAATCCTGCGTGACCGGCGAGTTGCGCGAATCCAGCACCACCTTGAGCAGAAGGAGCACGATGGGCACGGGTTCCATTGTGGAGATCACGCCGCCCAGCGAGAGCCACAGGTCGGGATCGCCGAACCAGTAGTAGTGATGGCCCACGCCGATGATCCCGCTGAACAGCGCCAGTGAAGCGGTCAGATAGGCGGCGCGCAGGGCCTTCTTGCGCGGGGCCAACCCCAGCGTCGTGACCACGTAGGCCATGGCGGCGGCGGCGAAGAACTCGAAGATGCCTTCGACCCAGGTGTGCACGACCCACCAGCGCCAGAAGTCGGCGATGGTCAGGTTGGTGCGCGGGTTGTAGAGCAGCCCGAAGCCGAAGAAGGAGACGATGGCGACCGCCGACAGGGTGAAGAAGGGAACCGCGCCCCAGCGATCCGCGCCCTTGGCGAAGATGTGGTTCTTGACCGCGCGCCCGACGATGAAGAGCCAGATCACGAGGCCGGCCAGCAGCAGGATCTGCCAGAGGCGGCCGAGCTCCAGGAATTCCCAGCCTTGGTGGCCGAGCCAGAACCAGGAATCTCCTGCCATGCCTTTCACGCCGAGAGCGGTACCGGCGAGCGCGCCCACCGCGACGATGACGATGGCCACGAAGAGCACGTCGACCAGCAGGCCCTGCCAGCGGGGCTCCTTCTTGCCTGCGATGGGGGCGAGGTAGAGGGCTCCGCCCACCCAAGCGGTGGCGATCCAGAAGATGGCGAGCTGCAGGTGCCAGCTCTTGGGCCAGTTGTACGGGATGGCCCGCGCCACCGCGTCCACGTAGAACTCACCCGGGTGGACCGTGTAATGGGCCATCAGGCCGCCCATCATGAGTTGCAGGAAGAACAACGCCCCCACCACCAGGAAGTACTTGGCGGTCTTGCGCTGGCTGGACGTGATGGGCAGGTGGATCAAGCGGTCGCCGATGCGATTGTCGAGACGAACGCCGCTGTCGTCGTGATCGAATTGGAACTTGAAGAACACCGCCAGCGTGGCCCCCAGGGCCAGCATGAGCCCCAGCAAAGAGGCGATGGACCAACCCACGGCACCGGCCGCGATGTCATTGCCGACGCTTCGATCGGGCGGCCAGTTGTTGGTGTAGGTCAGATCTTTGCCCGGGCGTTGTGTGCCGGCCACCCAGGCCGACCAGAAGAAGAAATCCGCGAGAGCCCTGCGCTCCTCGGGCGTCTTGACCGCATCGGTCGCCACCACAGTGGGCTTGTCGCCCCGAGAGAAGACCTGCTCCCAGTGCTGCCGGACGCCTTCCAGGGCAACCACCTGCGCGGGCGTCAAGAGCAAGCGATCCGCCGCCTGATCGTAGCGGTTCTGCTTGAGCTCATCGATGACCCGCTTGTCGAGGACGGCGCGCACGTCATCCGGGGCGCTCTGATAACTGGACATTCCTCGCTGGCGAGCAAGCTCGTCGCGCATGAATTGGCCGACGAGGTGCAACGTGGTCGCGGTGTAGTCGTTGCCGCGGTAGGTGCCGTGACCCCAGACGCTGCCGTTGTCCATCAAGCCGTATTTCTGCCAGACCGCCTGCCCGGCCATCAGGCCCTCCTTGTCGAAGAGGGGATGCCCCTCCGCGGTCACCGTCTGGCCGGGATAGGGTGGCGCCGCTTCATAGGTGTAGTAGCCGCCGACCAGCGTGATCAGAATTCCGCCCAAGAGCGAGAACACGAATGCAAACTTCAAGCGTCCCGAGATCATGGTTTCTCCTTGTGCTTAGTCCCTGGTGCTCTCTCGTGTCGGCCTCAGCCGCACTGGCCACAGCCATCGCAGGCCGCCTGGTCCTGGTACGGTGACCGAGCGGCGTAGCGGCTGGCGAGCGAAGCGGCGCAGGTGATGAACCCCATTCGTCCCGCCCAACCACCCATGCGCTCGTCGGCCTGGGCAAAGGCAGCCACCAGGCTGGACTTGCGCTCTTCGGGCAACATCTCGTTCGCCATGACGTAGAGGATGTTGTTTTCCTTCTGGATGTGGCCGCGTAGCAGGGCCGCGAACTCCCGCGCGGGACCGACAAAAACCTGCGCGGCGCCGTCCACGCCAGCGACTGTCTGCTCAATGGCGGCGGCCATCTTCCCGACCAGGGCCCGGCCCGCATCATGCTCATACAGCATGACGGCGACAGGGCCATTCTGACGGGAGAACCCTACCGCCTCCAGCTCGGCGAAGAGCAAGTCCTCCTCCTTGGCATGGTGAAACTTGTCTGCGTACCCGCGGAGGAACGCAACGGCCTGGCGTGCGTCCTCGATTGGCAAACTGTTCTCCTGCTCGACCACGACGGCCATTCCTTCCAGGGCGTCGAGCACCTGCTCGATGATCCGGTGCTCGTCCATCAAGATCTCCGTTGCTTGCATGTTCTCTCCTTGGGTGACGGGCTTCCCGCGCTCGGCGGGAGCATTGCCACGAATCGCATGTGGTTATATGATTTTAGGATGAAGAAAGAGACTCGTGGCATCGTGCGAGCCTCCTAGCCGCGTTTCGCCCGCCGAACGGGGCTCGCTGGTTGCGGACTGGTGGTCCTGGATAGGGCCGTCGCCAAGGCCGGCGTGACCTCTTCGCCTCCCGCGGCCACATCCTGAACGGTGGTTTCGCGCAGGAATCTAATGTAGGCATCTCGCACCTCGCCCCAGCGGGCGTGTAGCGGGCAAGGCCGGTCGTCGCGGCAAGCGCTGCGGCCCAAGAAGCAACCGTGCCACCGGCTGATGTGCTCGATGGGCTCGACCACGTCGTAAAGCGAGATCTCCCCAGGAAGACGGGTCAGGCGGAAGCCCCCCTGCAATCCCTTGCGTGCCTCAATGAGCCCCGTACGGGCGAGAATCTGCAGCAGCTTGCCCAGGTAGTTGCCGGGGGCGCGGATACGCTGTGCAATCGCCTGCGCCCCGACGAAAGCGCCCGGTTCGGCGCCCGCCAGGACGGCGAAGGCTTTGACGGCATGGAGACCGGTTTTTCCCAGCATGAGCAGCGGAATGCTGACAAGCTTATTCTCGCATGTCAATATCCGATTATCGCGCGAATGGGGAATGGGCAGCAGCCCCAGTGACGGAGGAAAGCTGGACGACCCTCGAAGGAATGCCCGTTGGAGACGGAAAACAAGAAACGGAGGAATGGATCATGAAGAGTCTTGTCACGTTCTTTGCGCTCTCCCTGGCTGTGCTGTCGCCAAAGCTCGCATCCGCTCATTGCGACACCATGGACGGACCGGTGGTCAAGACGGCGCGAAAGGCCCTGGAAACGGGCAAGGTCGGCCCGGTGCTCGCCTGGGTGCAGGCCAAGGACGAAGCCGAGATCAAGAGCGCCTTCGAGCAGACCCTTGCCGTGCGCAAGCTCGCTCCGGCGGCCCAAGAGCTTGCCGATCGATACTTCTTCGAAACCCTGGTGCGCGTCCACCGCGCGGGTGAAGGGGCTCCCTATGTCGGCCTCAAGCCCGCGGGGAGCCAGCACGAGCCCGGCCTGGCGGAGGCGGACCGTTCGATCGAAACCGGCAAACTCGAGCCGGTGCGCAAGCTCCTTGGCGACAGCGTGAAGACAGGACTGGCCGAGAAGTGGAAGCGCCTGCGCAGCCTGAAGGTCCCCGGCGATGACGTCCGGCAAGGACGCGAGTGGGTGGAAGCCTACGTGAAGTACGTGCACTACGTGGCTGGCGTGCAGCAGGCGGCCGCAGGCAAGTCCACCGAGCACGGCGAAGAAGGTGAAGGGCACGACAAGCACCACGAGGAGTGACGGCAGTCGACCTGCCAGGCGGGGCCCCTCAAGGGCAGACGGAAGCGAAGGATTTGCGATGCGCTTGTCGGACTCCGCCTTTCACACGCCATCATGCGAGTGGCTGACGGGCCTGCGCCCGCAGACTTCGATGTCAGCGCTGTCACGATGAATCGCCGTGCGCAGTTCCAGGCAAGCTCGGTGTAGCCGGGTCTTCACGGCGGCCTCGGTCACGCCCAGCTTGTCCGCAGTCTCCTTGATGGAAAGGTCTTCGACATAGCGGAGGATGAACACCTCGCGCAGCACCGGGGGCAATTCTCCCAACTTTCGTTGCACCAAGGCGCGCAGCTCCGCGCGTTGCAGGGCCTCGTCCGGTTGCTCGATCCAGCACGAACCTGCCTGACAGGTAGGCGGCTGGCCATCCCTCATCGAGGCGCGCGCCAGCTCGTTCAGGTCACCGACGGGGTGTTCGCACTTGCGACGCTGGCCACGTAGATGCATCAAGGCGGCGTTGGCGGTCACCCGGTGCAGCCAGCTGCCAAACTGGGCTCTACCCTCGAACGCGGGCAGGTGGACCCACGCCGCAAGCAGGGCATTCTGGATGACCTCTTCCCGATCCGAAGGGACCTTGAGCATGTGCTCCACCAACCTGCGCAGTCGAGGTGCTTGCGCTTCGACCAGCTCCGCAAAGGCGGATTGATCGCGTGCCCGGGCCTTCGCGACCAAGGCGGTGTCGGGGTAAGTCTGGGTGGATTCCATTGCAGAAGTCATTCTCGTCAGCCTTTCAGTTCCTCTTGGCCAAGGGATCGTGACTCGATATTGCACTCCGACCGCGCCATAAACAAGTCCAATGAGGACAAGCGCAGTCCGCATTCCAGGGCTGGGGCATGTGCGGAGTGGATATGGCCGTGTCCCGTGGTTCCCGGCGACGGACCTAGGTGAGGCCTGTCGGCGTGAGACGGGGGACCCACCGGAACCCCGAAACAAGACAGGCCCGGTCCTGCTTGCCGAGCCCGCGCCGCCGATCGAAACCTTCTCGGCCTACGAGGCGTGGGTGAGTGTGCCGCTTCCGGAGTCGCGAGGAGGCGGGGGAGTGGCTGTGGAGGTGCGGACGCGAGATCGTCCCAAGAGGTCTTTCATCCGCAGGAAGGGAGTCTCGAACCACCGGAAACTCGCCTCGGCTATTCCTACGGTTGTCGCGGCATAGCCGAGAAAGAGGAGGAACCTCGATACTCCGCCAAGCTGTCCGAAGACCGTGTTCTGGAGATGCTCGAACGCCAGAAGGACGGGCACGTGGAAGACATAGACACCGTACGAGATCTTCCCGATGTGCACGAGAAACGGTACCTCCAGCCAACGACTCGGCCAGTTGTTGCGTAGCAAACAAATGATCCCAAGCGCGGCGATAAGATTCAGTAGCGAGTACCCCCAAACATACTGGTACTTCGGCACCAGGTACATGGGGTACCCGAATGCCTGGTAGAAGGCGCCGCCACCCCAGAAATGGTCATAGACCAGAAACGAAAGACCCAGTGTCGCGGCGACGCTGGCCAGGCCGACGAACCAGGCCCCGGCTCGCCGCATCTTGTCGAGTCCGAAGATCGGTATGGCGGCGCCAGCGGCGAACGCATCGAATTGGGTGAAGGGCAGGACGTACACGGCCTTACCGGCGTACTCCTCACCCTGGCCGGTGCCGAGGAGCGCCTGGAACACCGCCAGCCGCAGCAGCGGACTGAAGGCGATCACGCCGACCACGACCCAGCGGAAGACACGCGGAGACAAGACGAACAAAGTCATCGGCCAGAGGACATAGAACTGTTCTTCGACGGCCAACGACCAGAGGTGAGTGAATGAGGGCCCGACGTCCGAAGCTCGCAATCTGGCGAAATTCGCCAGGTACGTGATGAGGTATCCCCAGTCGTGGGCGAACGAGCCAGGTATTCCGAGGAGGGCGAAGGAAAGCGCCGACACCAGCAGAAAGCCGAAGTAGAGCGGAAAAATCCGAAGAGTTCGGCGCCAGTAGAAGCGGCCGATGTAGGACGTGAAGGGGCGATCGCGGTCCTCGAGCAAGATGCTTGTGATCAGATAGCCCGACAGCGTGAAGAACATCTGCACCCCGATCCAACCCGCCCCGAAGTAGCCAAAGTGAAAGAGGACCACGGCAATGACGGCGATGCCTCGCATTCCGTCGAGTGACTTGACGTATTTCATACTTGCCTATCTCGGACGCCATGGGCTGACACGTCTAGCGTGGGCGGAACGCCGGTTAGGGTCGGGGACCACTGCGATCGAGTGGCCAGCGACGGGACGGTACGACTTCGCGTCAACCGAAGTGGCAGGACGGATCGACGACATCGCTGGTTGCTACGGGCCCCGGCGGTCCGTTCGAGGTCGATCATGGGGGGCCGAAGCTACCAGCGATTCGGACCGGGGTCGAGAGCATAGGTCTCTCGGTAGTGGGTCAGTTTGAAATCTGGCGCGGATCACCTGCGTTTTCGGAAGCGCAGCGGGATACCGGTGGCCTGGGTTAGATGCTCTTGGAGTCGCTCCCAATCTGGCCCAGACCGCCCGAGTACCTGTAGCACGTCAAACCATTGGCTGGTTGTTGGGGATTCCTTCTTCAGCTTTGCCAAGTTCATGCCCTTGAGCGCGATCAGCGTCTGAGACTGGTCACGCTCGTTGAGGGATTGGGAGTCGCGGTTTCTGATGGGC
>CAZHUY010000201.1:0-11267 GCA_964535465.1 uncultured Myxococcales bacterium
CGCCGAGCGCTATCTCGCGGGATGGGAGTACGGCGAGAAAGCTGACAAGGACAATCTGATCTCACCGTATCTGGTCCCCTGGGAAAAGCTCGCGCCCAGCGTCCAACAGTACGACGTCGATGCCGTCAAGCTCATTCCCAGGTTGCTCGAATCCGTGGGGAAGTGGATCTACCGCCAGCCCTAACCCCGGCGTCTGATCTCCAGCCCCTGCTGGGCCAGGATCTCGGGGAAGGCGCAGACGGCGTCGCGGTCGTGTTGCTTCTCCTTGTCCGGCAAGTCCGTCCAGGGGACGAGCTGGGGACGCAGCAGATTCTCGTTGTCGCGGGGCCCGAGCCGCCAGCCATCGGCCAGGCGTTCGACATTCCAGCGACCGTGCTCCAGCTCGGCCATGCGCTCGATCTCGGCCGGGGTGAAACTTGCCAAGACGACGGCCTCGACCGGGACCTTGCGCACCTCGAACCCGGCGGCTTCCAGCAGGTGGACGGCGTAGGCAGCCTGATGCCGGTTCGATCGCTTGAACTTCTCGTCCAGCGTGGCCCAGGGGCGCAGGTTGTCGGGCAGCTCGCCCTTGTCCACGTAGCGGCGATGGATCTCGGCCGCCATGGGTTCGACCGAGGCGGTATCGGGGTTGGCCGGCGCCACGAAGGCCCTCACGGTCGCCACGTCATCGGGCAAAGGCAACAGGTTGCCCAGGCGTGACCACAGGGGATCCTGGCACAGGGCGTCCGCCTCGCGCCCGCTGCCCACCACCACACCAACCTGCGCGCCCAGCGCCAGACCGATGCAGTAGTCGAACTTGGCCAGCTCGCCCCCGCCCAGGCCCAGCACGCGCACCTGCGAGGGCCTGATGTCCGAAGCGAGGAGGTCGGCCCAGGTCTGTAGGGTCTGCACGACGGAGTAATCCGCCCCCACCTCGACGACGTCGGGGGCGGCGTAGGCGGGGTGCGGCTGGGCATCGCTCTTTGAGATGGTGGCCCGATAGCCCATCAGGCGGAAACGCTTCTTGCCCTCGCGGGCCAGCTTGTCGGCCACATCACCCACCAGTCCCGGGATGCCGGACCTGGTGCCACCTCCGATCACCGTACCCGAGAAATCCGTCAAGGCGGCCTCCAGCAGCTTGCTCGCCCCGGCCTGCTTGTCGACAGGCATCAGGGCGGCCCCGCCGGCCACCATCAGGACAGGGCCGCTGATACGGGCCCGCGGCGCGCGACGAGGTTTGCCGCCAGCCCGCACGACTTCGCCCAGGTCCAGAAGCTCCATGGCGAAATCGTAGGGGTGTTCCTTGTGAATGTCGCCGGCCTTGCGCAGGCAATGAATCCACTCGCGCTCGCACGTCAGCACCGCCGGGTCGGCACAGCACTCGTGCGTGAGCGCCATGCGAATCCCGCGGGCCATGTGCGCCAGGGCCTCCACCCCCCAGCCCCAAGGTGTTTTGCTGGGCTCGGCTGCGCCCATGCCGTCGACCTGCCTGAGGTTCGCGGCAAGGAACAAGGCCAGACGCCCGGCGACGAAGCAGGAGGCGGGAAGCTCGATGCGGCTGGCAGCGTGCTGCAGACAGGTTTCGATCCCACGCCGCAATTGGGTCAGCATGGCCGCGGGGAGATTGCCGCCCCGCCCGTCGCGCATCTCGAAACCGAGCATGTCGGTCAGGTAGTACGGGTTACTCGGGGCATGGCCGCACGCTTTCTGGAAGAGGCTGGCCACCCGTTCTCCTTCGTCTCGCATGGGCGACAGCGCGTGGGCCAGCCTCCACGCGGCACGCCCGCGCGCCCCGTCCAGGGTGCGCAGATTGGGCGCATACAAGACCTCTTTGCTCTCCAGCAGCGTGCAGACCTCCTCGAGAAAGCACACACCGCGCGTGTAGTCTGGCGAGCCTTCGCGATGGAGCGCGCACAGCGCCACCCCCAGTTGCAGGAGCAGAGTCGGACGCAAGGCCCCCTTGGTCGAGGCCACCAGCGGATCGAGCAGCTCGACCACCTGGCGGTGCGCGCCCTTGGCCGCGTACAAGCGAGCCAGGCCCATGGCCAGCCGGGTGCGCTTGTCCGCCTCGGACTCCTCCTTCAACACCAGCTTCTGGATCTCGATCTCCTGCTCCAGATCCTCGGGTTTGGCCGAGGCAGCGAAGTTGGCGATCTTGTCGTCAACCTCGTTGGTCAGATCCGAGAGCACGCGGTCGCTCTCTTCCAGCAAGGCCGCCACCATGTTGCTCGTCCTGCGGGTGGAGGCCGGATGCCGAAAGGGCGCCTTGTACATGCGGTCGTGCAAGGGGTCGGCCCAGGCGTGCTGGGCCCAGGTGCGCACCTGCAGCTCGGCGCGCAGGCCCTCGAGCGTCCGAAGCTCCTCGGCGCCGATCCCCAGCACGCCCGCCCGCTCCGGGCGCAGACGAATCACGTAGTGCGTGTCCCGGTAACCCACCCGATCGTCCCCCAGGCGCTCGTGCTTCACATCCTTCTCGAGGCACTCGAAGTTAGCCTCGATGAACATGCACACGCCCTCGACCTGATCGGTGGTCTGCACGATCACCCGCGCCCCGCACAGGTCGCTGAACCTCTCCACCGCCCTCTTCTTCCTGGCGAAGTCGGGCTTGGGCCATTCCTTGAGGAACTTGCGCGCCACCTTCTCGGCGAAGCTGGGCACGGTCTTGGCCCGTGATTGGACCACCGACTCGGGAAAGGACGTCTTGCACCCGTCCGCCAGGACCTTTTCCAGACGCTTGGCGAAGGCGACGTACTGCGGCCTCTGCTGGACGTAGTCGTCCACCTGCTGCTTGTGCCAATCGAGAAAGCCGTCCGTCTTCTCCATGATGTCCTCCATGCGCCTAGGCCGTGCTCTTCGAGGACGACGCCAACCAGCGCCGGATGGCCGCCTCGGCGCCAAACACCGGCTTGCGTCCCAGCGCCTCTTGCGGCGCCAGCCATGCGCATTCCGAGCTCTCTTCATTGAGGGTGACCGTCCCCACGGGGCGGCAGCGGAAGTACAGGTTCACACAGTGCATCTTGCCCGCCGCCAGGGGTGGGCTGTTTTGGAAGAATAGAAAGGTGACGTCCTCGGCCCCCAACCCCGTCTCCTCGGAGAGTTCCTTGGCCACCGTGCCCTCGGGCGTGTCGCCATAGTCCAGCTTGCCCCCCGGCAAGCACCACTGGCCGTCGCCGTACTCCGAGTTGGCCCGCCGAAGCAACAGCAGCCGGCCGGCGGGATCGAAGGCCAGGACGCGGATGGCGACCACGGGGCGAAGCGAGTCTGAACCCATGCGTCTCCTCCTACGCCGAAAGCGGCCTGCGAGCAAGACAGACGCCCCCGCTCCTCTCTCCCCGGTTGCGCCCCGGTCGGCCGACGAGATACTCTCTAGCGGTACGCCTATTCTGCCGAGCTTCGCCGTTCGTGGAGGTCCCCATGCGCTTCGTTCAAACATTTGCTGCTCTGTCGTTGTTGGCGACCGGGTGTGGCTTGTTCAAGTCCGAGCCAGGCAGCTCGGGGGCGAACGCGCCCACCATGTACGGCGCCGGGCCGCTGGCCCCAAGTGGTGGGCAGCCCGATGCCTCGTTGCCGCCGGCTCGCGACGACGGAAGCACGACCTTGAACGACGCGAGCCCCCCCGATGCCGTCAGCCACGCCGGCGGACAGAACTGGATCCGCTTCCCGCCTTCCTCCTACAGCTTCGTCAAGTGCAGCTGGTTGTCCACGGTCGAAGGCTACTGCCACGACGCCCCCAGCTTGTTGCTCGACACCGCGCGGGTCAATGTCTACCAGACACTCGACGGCGGCAAGACCTGGTCCTTTACCTGTGCCATCAACTCGGAGATGCCCAGCCTCGATGCCAGCATCGAGGTCTACATTCTCTCCAAGACGGATTTCTGGTTCGTCGCCGCCTCCGACAAGCTGGGGAGCGTCGGGCACTCCTTCGACGCCGGCAAGAACTGGACCTCGCTCACCAGCGACATCGCCGCCCTGGTTGCCCCGGCCGGCACCACCAGCGTGCCCGTGTGGCAACTGGCGGTCCAGGGCGGAAGGATCTGGCTGCTCCCCCAAGGCAACAACCTGGCCTACTCGGAGAATGGCGGGATCGCGTGGAGAAAGTTCACGGCGCCCGCCGACTTCGGGGCCGCGGGCCAGCGCGCGTTGGTGGCCACCCAGAATCACTTGTTCCTGCAGTACCTGGCCACCGATGGCTCGCTGGGCCTCTACCACTGGAATGGCTCCGCCTTCCTGTCCACCCAAGCCACGCTGCCCGCATCCTCGGCCGGCTCGCACAGCGGGACCTGGTCGCGGGCCTGGCCGGCCGTCGAGGGCGTCTTCTTTGCCGATCGCGGTCCCCTGCCGGTCTGGAGCTCGCCCTTCTCCGCCCACGCCACCGTCGACGGCGGCAAGACCGTGGTCCAACTCCTGCCCGGCGCGACGGGGAGCACCGATGTGGTGGGGCTGAGCGATGGGCTGGCCTACGCGGCCCTGGGTTCGGTGACGGCCACCATCGGCGGCATCTTCACCGACGCCTCGGCTGGCCGTTTCCTGCAGATCCGTCGCACCCAGGACGCGGGCCGAACCTGGACGACGCTGCACAGCGAGCCGTCGTACCCGGGCGACTCCAGCTACATCTCGTTTTCCATGGATGGCGAGGGCAACCTCCACGCCATGCACTTCGTGGCCAGCACCGACGGCATCGGACCGCCGGTCATCTACGACGGCCACTACGTCTTGCAGTAGCGCCGGCCCCCCCTGTGCGGGCCGTCCAGCCTGGCGATCCGACAGTCATAGGTCACCTGGACCTGGTCGAAGCGGTGTTGCTTGAGCCGCCGGCAGTACTCGCCGGTCAGGGACACACTGACGACGACCGGAGACTCGTAGGAGGCGCGGGTCGTGCGCACCTCCCAGCCATTGTCGTCGTCCTCCGGGATCATCTGACCGTCGACGTAGACCGAGAAGCGGGCGTTGCTCGTGGGTTCCGGGCCCAATTTGACCTCGCACGAAGGCTCCTCGAGACGGTCGGGCAGAAAGGTCGCCTCCAGGGCCTTCTCCAGCGACTTTGCATCATCGGTGGTGAATCCCTCGCTGGCCCACGAGGCGTCGTCCGTCTGGTTCGCGCTGGCCGCGGCGCCCAGCCGCCGCAGACACTCCGTCCTTTCCACAAGCTCACGTGACCCCGGACTGAACACCAAGGTGCGAATCGGCGGCTCCAGCTTGGCCATGGCTTGCACAATGCGCGCCGCATCCTGACAGGCACCTTCGTCCACGGAGGCGTCCCGCGCCTTCACGTCACATCCCGGCTGGCCGTTGGTGGCCAACAAGACGGTGCGACTCTCGCCCTGGAAAGGCCGTGACTGGAAGTAGCTTATCGCGGTCTCCAGCGCCATCCGCATGGGCGAACTACCGTACGGAACAGCGCGAGCGGCCAACGCCGCACGGATGGCCGCGCCTTGCCCCAGCGCCAGCTCGACCGAGGGCGCCCCCACGCAACAGCCCGAGACGGCGCCATCTCCGCAAGCGGTGGCGTCAGGGAAGTGTAAGAGGCCGAACGCGATTCGTCGCTGGTAGGCCTCCACGATGCCGCCGATGGCCTCGGCCATAAGCTGCCCACGCGTGCCGGTGCCGCTGGCGATGGCGCTGGACTCCGATCCGTCGAAGAGGATCAGCACCTCGGACTCGCGAAAATCCACCGCCCGCCATTCCAGGCCAGCATCCGAGTGCTGCCTGGGGTAGAGGGTGTTGCTGCACGGCATACCGCTGGCTTGGCTCGTCCGTCCCGGCTTTGTGCCCACCGAGCCACCGCCCCCCGCATCCCCATCGGGATGCGTAGCGCGCGAACAGGTCGCCAACAAGAAGAACAGCGGAAGGGGAATTGGGCAGCGCGAAAACACGAGCGCGATTGTAACAGCTTCGGGAATTTTCGGCCGGGCTCAGCGATTGGCCGGCGCATGAGCCCGTGTCCCGACTTCCCTTGCCACCTCCCGCACCTGTGTACTACAAGGACACGACTTTCATTCGGTAGGAACGCACATGATTGAGGTCCGAGAGCTAACCAAGTACTACGGCGAGCGGCCCGCCATCCGCGACCTGAACTTCGACATCAACCCGGGCGAGGTGGTGGGCTTTCTGGGGCTGAATGGCGCGGGCAAGACCACCACGCTCAAGGTCCTGGGCTGTGTCTTGCTGCCCAGCTCGGGTCAGGTACGGGTCGACGGACTGGACGTGACCACCCATCCCCACCAGGTCCGCCGCAAGATCGGATTTCTGCCCGACGTGGCGCCCTTGTACAACGAGATGACGGTGGGCGCCTACCTCGGGTTCGCGGCGCGCCTGCGCGGCGTGCCCGGACGCGAGGCGCAGGCCCGCGTGCAGGAGAGCGAGGAGAAGCTGGCCCTGCGCGAGGTTCACGACGACCTCATCAGCAGCCTGTCGCACGGCTTTCGGCAGCGGGTGGGCGTGGCCCAGGCCCTGGTGCACCGCCCCCGCCTGCTGATCCTGGACGAGCCCACGGCCGGCCTGGACCCCGTGCAGATCGTGGAGATGCGCAACCTGGTGCGCCGCCTGCGCGGCGAGCACACCGTCCTCATCTCCAGCCACTTCCTGTCCGAGATCAGCCAGACCTGCGATCGCCTGCTGGTCATCCAGTCGGGCGAGATCGTGGCGCAGGGGAGCGAGGACGAGCTGGCGGCCTCCCTGGGCACCCCGGGTGACATCGAGGTCGCCGTGCGCGGTCCCGCACCCAAGGCCGCCGAAATCGTGCGTCAGGTGGCCGGCGTCAGCGACGTGCAGGTCAATGATGCCGGTCATGAGGTGGTGCTCAAGGTGCGCGCCCACCAGGACCGCCGGCCGGAGATCGCGCGCGCCCTGGTGCAAGCCGGACACGATCTGCTGCGCCTGGAACAGAGCGCCTCGCGCCTAGAGTCCATCTTCATCGAGCTGGCCCACCGCAAGTCCGAGAGAGCACCGTCATGAGCACGACCATCCTGATCGCCCGCCGCGAGCTGGCGGCCTACCTGCGCACCATGAGCGGCTACATCATCGCCGCCGCGGTCCTGTTGGTGGACGGCATTCTGTTCAACGCTTTCGCCCTGGGCACCAAGACCGACAAGCTCTCGGCCGAGGTGCTGAGCGACTTCTTCTACGTCTCGAGCGGCACCACCATGATCGCCGCGGTCTTCCTCTCCATGCGCCTCCTGGCCGAGGAACGGCAAACCGGCACGTTGGTGCTCCTCACCTCGTCGCCCGTGCGCGATCGCGAGATCATCCTGGGCAAGTTCATCTCCGCCCTCGCCTTCCTCGCGCTCATCACCCTGGCCACCGCCTTCATGCCGGCCTTGATCATGGTCAACGGCAAGCTGGCCTGGGGACAGGTGGCGGCTGGATATCTTGGGCTGCTGCTCCTGGGCAGCGCGGTGCTGGCCATCGGCACGCTGGGCTCGGCCCTGGCGCGCTCGCAGGTGCTGGCGGCCATTCTCTCGGGCGCCATGGTGGTCGGTCTGATCGTGATCTGGCTGCTGGCCGGCATCAGCGAACGCCCCCTCAACGACGTGTTCCTGGCCTTGGCCTTGTGGGGGCGCCACTTCCCGCCCTTCCAGGCCGGGGTGATCAACCTGCGCGACGTGGCCTATTACCTCCTGGTCAGCTACTTCGCCCTGTTCGCGGCGACCCGGGTGCTGGAGGCACGACGATGGCAATAGCACATCGGGTTTGGCCCTCCCTGGCCTACGCCGCCGGGCTGGTGCTGGTCTATTTCGGCGAGCGCGTCGTGCAAGCGGGCCGCGCCAGCATGGTGCTGAACCTACTCGGCATCCTCGGCGTGGTGGGCGCCATTCTGTGGCGCGCGCTCGCCACCCGCAAGGCACCCGAAGGCCTGCGCCGCACCTCGCGCATGCTGGTGCTGCTCTACGGGTTGGGCGCCCTGGCACTGGCCATGCACTTCCTGGGCGGGGGCCCGCTCCTCGGTCGTCCCTTGGAGTCGCACATGCCGCGCCTGGCCGGCGCCCTGTCCGTGCTGTGGCCGGCCCTCATCCTGGCCGGCACCCTGCCGGTGCTGTTGGTCGAGCTGTCCCTGGCCGGCATGGCCTCCGCGCCCGTCATCGACAGCGCCCGCGTGCGCGCCGCCCTGCTGTCCGGCGTGGGCACCGCCCTGGCCCTGGTCTTCTGCTTCTCCCTGGCCTATGTCACGGCCGAGGCCAACGTGAAGGTGGACCTGGCCTACTTCCGCACCGCCCGCCCGGGCACCGCCACGCAGAAGCTGGTGAGCACGCTCGATCAACCGGTCGAGGTGTTCCTGTTCTACCCGCCGGCCAACGAGGTCGGCGAGGAGTTGGCCTCGTACTTCGCCGACCTGACCCGCCTGTCGTCCCACCTGAAGGTAACCCGGCTGGACCAGGCGGTCGAGCTGACGCGCGCCAAGGAGCTCGGGGTCTCGGGCAACGGCATGGTGGTGGTGACCCGCGACAAGCTGCGCGAATCCATCCCCATCCCGGTCAAGCTGGAGAGCGCGCGCGGTCGCCTACGCACGCTCGATCGCGAGGTCTACAAGCGTCTGATCACGGTCACGCGCGAGGCCCGCACCGCCTACTTCGTGCAAGGCCACGAGGAGCGTACCTTCAGCAACGTGGGCGAGACGGATCGCCGCACGACCGTGCGCATGCTGCGCGATCTGCTGGGCGATCTGGGCCTGCGAAGCAAGGAGCTGAGCATGGCCCAGGGGCTGGGCAACGACGTGCCCGCCGATGCCGGTCTGGTTCTCATGATCGGTCCCCGGCGGCCGCTCATGGCCTCCGAGTCCGAGGCCCTGCTGCGCTACTTCGAGCGCAAGGGTCGCCTGCTGGTGGCGCTGGAGCCCGAGGGCGGTGAGGCGGCCACCGAATTGCTGAAGGGCCTGTCCCTGCACTACGACCCCACCGTGCTGGCCAACGACAAGATCTTCTGGGCGCGCACCCGGCAGAAGGCCGATCGCATCGGCATCGCCACCGGCAGCTACGCGCACCACCCGTCGATCGAGCTGCTCAATTCCTACGGCATGCGCCTGCCCCTGGTTCTATTGGGCTCGGGCTCGCTCAGCCGCCCCGACAAGCCCGCCGCCAACGCCCCCAGCGTCAGCTTCATCGTCCACGCCGAGGCCGGAACCTACGACGACCGCGACGGCAACTTCGAGTTCGACGCCCCCAAGGAGACGCGCAAGGCCTACGAATTGGCCGCCGCCATCAGCAAGAGCGCGTCCAGCCCCGAGGACGAAAGCCGGGCCCTGGTTCTGGCCGACTCGGACATGTTGGCCGACGAGCTGCTCGTCAACCGCGCCAACGGCATGCTGGCCTACAGCATGGTGCGCTGGCTGACCGGCGACGAGCGCCTGGCCGGTACCATGGGCAGCGAGGAAGACGTGCCGGTTCGCCACACCCGCAAGCAGGACGTGGTCTGGTTCTACGCCAGCGTGTTCGCGGCCCCTACCCTGCTCCTGGGCCTCGGCTTCGTGGCCACACGACGGCGACGAACCTCACGGCGCGCCCCCGGCACACCCTCGTCCCCAAGCTCGGAGTCCACACCATGAACGCTCGTGCTGTCGCCATCCAAGGCGGCCTGGCCCTGCTGGGCCTGACCGCCGCCTACCTGACCTGGCAGCGCCAGCCCGAGCTGCAGGCCGGCGAAACCTTCATCCTCGACATCACCAAGAACGAGCTGCAAAAGGTCGTCTTCGAGGACGATTTCAACCGCAGCCGGGTCGAGTTGGAGCAGGTCAGGGACGAAAACGGCCCCTACATCTCCGTGCTGCTGACCCGCCCGGAGACCGACAAGAGCAAAACCGGCAAGCCGGTCCTTCTGCGCGGCAACGAGGCGGCCAAGACCCAGTACGAACGCTTTGCCCCGCTGCGTGCGATTCGGGCGCTGGGCGTTCTGGAAGAGAGCAAGCTGAAGGACCTGCACCTGGACGGTCCGAGAAAGCGCCTGAGCGTCACCACCCGCTCGGGCACGCGCACCTTCGACGTGGCCAACCCCTCGATCGCGTCCGGCGGCGTCTACCTGCGCGACAAGGCGGACGGCCGCGTCTTCATCATCATGCGGCCCATCCTGGTCGACTTCTCCACCGCGGCCACCAGCCTGATCGAACGCCGGCTGCACGCCTTCCGGGTCGAGGAAGCGGACCGTCTGAGCGTGGCCGCCGGCAACGCCAAGAAAGAGCTGCGCATCGCCCGCACCGCCGACGGCAAGGGCGTCGAGCTGGCCGCCGTGGCCACCCCCGACAAACCGGACACGGTGGCGCGAGCCTGGCACGAACGCGTGTTCGGCCTGGGCGTGGCCGAGGTCTACGGCAAGGACGAGAAGTTCCCAGAGGGCGAGCCGGTCACCAAGCTACGTCTGGAATACTCAAGCCGAGGCCGGGCCATGGGCTGGCTGGAGTTGGCCGAGATCCCGGGCCCGACCGAGCCTCTGGCGAGCGGCGCGCCCGCCAAGAAGCCCGCCCTGTACGCGCGCAGCGAGCTGACCATCGGATGGAACAAGCTCTCGGGCAACACGGACGGGTTGATCGAAGAAGGCACGAAGCTGGCCGGCGCCAAGCCGTAGAACGGGGCTGTCGGGAGATTGCGAGCCACTGAAAGGTGCTAGAGACCTCCGACCGCGGAGACCTCCCACTGCGGCAACTGCAGGCGATACCAGGGCTAAACCACCGTTCATGATTCTGGAACACCGCCAAACCAGCCATCTTGCTGAGAATTCACATTTCAGATGGCCAAAGCCGGGTTTTCATGAGAACCCTGGATTTCTCGGAGATCTGTAGCGATCCGGAATCATGAACGGCCATTTAGATCTAGGCTTGCTGGGACCCAAGCTCTGCGATAGTCTGCGTCACAAGAGTGGTGCCTGGGCTGATGAGCGTCTATCCGAACTCGGTTTCCAAGGTGGGTGGGAGTACGATTCACGTTCTCCTCGTTGAGGACGACCAGTGCATTGCGGATACCATACGCCGGGATTTTGGCCGCGTTGGCCTCCCCGTGACAGTGGCGTCCACGCTAGCAGATGCCCAAAGGGTCCTTGGCGCTACAGGCGTTGACGTCCTGGTTCTAAAGTCACAGCTGCCGGACGGCACTGGAGAGGACCTTCTGCCGGAACTCGACTACCTACCTCGTCAGCCTGCGGTACTCATCACTGGAGCCTCCATCAATGAGTTACAGCCAGGGTCGTTACAGTACCGTCCTATTGCCATTTCTAGGTGTGTTGCGTCTCTTGAACTGCTCCAGATGGTGCGAACACTAAATCATCGTTCATGATTCTGGAACACCCGGGCTCAAGCGGCGGCTCGA
>CAZHUY010000202.1:0-11200 GCA_964535465.1 uncultured Myxococcales bacterium
GGTGAAGGCGCCGCGCTCGTGGCCGAACAGCTCGCTCTCGGCCAACTCTCGCGCCAGCGCGCCACAATTCACCGTCACCAAGGGCCCTGAAGGTGAAGGCCCCAGCTCGTGCAGCACACGAGCCAGCAGCTCCTTGCCGGTTCCACTCTCCCCCGTCACCAGAACGGGAATGCGGGTGGGAGCGACGCGTGCGGCGCGCTCCAGCACTTGGCGCAGGACGGGGTCGGTTCCAACGATGGCTTGCAGGGTCGGGCTTGGGTTGGTCTTTCGCATGCCTCCTTGTCGGGAAGACTCGCGAGATGTTGCGTGGGGCCCGTCGATTTTTTTCGGTCCTGGCCCATCACCTCTCCACCACCGAACCGCGCCATATACTTGACACCAGACAGATGTTCCGTACCATACGTTTGTTCAGTTGCCGGCAAGGAGCTTCCATGGGCCATCTGACCATCGTGCGCGACGACGAGCCTTCGGGCGATCTCACCGAACGCCAGCGTGAGGTCCTGGATTTCATCTCGGGCTCGATTAACCGATGCGGCTACCCGCCAACTTTGCGCGAAATCGGCAGCCATTTCGGTATTCGATCCACCAATGGGGTGAACGACCATCTGCGGGCCCTGGAGAAGAAGGGCTACCTGCAGCGCGAAGATCTCAAGTCACGAGCCCTGCGTCCCTTGATGGCCTCCAACCAGATGGTCGACGTGCCCATCTTGGGCAAGGTCGCGGCCGGGCAGCCGCTGTTGGCGGTGCGCAATTACGAGGACACGGTCAAGGTCGACCGCTTCTTCATTGGCCAGACGCGCGAGGTCTTCGCTCTCCGCGTCAAGGGCGAGTCCATGATCGAGGACGGCATCTACGACGGCGATTACGTGTTCGTGCGCAAGCAGCTGCAGGCCAACCCGGGCGAGGTGGTGGTCGCCATGCTCGGCGACGAAGCGACCGTGAAACGCTACTACCCCGAGGGCGACTCCATCCGCTTCCAACCTGCCAACGCCAGCATGCAGCCCATCGTGGTGCGCAAACGCGATTTTCGCAGCGTGAATCTGATCGGCGTGGTCATCGGCGTGTACCGCCGGCTTCACTGATCCGTGGCTTGCCGGCAGGCCCGAAGACGCGCGGGCGCGATTCCCGTGCCGTCCCGATCACGGCGGGTGGCAAGGCCAGCAAAAGCAAGTGAGCAGGCGTCCTCCGTGGAGTAACCTCCCGCCCGATGCACGTTCGCAACCGACCAGACAAAGGCCGCCTGGGTCGTGGTCTGTTGACGTCGATCTTCCTGCACGTTCAGATCCTCTTGGCCATCTTCCTCTTGGCGCACTTCTACGGCCAGAAGACCGACGACGAGGTGGAACTGAGCTTCGAGTCGGCCAAGGAGAGCGAGTTGCCCGCCGACCTGCCCCCCGTGGACCAGCCCGCCGAACCCGAGTCGCGGCAACCCGATCAGCCCTCCCCGACCAAAGAGCCGCCCAAAGTCGCGCGGACGGAAAATAAGCCCGAACCCGAGATCGAAATCCCTCCGCCCGAGAAGCTACCGCCCATTCCCAAACCGCCCGAGCCACCACTGGTACAAACCCCGCCGCCCAAGCCCGACGAGCCGGTTCAGCCTCCGCCGGAAAAGCTGCACCAGAAGATCGTCGAGCTGGACATGGGCAAGGAGGTCGAAGCTCCGGACAACGCCAAGTACCTGCCGGAGAAGAACAACCGCGCCGAGGAGGAGACACGCGCGCGCGAAACCAACCTGGAGCGCGAACAGAAGGGCGGCGAGGCCCAACCGTCCGACCAGGAAGACAAGATCGCCGGCCTCGAGGATCGGGAGGCGCGCCCGGAGAAGCGCACCTTCAGCCCGCGCGCCGTGCCCGAGTCCTTCAAGCCGGAGACCCCGAACCGGGTCACGCTGTCCATGCGCAGCCCCGGGACACGAGACGCCGAGAAGATGGATGAGTCACCCGACGGTCTCAACGCGCGCGCCGAGGCGATGCGCGGCCATGATCATGACGACGACTTCGCCCGGGGCGGCCGCCTGCGCCTGACCCGTCGGCAGTACGAGGCCGCGTTCGGCACCGATGCCGAGGCCGCCGAAGCCCTGGCCCGCTCCCAGCGCTCCAAACGCAAGGGCAAGTTCGCGGCCCGGCAGGCGTTGGTGCGCTCTGCCCTGGAGAACTTCATCCCCGAGGTCAAGCCCGGCAACCAGACCGCACTCAACACGCGCGCGGCGCCCTTTGCCCAGTTCATCACGCGCATGCACCGAAAGATCCACGAACTGTGGGCCTTCGGATTCCTGAACGACCTCGATGGCAAGCCGTCCCATCTGCCCCTCAACGACCCGAACCTGGTGGCCAAGCTCGAGATCGTTCTCGACCCGCAGGGCCACGTGGATCGGGTGAACATGGTGCGCTCGTCGGGCCTGACCGTGTACGACGCTGCGGCCATCGACGTGGTGTACAGCGCCGCCCCCTACCCGCCCCCGCCACCGACCATCCTCTCTGGCAACGGCAAGGTCTACATACACTGGACCTTCCACCGCAACGAGATGGCCTGCGGCACCATGGGGGTCGACTACTTCATCCTCAACAACGGCCCCAAGGTGAAAGAGAGGGCCACGCCGCCCTCATGAACGCGACCAAAGCCTGAGAAGGCCTCGCCGGTCGCGAAGCCTCGCTACCAGAGCTTGCGCAGCACGGTGCCGGGGTAGTAGTGGCGGAGGATCTCCTTGTAGCTCTTGTCCGCCTCCGCCATGCCGATGGAGCCGGTCTGGCACATGCCGACCCCGTGGCCGAAGCCGGCGCCGCGAAACACCGCCTCTCCTTTCTGCATCGTGACCACGAAGAGCGAGCTGCGCAGCCCCCCGAGGGTCTGGCGAATGCGCAGCTCTCCGCGAATGGTCTCGCTGCGTGCCGTCCCGGTCACACGGACCGCCAGGGCCCGTCCCGAGACCCCGCGCTTGAGAACCTCGATGGATTGAACGCGCCCCAGCCGGAAAGACGCCAGCAGCTTCTCCAACTCGACCGCGGTTCTGCGCACGGTCCAACGATAACGCTCGCCCGCGCCCAAGCGCGCCTGGCCACAAAACGCCGCCGGCGGGTTGTCGATGAAACGCTCCACGTTCTCCGCGCTCACGCCGGCCGCGAACTCATCGCGCTTGCCGGTCTCGGGGGCATCACGATGCCCGCGCAGCTCGGCCAGGGCCGGCATGTCAGGCCAGGTGTTCTCGTTGTTCTCCGTGTGGCCGCCGCAGTTGGCGGAATAGACCGTGTCCGCCAGATCCTTTGCGTCGGTGGTGAACAGAACCTCGCCTCGTGTGGCGATCACGGCCGCGGTGGTGCGTGGGGTTTCGCGCCCCGCGCCGGAATACACCTGGCAATGGGTGCGCGAGCACAAACGAAAAGGGTCACCATGGTGGCGCGTGCCGATCTTGGTCAACAGCTCACCCCGCGCCGCCACCGCCTGGGCCTTCAGCGCCTCCTCGGGTGCACTAGGAAAGATCTCGGCGGGCAAGAGGCCCGCCAGCAGACGATCCTCGGGCACGGCGTTGACCACGGCCATGTGGCCGCGTTGGTCCAGGGTGACGTAGAGCTTGCCGAAATAGGAGCCCGCGATGCGCGCCGGCGTCTGGCCCGCATGGGCCTCGGCCTCGACGTGCAAGGGCCCATCGCCGTCGACGCCAAACCACAAGACGCCCTCGTTGCGCACCCGTAGGCCGGTCTTGCCGCCCACCGCCTCCAGTTGACCGTGCGGCCGATCGCGCAACTCGGTGAATACCCCAGGCTTGAGCAGCGCGGCCTTCTTCCCCACACGCTCCAAGGCGCGCTCGGCCTCCTCTGTCTTGCCGAAGGGGCCAACCGCCACCAAGATCTCGCGCCGGTCGAGCACCTCGCCGCCCACGCCGAATACCGTGCCTTGCTCGAAGCGCCGAGGCTTCTCCCCCAGCTCCTTCCATCTCTTGAGCTGCCCCTCGACCTCGCCCGCCTGCTCGGGCTTGCCCCTCCACACCACCGCCCAATAGGCAATCTTGGCCGGCACCGTTGCCGAGGCGCGAATGCTCCACGATTCCTCGCCCCGCATATCCGATCCGCCTTCGCCCTCGGGGAGCAGGCGCAAGCCTCCCGCAGGGCCGGAACTGATGCTCACGCGCACAAGCCCCTCGGCGATGGCCACGGGAACCACGGGAAGCCCCTGCTTGGTGAAGCGGAACTCGGCCGAATAGATGGCGCGCAGCTTGTCCGCTCCGGAAAACTCATCGGCCGCACGCGCCTGGGCTGCGATACAGGCCACGGCCAGAAGGATCAGAAGGCGTGTCATCGCATCTCGTGGGCAGAAAGGTAGCGCAGATTGAGGAAGTTCACCGTGAAGTGCGCCACCACCGGCCCGGTCAGATCGCCCGACCAGAGAAAGAGCTGGCCGAATACCAAACCCGCGACCAGCGTGGACAGGGTCCAAGGCAGATAACACAGCTTGGGCCCCACGTGAAGAAGCGCGAACACCAGGCTCGACAACGTCAGTCCCACCACCGGCAAGAGCGCGCCACGAAAGAAAATCTCCTCGCCCAACGAAGATGCCGCAGCCAGAACCACCACCTCGGCGTCAGGCAGGGGCCCCAACAGCGCGCGCATGTCGCGATGGAGCGCCCGCGCCCACTCGAAGCGATGCACGGCCAGGCGAGACGCAAAGACGAATCCCAAACCAAGCAGCGCCCCCGCCACAATCCCCAGCAAGACCTGCGCGTCTTCGCGCCCCGCCACCCGCCACACGCTGTCGTCCCCTCGCAGCGAAGCCCAAGCCACGCCAGCAGCCGCCAGGCCCAGGTAGAGCGTCAGCACCAGACCCGCTCGGGACCAGCTTTTGGCCGCTTCTGCCATGGGCGCAGGATACCAACAATTGCCCGGATGGAGGGCAAGAACGCACCGCTCCCTCGAGAAACATGGCGCCCGCGCACATCCAGAATAGACCAAGCAAATCAACTACTTACAACGCCGCCTGACAGCCGAGCGTTACGCGTCAAGGTCAAATTCGGGCCACTTTGGGACGCGAGCCCCGAGGCTCCCGTGGTAAATTTTCTGGCCTCATGGCGCTTTCGGCACTCAAGAGCAAACGCAGCTCGGCACGGCCGGTAGCGGATGATCCGGTCGAACGCGAGGTGGGGCTACAGAAGCTGCTCTCCGCCCGAATCTGCGACCTGCAATTGCAGCCGAACGAGGTGCTGGCCGAGTGCCTGGCCCAGATCGCCGAAGAGCTGCGAGCCAAAGGCATCAGCTTCCTTCCGGTCTACTACCTGGGCGACGATGATTTCTGGACCGCCGATCGCTCCATCAGCGTGAACATGCCCTGGTATCTGGCCAACTCGGTCCTGTGGCAGATGGTCAACGATCACCTCTTCGAGTACACGCGCGAAGAAGTGATGATGTATCTGCGCCACGAGACCGGACACGCCATCAACTACGCGTTCCAGTTGTGGAGGCGCAAGGACTGGACGCAGACCTTCGGCGACTTCCGACGCCGCTACCGGGATGCCTACAACGCGAATCCCTGGAGCCACGACTACGTCCGGCACCTGCACCGGGCCGGCATGTATCATTACGCGCAGAAACATCCCGACGAGGACTTCGCCGAGACCTTCGCCATCTGGTTGGACCCGTCATCGCGCTGGCGGCGTCGCTACCGTAGCTGGCAGGTGGCGCTGGCCAAGCTCGAATACGTCGATCGCATCATCGAGCTCGAGGGGGCGTGCCGGGGCACACCCGAAAACCAGCGCATAGGGACGCAAATCCCCTACCAGGACATCAAGGAAACTGTCGCCGAATACTTCGACATCATCCACGCCCTCGACCCGGACCTGGCCGAGTACCGGCGGGATGTTCTCGAGGTTTTCGCCCGCCGACCGAATCGCCCTCGCGGCAAACAAGGCGCCATCTCGGCGGCGCGTTTCATTCAGCTCCACCAGCGTCTCTTGGTCAGCAAGCTGGCGGGCTGGATCGGCAACTCCGATCGGCGCGTGATCACCAAATTCCTGCGCCAACTCCAGGCGCTGTGCACCTACGAGCACCTGGTCGTGCCGGAGAACAGACGCAACGAGATCCTGGTCGACCTCACCATCGTCGCGACCTGGCACGTGGTGGACGGCATCCACCGCCTGAGCGGATAGCACTCACCCTTCACGCAGACGCGCGGGCCCCACCCTCTGAGCGGTTTCGCGGGCGGCCTAACCCTGACCCTGACCCGGGTTCTGATCGACGGTCAGCCCCTGCTGGATGATGCGGCGAAGGCCCTCGGCGCCCAGGCGCGAGTTGCGCTTCTCTTCTTCGAAGATGATCTGCGCCAGGGTGGCCGAGGTCAGGTCCGCGCCACTGACGTGGTCGGTGACCTTGACCTCTTCACCGTTGCGCACAAACCCAGCCACATCTGCCAGCGTCACGTACTGCTTGTCTTGGGTGTCGTACAGTTTGCGGTTCGAATAACGCTTGATGTTTCGCATGGTGCAACAAGAGGATGACACATCTCGTGACCAAATGACACATTCAAACGTACTTTCTCGACGCAGCGAGCCCTGGTGTCCCCCTAATGGACGGATGCGGCGTCCACGGCTCCAGCGTCGGGATCGGACGGCGTTTCACCGCCGCCGCCGCCTTCGGGAGAATCTCCCCAGATAACCTTGTCCCCGCTGTGCAGAGTGATCTTCTCGTTATAGCCAGTCGCCCCGGCGTTGTAGCTGTAGTCGTTGGTCAGGTCGACCTTCCCCGTCCAGCCCGAGGTGTGGACGGTCACCTTGATATTGAATTGATCATTCTGTTTCGTGTCCCCCTTCGCGGCCAGAGTGCCGGTCAGGGAAAGCTCGAGATAGTGATCGGCGCCGGCTCCTGACGAACTCTTGAGCGCCTTGACCGCGGCCACCTTCCCGTCCGTCGAGTAACCGATGCTGACGTAGTTGGAATCGAACACCAACGTGGTTCCTAGACCTTCGTCCTGGTACCAGTAGCGCATGGTGACCGCGGACACGTCAGCGGTCTGAGCCGTCTGGTTGTCGATGCGAACATCGAGAATGATGGCGCCGTTTCCGGAAGTGATGCCCTTCGTGTAAACCCCCAACCCGGTCGAAGGCGCCGGTGTCGTCGACGTGCTGGAGGTGCCCGTAGTGGAGCCACCGGTGGCGCTCTTGGTGCTGGTGGTTCCGCCCTTGCCGCCGACAGGCGGATAAGTCGAGGACCCACCGCCCCCTCCTACGCTGCTCGATTTCGACGAGATCGTTGAACGGCCACCGGTGCTTCCGCCCTTGCTGCTCGTGCTGGTTCCGCCCTTCCCGCCGCTGGCTGTGGTGCCACCGCTCGATGTCTTTCCACCTGATGGCGACGACGATGTGACAATCGAAGAGGAGCCACCCGCCGAGGATCCGCCCAAGCTGGACGAGTCGGAGGACGCTTCGCTGCCTCCCGCTCCCGCCCCCCCGCTGGCCACAGAGGAGTGCCCACCAGCACTGACGGAGACGCGTTTGACTTCATCGGGCGCACCGCAAGCCGCACCCATGAGGAGGCCGGCCAAGCAGAAAGGCACGTACCACTTGAGGTGCCAGTTACCGGAGTGATTGCGCTCGCACATCACTCCTAGAGTACTCTCAATTGGTCGGGAAGCGGAAACGGTAAGATCACACTGCTCCAGATTCTTGTGCGTTCGCGCACAAGGCGAGCAGGTCAGAAAGCTATGAGTCCGCCCAGTGAGAGTCCCAACACGCCGCGGTGTACGCGCTCGTCGTTGAGTCGGAAGTACTCGCCTCCCCCTTGCGCCGAGAGGGCCAGCCAGGTGCTGCGATAGGTCCGCAACATCGCGGTGGCCGTCCCGCCATAGCTGAGGCCGAGAGAGTAGGAGTTCTGCGGCGCCGTCTCCTGCAGACGCACCACCGAGCCCGTCTGCCGAACCAGGGGCGCGCCCACGCTGGGACCCACCAGGAACACCCACCGATCCTTGGCACGGAGCGAGAGGAGCGTATCCAGCCAAAGCCCGGTGCGCAGGAAGGACGAGCGCTCACCGGCCAGGGTCTCGTTGAAGGAGGAGATCTCACCACGCGCCCGCAGCGCGAACCAGCCCAACTGTCGCATGTAGGAGAGCGCCGCCACGCCGACCATGCTTCCCGTTCCCGCGACCGGACTGTTCTGCATGCCCACGTGAATGCCCAACACGTTGGGCTGCCACGCCCCACCCTTCTTGCGCTGGGTGTACTCGTCACCCTGCACGGGGGTCATGGCCTCGGACTCGAGGACGGTCGAACTGCCGGCCGCCAGCGCGAAGGTCTGCTCTCGCACGCTGGCCAAGGCCCGGCGAACCACGCGGTAGTCGCCGGCAGGCAACGCCAGGTAGATGTCGTCGCCAGAGGTCGACGGCAACTCGGCGATCACCTCGCCCCGCCCTCGGTGCACCACAGTGTAGGTGGCGCCCGCCTCGCGGGGAAAGACCAGACGAGCATCATTGGGCCGGGTGCGAGCCAGAATGACGTCGCCGGCACCCGATATGCGGTAATCGTAGGTTGGGTGCTGCCCGCCGGCCAGACTGACGGCGGTGCTGGCCAGCGTACGACGGAAGGCGAACTGATAAACCTCGCCCAAGGTCACCTGACCGTCGCGAGACGTGTCAGCGGCGCCGCGCAGACCGGCCATGATGTTGTGGGTGAAGAAGGAGCCGCCCAGATCGTCCGACTCTTGCGAAAGCTCATTCGCAGTGGAGGAGGTCACGAAGGCCATGCCCTTCACGTTTCCCGGGTCGGCCAAGTGAATCTCGTACCCGGGCACGCGACGACCGCCCTTGACCCCGGTGAGCGCGCCCGACTGGCAGGCATCGACGAAGGCCACCCGCACATCGGCGCCCGAAAGCTGCTCGATGTAGGCGCGTAGGTCACGCAAGGGCAGGCGCGAGGCCCCCAGTTCGAGAGCTTCCTGATCGCCGTGGCCCGAGTAATAGAAGAGGAACAGGGTGCGCTTGCCTTCGGCGCGAGCCTTATCCAAGAACCCGCGCGCGCTCGCCAACGCCTCCTCGACGCCGGCGCGCCCGGCGCCCTTCACGGTGATCACGTTGTCGAAATCGCCGGCCCCGCGCAGCAAGGCCGCCAATCGTCCGGATTCCTCCTCGGCGTAGCGAAGAGCGCGCGAGGGATCGTGGCCAAGGTTATTGCCCACCACCACCGCCACCCGCGCCTGCTGTTGGATCTGAGCCAGGGCGGGGGAGGATGCCAAAGCGGAAATCAGGCCGGCGGCCAGCAGCCAGCGATAACCCATGGGTTTAGCGTACCTCATTCTTGCGCGGGCACGACACAGTTTGTGGGGCCCGGCAAACGCAGTGACCAGGCTCACGGTCGCCTCAACAGGAAAGAGACCTGCTCGGCTTCGAGCGGAAGACGGGAGGCTTGGCGGATATCTCCCTGGGCCTCGGCCATGGCGGAGACCACGGCGTTTCGAATGGTGTCCTCAGCCAGGGGGTCGGGTGTCCAGACCGCGAAGATGCGCTCCCAGCCATGGTGATCGTCCAACTCCACCGACTCGGGCAGCATGACCTCGGCCCCGGGAGGGGCGTTGATTCCGGCCAGGGCATCGTCACGGTAGTAGGGGAAGACCCGTCCATAATCGTCGACGCCGAATACCGCCAGAACACCAGGAAGATCCTTGGTGTAGGCGAAACGGATGCGGTCTCCGGCGACGTAGTCGTCTCCGTCCTTGACCGGGAAGATCTGGTCGTCGCGCTTGCAGAAGGCCTCGACGATCAGGCTGCCCTTGCTGCGCACCGTGCCCTGCCTGCTCTGGGTGGTGGGGGAGGTGGACGGTGAGAAAACGCCTTGGGACACAACCACAAGAAGAGTCGCGCCGGCCGCCAGAGGGGTCAGGGTCAGGGGCAGAACCAGCCGCCACCACGACTTTCGGCGTCGCTCGGCAATCCGCGCCACGATGGCGCGCGCCGCGATTTGACTCTGAATATCGGGGGCATCCCCCAGCAGCTCCTGACGAGCCGATCCGATCTCGGCCAGGGCCGCAGCGCAGGTCTGGCATTCCTTGATGTGGGCGCCTATCTCGGGAGTCCGCTCCAGTTCTGGGCTCGCTTCCCAGCGCACCAAATCCAAACGCCCCACGCAATCTGTCATGACTGACCCTCCTCCATATTCTTATCTTCGTTCTTATTGGCGGGCTGGGTCCCCAGTAGGTCATGGGCGATGCGCTCAACCTTTCGCAGACGGTTGAACACGGTTCGCCGTGTGATTCCCAGAATGCTGGCGATCTCGACCTGCGACATGCCGTCCACGTAATGCATGATGGCCACCGTGGCTCCGGCCTCACCGCAGCGATCCAGCACCGCTCCTACAAACTCCCGATCGACGTGCCGCCCCTCCATGGAGTTCGCCCACGAGGGACGAGCGCGCAGAGAAGCAGCGGCGCGGGTGTGCACCTTGGTCTCTCGGATCTGATTCAGACAGACATTGGTGGAAACTCGATAGAGGTAACGAAGCGCATCGTCGTCGTTGGGGAACGACGGCGCGCGCACCAGCACCCGAACAAAAGCCTCTTGCGTCGCGTCCCGGGCGGCGGCCTGCGACTGAAGAAGACGGCGGCAGTGGGCATAGATCGCCGGCGCGAACTTCTGATACAAAGCGGCAATCGCGGTGTCGCTGAGCTGTTCCACTGGTTTCGGCCTGGCCTTCGGGGCCGCGGTCATCAAATCATAGTCGAGAGCTCGCCCGGCAAAAAGAAGCCAGTCTTTCTTCTCGACGCGCACCGCGTCCTCCCCTTCCGCGGGGGACCGGTCAGTGACGTTGATGGCGGTTGCGGCAAGCATCTTCTCGAACAAGGGCCTTTCGCCCAAGGGCCTTTTGCCTCTCGCAGGACGATTTCGCTTCTCAGGCACTTGAACACGTCACCCGCGCTCGATGGGAACGGCGGAAGCGCGAACAGATGAACCGTCGACCCGGCCTCGCGACTCCTAGGGGGTTGACTTCGGCTGCCTTGCCGGCAGCTCGCAAGTTGGTGTACAACGGCCCCCTCTTTGCTGCTTCCCATTCGTTCCTTCTAAGTGGTTGGGGAGCACGGACAATCAGCGAGGTTCCCCATGAGAACGACCAGACCCCCAAGAACCCGACTCGCCCTGAGCTTGCTCATCGCCGCAATTCCGGCGGTGGTGCTCGCCGTGAGCGGAACCGCCTTTGCCAAGAAGGGTAAAGCCGGAGCCGCGGCTCCTGCGGAAG
>CAZHUY010000203.1:0-10939 GCA_964535465.1 uncultured Myxococcales bacterium
CTTCGAGCCGCCGCTTGAGCCCGGGTGTTCCAGAATCATGAACGATGATTTAGAGGGGGCAACCCGACGCCAGGTCGCCGCCTTCACGTGCGGAGACCGCGGTTCGCGACGCCCGCAGCGCGTCTATACACTGCTCGACCGAACTCCGGGCCGCCTCGGCATGGGCGAGCGTGTGTGCGCACGACCCAAGAGCTCGGGTGAGACGATCGAGCACTCGATATCCCCGGCCTCCCAGACGTCCCAGCGGCTCCATCATCAGCGTGGAGTGCACGCCTACCTGCCCATTCTGTGTCTTGCGGATTGGGAGCCGGGCAGGGCGGTGCCCAAGAGCCAACGTGCGGGATCCCGAGCCGGCACTTGGCCATGGTCTCGGGCCTCCGGCTTGCTGGGGAGGAGCGGAAGGACCGCGCTGAATCCACGGTATCCTGGATTGCGTCGAGCCCGCCCCTACTCATGCGTAACAGACTGTGGCAATCTCTGCACCATGCGCCATTTCCTTCTGGTTACCGCATTGCTGTTGGTCAGCGCCCCGGGCTTCGCCAAGGATAGGCAGCGAAGGGAAGTAGCGGGTTCCAGCCAGGCCGATCAACAGGCGACGGAACGTGAGGCGCGGGTGGCGTGCCTCAACGGCGACTATGCGAAGGGGGTGGCGCTGCTCTCGGGTCTGTTCGTCGACAGCAAGGATCCCAACTATCTCTTCAATCAGGGTCGGTGCTACGAGCAAAACCAGCGCTTCGAGGAGGCCATCGGGCGCTTTCGCGAGTACCTTCGCGTCGGCGGCATCAGTGCCAGCGATCGAGAGGCGGCGGAGAGGCACATCGGCGAGTGCGAGGCCTTGCAGGCCAAGCGGGATGCGGCGGCCGGGCCCTCGGTGATCCCTCCAGCCGCTCCCCTGCCCCCAGCTCCCGAGGTGGCGCCCGCCGCGCCGCTGGCCGAGGCGCCCGCGGTCAGCGTCGCGTCTCCGGCGCCCGCGCCCAGCTCGCCGGGTTCGGGGCTGCGCCTTGGCGGCATCGTCGTTGCCAGCATCGGAGCCGCGGCGCTCGTGGGCGGGATCGTGCTGAACCTGAAGGCCAACAGCCTGGCGGACAGCATAGATCCACCCAGCCACACCTTCAGCCGCGACACGGAATCCACCAGGAGCAGCTATGAGACGCTCGCTTGGATCAGCTACGGCGTGGGCGCTGCCGGCATCGCGGCGGGCGCGGTCCTCTATGTGCTCGGCTGGAGCAGCTCGGGTGACAGCAAGGTCGCAATCTTCCCGATGCTGGCGCCAGGTCTCGCCGGAGCGGGACTCAGGAGCACCTTTTGATGCGCGCGCGTACTGAACGAGCAGTCGTCATGAAACACAACACAACGTCTTGTCTCCTCGTCCTCTTGTCCTTGCTGGCCTTGTCCGCAGCCTGTTTCAAGCACCCGGCCGACAAGGTCGATCAAATGGTCTGCTCGTCGGACAACCAATGTCCGACGGGATACCACTGCATCACCAACCTGGAACACCCGGGGCGGTGCCTGAAGAGCGGCGCGACGGATGGCGGTCCAAGCTCGCCGGATGCAGGCAACACCGGCACAGCGGGAAGCGGTGGGGCCCCGGTCACCGGGGGCTCCGCGGGAGGCGTGACGGCCAGCACCGACTCACCCGCGACCGGTGGAATGGCCACCGCAGGGGTGGGGGGAACGACATCCACGATCGAGACCACGGGGGGCGCCGGGGCGAGCGGAGGAACCACCGCCAGGGCAGGGACCATCACCGGCGGCAGCATGATCACGGGTGGCACGACGGCCACCAACGTCACGAGCGCAGGTGGAGGCACCACGGGCGCCGCGGGCAACGCCGGAGGGGCAAGCGCGGCGAGCGCAGGTGGAGGCACCACGAGCGCCGGGGGCAACGCCGGAGGGGCAAGCGCGACCGGAGGAGCCCCACCGAGCGGAGGCAGCACGGCCGCCCGCGTGTGCGCGCGCGGCGAACATCTGTGCAAGGACGGAAGCACGTTGCTCACCTGCGACGACAGCGGCCAGTGGCCCAGCGAAGGCTCCGACTGCGACTTCGTCTGCAGAGGAAACCAGTGCGCGGGGGAGTGCACGCCCATGCAGATCGGCTGCAGCGGCAACTCGATGAGGCAGTGCGATTCCGACGGCAACTGGCCGATCAGCTACAAGGCGTGCGGCTCGGGTTACACGTGCGACACCGCCCGAGGCGGATGCTTCTGCCCCCATGCGCTGTGCGAGAACGATGTCTGCATCGATACGAAGTCGGATCCCGAGAACTGCGGGTCGTGCAACACCAGGTGCCCGGGAGCATGCAGCGCAGGGGCTTGCCAGTGCACCACCAAGAGTGCGTCCAACTTGATCAAGGACGGTGGTTTCGATGGCGACCTGTCCGCATGGAGCTTCACGGCGAGACCGGACTCCGCCGTCATTCGCGCTCCGCTGGACGCCACCAACTGCTCGAGCTCGGGCTCGCTGCACTACACGTTCACCAGCGTAGTGGCCACGGGTAGCGTTGCCATCGTCGGCCCCTGCTTCCCCATCGACGCCAGCCTCAAGTACAACATGGGGGCTTGGATCTACATCCCCAAGGCGGCGGGCAGCACGAGTTTTGCGACCTTTGGCGTTTTCTACTTCAGCGACGCGGACTGCCAGACCCCGAACTCCGTCAACGACATCTCGGGCACCTGGAAGGGGACGATGGGCACGGGGTTCGATCAATGGCAGAACCTACGCGTCGAGAGCACCGTGCCCTTTCCCGGAACGAGATCGGCCAGGTTCACGGTCGAGGTGGGTTCGAACACGGCAGGCGGCATGGGACAGGCCTATTTCGACAACCTCTATTTCACGCCCACTCCCGGCCACTTCTGACCGAGGGGAAGATGTGATGGGCACCGTTGGTTGGCTCCTCGGCTCAATCCGTAGGGCCGCAGCCACGCGGCACAGCCCGAGTCGCCCGCCACGGATTCCTCCTCGGCCGCCAGCCGGGGGCGTGCTGGCATCCTTCGCGCCGGTGCTCCCATGACGGCCGGGGACATCATCAGGTCGTGTATTCCCCAAGACGGGGAATGGATCTTTGGCTTCGCCAATCTGACGGGACACTTGCCCGCCAGACTCGCTGATTGGCCTTTCGCGGTCTCGCTTGGGCGTCGCCTGGCCGATGATGTGGTCGACGCCATCGCGGGCCATGGCCCCACCAAGGCGTATTACCGCCAGTACATCGAGACCAACCAAGCCCTCGACGACCTGAGCGCGGCGCTCACCCGGGCGCTGGCCGCGTCGGGTATTTCTGCCCTCCCCATCCCGGCGACCTTGAGCGATGACCGTCTCTCGGCCGAGTATCAGCGAACGCTGACGCCGGATTTCTCGCACAAGATGGCCGCCACCCGCGCCGGGCTGGGGTGGATCGGAAGGACCGCGCTGTTGGTGACCAAGGCGTTCGGGCCGCGTCTGCGCCTGGCGACCGTGTTGGTGGCCGAGCCGTTGCCCACGTTGGCCCCGCCCGTGACCGAGGGCCAGTGCGGGCGCTGCTCCCTGTGTGTCCAGCAATGCCCGGCCCAGGCCGCCACCGGCGAGTCGTGGCGCGCGGGCGATCCGCGGGAGAAATTGCTCGACGCCTTCAAGTGTCGCGCCGCCTGTCGCCACATCACGGGCCGCAACCTGGGTCGCGACGAGTCCCTGTGCGGACTCTGCCTGCAGGTCTGCCCCATCGGGAGGCGTCGGACCACGTTGACCGGGCAAGCTCAGTAAGCGCGGCCCCATCACAAATCGCCCTCACTTCAAACACAGAGACCTCCAGAAAAAGAGCCAAAGGGCCCACGGGCTCGTCTTCGCAGGTGGGGGACGTCTTTCCCATGTCCACCTTGTTCAAGCGCGGAGATCTACCTATGAAAAAGAGGCTCACTGGCTCGTTGAGACTGGACCTGCTCTTCCTCCTGGCCTTTGCGGTGGTGGGCAGCTCGTGTTCTTCGGACTCGGATGGCGGGGGCGCGAGCACCCAGGCTCCGGCTGGTGCGACCGGCCAGTCATCCTCCACGGCTCAAGCAGGCTCGGCTGGCGCGAGCAGCGCTGCGGGTGGTGCCAGCAGCTCGACTCGTAAGGGAAGCAGCAGCTCGGGTGGAGGATCGAGCGTCGGCGGTCGTTCCCGCTCTGGGGGCGCCGGCGAAGGCGGCTCGTCCAGCTCCGCGCTGGCCGGCTCATCGGCGGGCAGCGTCGGCACGGATGGCGCATCTTCGGCTTCAGGAGGCGGCACCTCGCGCGCGGGCGGCTCGAGCCAGGGCGGGACCTCGCGCCCCGGCGGGCGCCCCGACGCGACGGGCGGCACGGGCGGCGCGGGCACATCCGCGGCGGGCGCGGGTCCTGGCGGCGCGAGCGGAAGCGGCGGCTCCACCGGCACCATGCCCAGCGGAACCCCGGTGAAGAGCGTCGGTTGCGGCAAGACCTCGAGCGTGAAGTTCACCACCGTCCCAGGGGAATCGGGCAGCAACGTGGGCACGGGCGAGGGGGGCTACGTGACGGTGAACGGCAGAGGATTCGCCATGCGTCTTCCGGACAACTACGACAACAACAAGCCCTACTGGCTGATCTTCGGCTTCCACTGGAACGGCGGTACGTCCAAGGACGTCGACACCGGTGGCTCGAATGGCTACGTCATGGCCCACTTCGGGCTCCAGGCCTTGTCGAAGAACGGCGCCATCTTCGTCGCGCCCCAAGGCAACGGCAACGGCTGGGGCGGGAACAACCTTCCCTTCATCGACGACATGGTCAAGCTGATCAAGGAGAACTACTGCGTGGACGAGACGCGGCTCTACGCCAACGGCTTCAGCTACGGCGGCGGCATGAGCTACGCCATCGCGTGCGCTCGCGCCAAGGTCTTCCGCGCGGTGGCCATCTACAACGGGGCCGAGCTGAGTGGATGCGATGGCGGTCAGGACCCCATCGCCTACTGGCAGATGGCGGGCACCACCGATGGCACATGCAGGATCGACCAGCACGCAACTCCGATGCGCAACAAATTCGTGAAGAACAATGGTTGCACCGGTCCCACCAGCGAGCCGCCGCGCCCCAAGTCGATCTCCGAAGCTCACATCTGCACCGACTACACCGGCTGCAAGGCCGGTTATCCGCTGCGTTGGTGCGTGCACCCGGCGGGTCACGGTAACGCCATCGTCGATGGGACGGGGGATCTCTACAACTCGTGCGCGACTCCCCCCAAGACCTGCTCGGACTCGTGCAAGTGCACCTGGGTTCCGGCCGATGTGTGGAAGTTCTTCACCTCTCTGTGAGTCCTTTCACGTTGAGACCTGGCGACGCCGCGTTGTCCCGCGTCGCGATCACGGCTGGCACAAACGGAACACCTTTTTCGACGGGCAGACTGTTCAATAGGGGCGAAAAGCAGGCGGCCAGGGCCTAGGCTCGTTGTGTTGACTCGTGAACGCCCAATCAAGTCCTGATGCTGAGATTCACGACCATAGACCCGCACACCCGCTGCTCGATCTTCGCCGCGGCCAATGGGTGTGACGAATCCTTCATCAGCATGACCAGTTCCGCGGGCGCCGGCTTTGCCGAGGCCCTGGCGGAGCTGGCCTCGCGCTATGCGGCAGCCTTGCAGAGCTTGGGCCTGGACGACGGGACGGCCGTGTTCTGCCGCATCTTCTTGAGCGACTTTTTGAATCAGAAGTCGGTCCTGCTGCAATCTCCCCTCACCGAGCGACTGCGCGCCTCATGTGCGCTCTCGGTCATCGAGCAGAAATCCTTGGGCAGCGGCCCCCTGTCATTGCTCGCCTACCACATTCGCGATGCGAGGAAAGCGATTGGCAAACGCCTCACGCCGTCCTCTTCCGATGGGTGGCGAAACGATCTGACCGTCAAGGGCCGCCATTACTCGCTGCTGTGGACCGCGAACCAGACCGGCGGTGAAACCTTCGACTCTTATGCTCAGACCAGGGCGATCTTCGAGTCCCTGAATGCGACGCTTGAACAGAACGGCATGCGCCTTCTCGACAACGCCATTCGCACCTGGGTCTACGTGCGCGATCTCGACAATCACTACAAGGGGATGGTGCGGGCGCGGCGGGAGTGTTTTGCCGAGCACGGTCTCACCGATCAGACGCGCTACCTGGCCAGCACCGGCATCTTGGGCATGACCCACACGCCCGAGAAGATAGTGTCGGTCGACTCCCTGTCGGTGGGGGGACTCGTGGCGAAGCAGATCGTCCGCATGGAGGCGCTCTCGCACCTGCGTCCCACCATTGACTACGGGGTGACCTTCGAGCGGGGGCTGCGCGTGCGCTATGGCGATCGCTCGCACCTCTACATTTCGGGGACCGCCAGCATCGATACCAAGGGCAACGTGCTGCACGAGGGAAACCCCGAGCTGCAAGCCCGCCGAGCCGTGGAGAACGTCCGCGCCTTGCTGCGCGCCCAGTCGGCGACGCTCGACGACTTGGCCTACGTGATCGCCTATGTCCGCAATGCGCACGATCGGGGTCCGGTGGTGAGCGTGCTCGAGGAGGAGCTGGGCCGCAGGGTGCCGCTGGTCCTGACCGAGGCTGCGGTTTGCCGCCCCACCTGGCTGATGGAGCTGGAAGGCGTGGCCGTTACCCGCGACGAAAACACCTTCCCGCCCTTCCTGTAGCGCAACCGCTGCGCTGACGTCCTGACCCCGGCTGACCCCAGGCCACGAAGCCTGGGAGTCTCCGTCGTCCGGGGTGACGTCTAACCTGCGGAAATGTCAGGGAATTTTACCGAAGAGCGTCCTTGACTATGGCCGAAGGCGGGTGGTACCTTCTGCGTGAACGGTTTCACAGTGTGACGGACGTAACAACAGGACGGAATCAAATGACAACAGTCGCACAAGACATACAGCCCATCCTGAAGAAGTACCCCAACGCGCGTCGTGACGCTCTCATCACGATCTTGCAGGAGGTCCAGGACGCCCAGGGGTACGTTTCCAAGGATTCGGTGGTCGCCATCGGTCAGCACCTGAAGCTGCCAGCCAGCAAGGTGTACGGCGTCGCGACTTTCTACAACCAATTCCGTTTTCAGCCCGTGGGCAAGTACCACGTGCAGGTGTGCCGAGGCACGGCTTGCCACGTGAAGGGCTCGCTCTCGTTGCTCGACACCGTGAAGAAGGAGTTGAAGATCACGCCGGGGCAGACCTCGCGCGATCGCGTGTTCAGCTTGGAGGTCGTCGCCTGCCTGGGGGCGTGCGGCCTGTCGCCCGTGATGTGCGTGAACGGTGAGTTCTTCGCCCGTATGACGCCAACCCGTGCGCGCAAGATTCTCGACAACTGTCGCAAGGAAGCGGTGAAGTCATGAGCTCGATGCCGAAATCCCTGTTCGCTCCTTTGGAAGTTTCCACCACGCCCGATCCCCAGGTGCTCGAGGTCCTGCAGGCCGGCGGGGTCGCCAAGAACGCCACGCAGGAAGCCCTGCTGGCCGCGCTTCGTCGCGACGTCGTCAGCAAGCCGGTCGTCTATCTCGGCCTGGGAACTTGTGGCATGGGCGCGGGTGCCGGCAAGGTCATGACCGCGGTGATGCAGTACCGCGAGACCAAGAAGCTGGACTTCGAGATCATCGAGGTGGGCTGCATCGGCATGTGCGCCTTCGAGCCCATCATGGACGTGCAGGTGCCCGGCAAGCGGCGCCTGTCCTTCATGCAGGTCTCGCCCGAGAACGCGGCCGAAATCCTCGACGGTGTGCTGGCCGGCAAGGTTCCGACGCAGGACCTGGTCGGACAGTACCGCCAGGGCACGTCGGCGACCTGGGACGGCCTGCCCTTCCTGGACGAGCATCCCTTCTTCAAGCCGCAGCTACGCTGGGTGCTGGAGTTCTCGGGCATCGTGGATCCGAGCAGCATCGAGGAGTACATCGCGCGCGGTGGGTACAAGGCATTCCTCGACACCATTCGCAGCAAGAAGCGCGAGGAGGTATGCGACATCGTCGAGAAGAGCGGTCTGCGCGGCCGTGGCGGCGGCGGCTTCCTCACCGGTCGCAAGTGGAAGATGGCGCTCGGCCAGGCCAGCGATCAGAAGTACCTGATCTGCAACGCCGACGAGGGCGACCCGGGTGCCTTCATGGATCGCGCGCTCATCGAGAGCGATCCGCACAAGTTGCTGGAAGGCATGATGATCGGTGCCTACGCCATCGGCGCCAAGGATGCCTACGTCTACATTCGCGCCGAGTACCCCTTGGCGGTGCAGCGCCTGCGCGAGTCCATCGCTCGCGCCAAGGCCTATGGCCTCATCGGCGACAACATCATGGGCAGCGGGTTCAACCTGCAGTTCCACATCAAGATGGGCGCCGGCGCTTTCGTGTGCGGTGAAGAGACCGCGCTCATGCACAGCATCGAGGGTCGGCGCGGTATGCCGCGTCCCCGTCCCCCGTACCCCGCGCAAAGCGGCCTGTTCGGCAAGCCCACCTGCATCAACAACGTGGAGACTTTGGCCAACATCCCGGTGGTCATGCGCAAGGGCGCCGAGGGCTATGCGGCGGTCGGCACCGCCACCAGCAAGGGCACCAAGATCTTCGCGGTGAGCGGCAAGGTTCAGCGCGCCGGCCTGGTCGAGGTGGCCATGGGCACCAGCCTGCGCACCGTGATCTTCGACGTGGGCAGCGGCCCGCCGGCCGGCAAGAAGTTCAAGGCCGTGCAGATCGGTGGTCCCTCGGGCGGTTGCATCCCGCCCCACCTGCTTGACACGCCCATCGACTACGAAACCCTCAAGAGCGCGGGCGCCATCATGGGCTCGGGCGGCTTGGTGGTTCTGGACGAGACCACCTGCATGGTGGACTTCGCCAAGTTCTTCATGGAGTTCATCCAGACCGAGAGCTGCGGCAAGTGCATCCCCTGTCGCGAGGGCACGCGCCGCATGTTGGAGATCCTGGATGCCATCACGCGGCCGCGCCGCAAGGAAGAGAACATCGACGCCCTGGTGCGTTTCCAGGGCATCATGCGCCTGACCGAGTTGGCCGAGACCATCAAGGCCACCAGCCTGTGTGGCCTGGGCCAGACGGCACCCAACCCGGTGCTGTCGACCTTGCGCTGGTTCCGCGACGAATACGAAGCGCATGTGTTCGAGCGCAACTGCCCGGCGGGTGCCTGCAAGGATCTGGTGGGGGCCCCCTGCCAGAACACCTGCCCGGTGGGCACCGAGGCCTGGCGCTACGTCGCGCACATCGCGCGCGGCGAATACTCCGAGGCCTACCGCGTGATCCGCAGTGCCAACCCGTTCCCCTCGGCCTGCGCGCGCGTGTGCGATCACCCGTGCGAGTCCATGTGCCGCGCGGGCGCCACGGGCGGCGAGCCCATCGCGGTGCGCAGCCTGAAGCGCTTCATCGTGGACCGCGTGAGCCCTGACACCTACAAGGCGCAGGTCAAGCCGGCGGCCAAGGACGCGCCCAAGATCGCTGTCATCGGCGCGGGACCGTCGGGCCTGACCGCGGCCCACTACCTGGGTGCCTTGGGCAACCGGGTGACGGTGTTCGAACGCGAGTCCAAGCCGGGCGGCATGTTGGCCGCGGCCATTCCCGAGTACCGTCTGCCGCGCGATACCCTGCAGAAGGAGATCGACGCCCTTCTCAACGCCAATGTCGAGCTTCGGCTCAACCAGACCATGGGCAAGGACTTCACCATCGACTCGCTCATGGACAAGGAAGGGTACAAGGCGGTGTACATCGCCACCGGGGCCCACGAGAGCAAGCGGCTGGGGCTGGCCGGCGACAACGCCGAAGGGGTCTTGCCCAGCATCAAGTTCCTCAAGGCCTACAACCTGGAAGGCAAGCACCTGGCCAAGGGTAGGGTGGGCATCGTGGGCGGTGGCAACTCGGCCATCGACGCCGCCCGCGTGGCCTACCGCCAGAAGGGGGTAACCGGGGTGACCGTGTTCTACCGCCGCACCCGCGCGGAGATGCCGGCCTACGCCGAGGAGATCGAGGCCGCGTTGGCCGAGGGCATCGAGCTGCGTCCCCTGGTGGCGCCGGTCGAGGTCATGGTCAAGGACGGCAAGCTCACCGGGGTGAAGTTCATCAACAACGAGCTGGGGCCGCTGGACGATTCCGGTCGTCAGCAGCCCGTGCCCGTGCCCGGCTCCGAGCACGTGGTCGCGCTGGACACCCTCATCGTGGCCATCAGCGAGCAGCCCGAGACCAGCGGCCTCGAGAGCGTGAAGACCACGCGTTGGGGGACCGTGAACGCCAACGCCGAGTCGTTCGTCACCAGCCGTCCCGGCGTGTTTGCCGGCGGCGACGTGACCACCGGCCCGAGCACGGTGATCAGGGCCATCGCCGCGGGCAAGAACGCCGCGGTCATGCTGCAAAACTTCGTCACCGGCAGGCTGCTCAAGCAACTGCCCAAGGTGAAGCTACCCTCGTTCTACGTCGAGCCCGTCCAGGTCATGGACGAGGACGACGGTGGCGCGGTGGTGGCGGAGAGGGTCAAGCAGCCCCACCTGCCGGTCGAGAAGCGTCGTGGAAACTTCGCCGAGGTCGACCTGTGCATCTCCGAAGAATCGGCCCAATGTGAGGCGCGACGCTGCCTGCGTTGCGACCTGGATTTCACCCGCCCCCTGCACTGAACCAGAAGCTGAGGAATGACCATGTTTACGATTGAAGTCGATAACAAGATCGTCGAGACCAACGGGGGCGAGACCATCCTGGCCGTGTGCAAGCGCGAAGGCATCAACGTGCCGACGCTCTGTCATATGGAAGGCCTGCCCCCCAGCGGGGCCTGCCGCCTCTGCATCGTGGAAGTCGAGGGGGCGCCCGGCCTGGTGCCATCCTGCTCGTTCCCGGTGTCCAAGGACATGAAGATCAAGACCAAGTCACCCAAGGTCTTGGCCGCCCGGCGCACCATCGTCGAGCTGTTGCTGTCCAACCACCCCGATGACTGCCTGTACTGCGCGCGCAATCAGAAGTGCGATCTGCAGACCCTGGCGGGCGAGTTCGGGGTGCGCCA
>CAZHUY010000204.1:0-10933 GCA_964535465.1 uncultured Myxococcales bacterium
TGAAGGGCACGCGCGCCTCCAGCGTGGAGGCCTGGCCGATGAGCGCCATGTCCATGGCCTCTTGCACCGAGCCAGAGCAGAGCAGACCGAAACCGGTCGAACGCACCGCCATGACGTCGCTGTGGTCGCCGAAGATCGACAGGGCGTGGGTGGCCACGGTACGGGCCGAGACGTGCCACACCGTCGAGGTCAGCTCGCCCGCGACCTTGAACATGGTCGGGATCATGAGCAGAAGGCCCTGGGAGGCCGTGAAGGTGGTGGTGAGGGCGCCGGCCTGCAGTGCGCCGTGGGTGGCGGCGGCGGCGCCGGCCTCGCTCTGCATCTCGACGACGGAGGGAACCGCGCCCCAGATGTTGGTGCGGCCAGCAGCCGACCACTCATCGGCCCACTCACCCATGTTCGAGGAGGGGGTGATGGGGTAAATGGCGCAGACCTCGTTGGTCTTGTGCGCTATGTAGGCAGCGGCCTCGTTGCCGTCAATCGTGACTTTCTTGCGAGCCATGTCGTTGGTCCTCCAGGGGGGGTAATTCGTGCAAAAGTGCAGTCTTCTTACGTCCCCCGTGCGGGCGAATCAACTAGAAGTTTCGCCGCCCGCCGCCCCCTTCGTGGCCCTCTGGGAAACAGGCATTCGCGCAACCTGCCGACACGGTGCTCGCCAGGAAAACCGACCCTCTCCAGCCTGCCAGCGCCTGCCTGAACGTCGTGGTCGTGGTCGTGGTCGTGGCCGTGGCCGTACCGTGGTCGTGGCCGTGACCAGACTCTTCAGCCCGACGCGTCCAGCTCCCCCTCGACACCACATGCGACACCCGGCTCGCATGCCGAGTACCGCTCCGCCTCCCATCCGCCCCGCGATGCCCCGGCAGCCCGGCTCACATCGCCGGCAGCGGGAAGGGTCGTCCGGGCTTGGCGAACAGGTAGCCCTGGAACAGATCCGCCCCCAGGTCCACCAGGATGTCGCGCTCGACCTCGGTCTCCACGCCTTCGGCCACCAGCGGCGTCTGCAGCTCGCGGCACAGGGACGCCAGGGCGTGCACCATCTTGCGCTTGGTGGGGGTGGTGTCGATGCCGCGGATCAGCGCCATGTCCAGCTTCACCACGTCGGGTTCAAGCTGGGCGAAGGTGTTGAGGCCCGAGTAGCCCTCGCCCAGATCGTCGACCGCGATGCGGTAGCCCAGGCCGCGCAGCCTGGCCACGCGCGCGCGGATATCCGGGATGTGCTCGAGCGCCATGCGCTCCGTGATCTCGAGGTGCACGCGTGGAGCGAACTCGGACAACGGCGCCTTCTCGGCGTACAAGTCCTCGTCGTTCAGATCCATCACATGCAGGTTCACGAAGATCCCGGGCACGTTCGGGTGAACCGCCATGACGTCCGCCACCTGGCCGCGCGTCTTGCGGCCCAGGGTGTACATGTCATTCAAGGTCTCCGCCGTCTTCAGGATGTCGAGCGGCGAGCACAGCTCCTTGTAGGTGGTGCGCATCAGAGCTTCGTAAGCCACCACCTCCTTGCTCGACCATGACACGATAGGCTGGAAGGCGGTCCACATGCCCGCCAGGGCCTGATCGAACTTCAGGCGCATGCTCTCCAAGTCGCGCTCGTGCTCCTCCGACGAGTGCAGGATGCGACGCTCGCGCACCGCCACCCGGTGCATCTGCACCGCCCGCGAGAGCACGTCACGCAGCTCACCCGAGGAGAGCGGCTTGATGAGATAACTGAGCGCCCCGAACTCCACGGCCACGCGCGCGCTGTCCAGACCGGGGCCGCCGGTCATGAGCACCACCGGAACATCCCGATCGCGCTCACGCACGGCGCGCAGCAGGTCCAGGCCGCTGTACTGCGGGATGTTGATGTCGGTCAACACCACATCGAAGTGGTTGTGCTTGGCCAGCTCCAGCGCAGAACCTCCATCCGAGGCCGTCTGCACACCATAGCCCCAAGTCTCCAGCATGCGCACACAAGCGCGTGCGAAGTTCTCGTCGTCATCCACCACCAGGACCAAAGGTCGCAGGTTGGGCTCTGGCGCCGCGATCAACCGATCAGATCCAGCTTTGGCTTCCACTTGCACTCTGCCTTTGCGGGGCGGGGTCCCGCTGACATGGATATCGGCACGCCGGACTGTCCATTAAGGACTTTTTTGGCGGCGGGTTCCGTGTACCATTGCCCGCCATGCTTGGGGTAAGAGCAATGCTCATGCTGGCCTTGGCGGCCGTCGGCGCGGTCTTCACCGCGTTGTGGGGGCGCGACGTGGTTCGCAAACGGGCGGGACGCGCCACCCCGGGGCCAGGCGATGCCAGCGAAGCCGACGCCATCCGGGTCGGCATGCCCTCGCCCATGCAGACAGGCATCGGGTTCGTCACCAACTTCTTCGACACCCTGGGCATCGGGTCGTACGCCACCACGACTTCCATCTACAAGCTGCTGCGCAAGGTGCCCGATCGGCTCATCCCGGGAACCCTGCTGGTCGGGCACATGTGGCCCACCGTCGCACAAGCCGTCATCTACATCCATATCGTCGAGGTCGAGATGCTCTCGCTGGTGTCGCTGATCGCCGCCGCGGTGCTGGGGTCGTGGTTGGGCGCGGGCGTGGTAGCGGCCTGGCCCAAGCGCAAGATCCAGATCGGCATGGGGTTCGCGCTCCTGGCGGCCGCGGGCCTGATGCTGGCCAGCGCCTTGCACTACCTGCCCGAGGGCGGCGACACCCTGGGGCTGCGCGGCTGGCGCCTGGTGGTGGGCCTGGTGGGCAACTTCACCTTCGGCGCCCTCATGAACCTGGGCATCGGAGCGTACGCGCCCAGCCTCATCCTGTTCGGGTTCCTGGGTATGAACCTGAAGGCCGTGTTCCCGGTGATGATGGGCTCGTGCGCCTTCATCATGCCGTCGAGTGGCATTCGCTTCATCGGGCGAGGCAGTTACTCGCCGCGCGCCGCCCTGGGCCTGGCCTTGGGCGGGGTACCTGGGGTTCTGCTCGCCGCCTACATCGTGCGCGAGCTGCGCGTCGATCACCTGCGTTGGCTGGTCATCGGCGTCGCCATCTACAGCGCTCTGGCCATGCTGAACTCGGCCGCCAAGGAGCATCACGCTACCCGGCCCACGACCACGGAGCCCTGATGCCCCACTCCCTGCTGGCTCGCAAGAGCATCGACCACCTGCACGCCGACGCCGAGCACCCGCACGGCCTCAAGCGCACGCTGACCGCGCGGGATCTGGTGTTGCTGGGCATCGGCGGCATCATCGGCACCGGCATCTTCGTGCTGACCGGACGCGCCGCCGCGGCCAACGCCGGTCCCGCGGTCGCCCTGTCCTTCACCATCGCGGCCTTCGCCGCCGCCTTCGCTGGGCTGTGCTACTCGGAGATGGCCTCCATGATCCCGGTGGCGGGCAGCGCGTACACCTACGCCTACGCCACGATGGGCGAGCTGATCGCTTGGATCATCGGCTGGGACTTGATCCTCGAATACCTGGTGGGCGCGGCCACCGTCAGCGTGGGCTGGTCGGGCTACATGTGCGCTTTCGTCAAGCACGTCACAGGCTGGACCTTGCCCTCGGCCTGGACCACATCGCCCCTGGTGTGGAGCGAGGCCCACCATAGCGTGCAGTTCACCGGCGCCATCATCAACCTGCCCGCGGTGTTCATCACCCTGCTGGTCACCGGCATCCTGGTCGTGGGCATCAAGGAGTCGGCGCGTTTCAACTCGGTCATCGTGGTGATCAAGGTCGCGGTGGTGCTGCTCTTCATCTTCGCCGCCGCCCCCTTCGTGCGCAGCGAGAACTGGCAACCCTTCATCCCCGAGAACACCGGCAAGTTCGGCCAGTTCGGCTTCTCCGGGATCATGCAGGGCGCGACCATGGTGTTCTTCGCGTACATCGGGTTCGACGCCGTCTCCACCGCCGCGCAAGAGACGCGCAACCCGCGGCGCGACCTGCCCATCGGCATCCTGGGCTCGCTGGCGGTGTGCACGGTCCTCTACATCGCGGTGTCGCTCATCCTGACCGGCGTGGTGCCCTACACCGAGCTGTCGGTGCCCCACCCCATCGCGGTGGGCATCGCGGCCACCGGCGTGCGTTGGCTGGAGAGCGCGGTCGAGATCGGCGCCATCGCCGGTCTGTCGTCGGTGATGATGGTCCTGCTCATGGGCCAGCCGCGCATCTTCTTCTCCATGGCGCACGACGGGCTGCTGCCCTCCTTCGCGGCCCGTGTCCACAAACGCTTCGGCACGCCGCACGTCACCACCATCGCCACCGGCCTGGTGTGCGCGGTGGCGGGAGGTGTCTTGCCCATCGACATCCTGGGCGAGCTGACCAGCATCGGCACCTTGTTCGCCTTCGTCTTGGTCAGCGTGGGCGTCATGATCCTGCGCCTCAAGCGCCCGGACATCCCCCGGGCCTTCAAGGTGCCGGGCGGGCCCTACCTCATCCCCATCCTGGGCGCGCTCTTCTCCGGCGGCCTGATGGCCACGGCCACCACGCACACCCTGGTTCGCCTCTTTGCCTGGATGGGCATCGGCTTGGTCATTTACTTCGGCTACGGCCGCAAGCACTCGAAACTGCGTCCGAGCTCACAGCGCTGACCGGCGGTGCTCTAGCCCTCCTCGGCCGGCATGCCGTCGGTGTCCACCACCGAGATGAGCTGGTGCTGTTTCTTATCGGCGTACAGCAGGTACTCCTTCTGCAGATCGTCCACGATGTCCCTGAGCTTGCTCTCCGACGTCTCGGGGAAGGCCTTCTTCATTCCGCGCGCAAGCTCGCTGAAGCTGACCACGCGCTCATTGGCCAGACGTAGCACCTCGCCATACGCGGGCTCGAGCGCCAGCTCCTTCACCAGCTCACCGTCACAGCGCTCTTGCAGGATCGATTCACCGTCGCGCGACAGCCACAGATACTCCCGGCGCGTCCTCTGGTAGGCGGCCAGCATCACCTTGAACTCATCCCACAGATCCCCATGGCGCAAGGGCGCGCGAAAGCTGCCCAGGTGCATGCGATTCCCTGCCTCGACGATGCTCTGCGGGAGGAAGCCGAAGGGAGAATAGGCGTCGTCCAGAGTCCACCGCTCTCGCTCCGCCTCCGACATCGAGGTCTCGTAGGGCGCGCGCGCGCCCAGGAACATGGGCCGAACGAACACGCAGCCGCGCATTCCTGGGGGATAGAACCTCAGGTAGTGCAGATTTTGGATGCTCTCCAGCACGTCCTCGCGGGCCTCGTCCGGTACCCCCATCAAGATGTTGACCTCGTTGTTCATGCGGAACTTGTCGGTCAGCTTCATGAAGCAGATGTTGTGGGCGAAGCGGTGGGCCTTGTTGACCTTCTCCAGAAGGCCATCGGTCAGCGCTTCGAAGCCCACCAGCAAGTGAGCGAACCCGGCCAGCACCAACCGCTTCAGCATGGGCGCGGTCAGGCGCGTGGCCGCGATGTCGGAGGTGTAGTCGATGCTGATGCCTTCGCTCTGAAGCGCTATCAGACCGTCCACCAACTGGTCGAAGCGACGGGCATTCGAGTCGTGAATGTCCATGTTGGCGAACGTGATCCGCTTGATGCCAAAGCGAGCCACCAGGTCGCGTATCTCCTCGATAATCTGGTCGGGCTCCTTGTGCCTTAGCGAGACACTCTGGTGCAGGTTGCAGAAGCGACAACGCGCCCAGGAACAGCCACGAATGGTGTTGAGCGAGACCTCAGGGATGGCTTGAGCCGTCTCGGGTGACAACCCCGCCTGAGCCGAAAAGAAATCGGAGAAGTCATCGCGGGGCAGAGGTCCCGTATCCGGGCATTCGACCTGACTGGACTGCAGCTCTCCGTCGCGTCGGTAGATCAGACGCGGGACGGAGGCGAGATCGCTGTCGTGGGTGTCGAGCTTGCGAACCAGCGCCAGCATGGACTGCTCCCCCTCCCCCCAAATGGCGTAGCTGGCGTGCGAGAAGACCCGCATCATGGTGTAGGCCTCGTCCTTCGAGGCAATTCCACCGATCAGGATGGGCAGATCGGGCCGACGCCGGCGGGCGAGTTGGGTCAGCACCACGCCGGGAATCCACTGATTGAACTTGCAGGAGACCGCCCACAGCGCGCCGTCATCGAGATCGAGCTTCTCGATCTCGGCCGTCAGAAAGCCCATGATGTCGCCACGCAAATCCTCCAGCCAGGATTCCATGTACCCCGGATCCTGAACGGCGGTGTCGGGGAAGAGCGAGGCATAGTAGGCAAGAAGGCTGGCACGTGCGTGCCGTGCGCGGGGGGTGTCCTCCTGGGACAGGAGTTCGAGCAGGAAAGGACCCAGGTAGAACACGGTGGGCCGCGTCTCGATGTCAGCCACCAGCTTGGTGAAGATGTCAGTCCTCAGCGTCAAGAACCGATCGTAGAAACGACGAAGCCGCAAGTTCCAGTAGATGGTCTGGGAAGCCACGTCGTGCGCGCCCAGATGACCCTTCAGGATGGTGTAGGCGATATCCGGTTGGTGGGCGTTGACCGGAGGCAGCTGGTGGAAGAGCGGGCGAATCCTCATTATTGTCCTCTCGTTTGAGCGGCAGGCATCGCGGACGGCAGATCCCCTGTTCCCACCACGGTTGAACGCACTACCCGTGTCCTGGGAAACCTTGTTCGCGTCACGTCGAGATAGTAGCTCGAATCACCGGACCGGCACAGCTTTGCTCCCGGACATTTGTCCTCGGTGCTCGCGTTTCTGGTACAAACTCCCCTCGACGCCATGAAAACGACATCGCGAACTGCGCTGGTCACCGGCGCCAGCACCGGCATCGGCCGGGAATTGGTGCACCTGTTGGCCGCCGATGGCCATGACCTGATCCTGGTCGCGCGCCGACACGAAACACTGGAGGAGGTGGCCGCTCCTTGGCGCGCCCAGGGTCGTACCGTACACGTGCTGCCCATCGACCTCGGCCAACCCGGAGCGGCTCAGAACCTCTTCGCGCAGGTGGAACAGTCCGGGCTCCAGGTCGACGTTCTGGTCAACAACGCCGGCTTCGGCTCGAGCGGCGCCTTTCACGAAATCCCACCCGGCAAGGATGCCGGCATGCTGCAGCTCAACGTGGTGGCGCTGACCGACCTGTGCCGCCTATTCCTGCCCGGCATGGTGGCTCGCAAGCAAGGCCGCATCCTCAACGTGGCCTCGCTGGCTGCCTTTCAGCCGGGCCCGTACATGGCCGCCTACTGCGCCTCCAAGGCCTACGTCCTCTCCCTGTCCGAGGCCATCAACGGCGAACTCGCGGGCACGGGCGTCACCGTGTCCGCCTTGTGTCCAGGCCCTGTCCTCACCGAGTTTCAAAAGCGCGCCGAGTGCGAGAACAGCCCCCTCTTTCGCGGCAAGCTGCTCGACGCCGCCACCGTGGCACGCCAAGGCTACCGGGGGATGATGAAGGGCAAGGCGATCATCCTGCCCGGCTGGAGGACCAAACTGCTCGCCTTCTCCAGCCGGCTGGCCCCTCGCAGCGCGGTGGTCGCCATCGCCAAGGGCATGCTCAAGCAGGCGTGAATCAGGGATCACGCCCGGGGCGAGGGACACGGGTCCATGATGACCCTTCTGGGGGTGGCCTCGTCGCTGGCGAACAACTTGGCCATGGCCTGGCGAAGCTCCTGCGCGGTGTAGGGCTTGGGCAAGCCGCCATCGAAGCCCAGTTCGCGAGGGTTGGCCATGACCTCGTCGCCCGCGTACCCACTGGACGCCAGGATTCTGATCTTCGGGTCCAGAGACTTGAGACGATGGACGATCTCGCGGCCCCCTTTCCCTCCCGGGATGGTCAGGTCCAGGATGGCGCCGCGGAAGGGCTTGCCGGCAGCCACCGCCATCTCGACCAAGGCCAGGGCTTGCTCCGCGTTCTTGCTCACCGAAGCCTCGTAGCCCATGCGGCGTAGCAGGCCCGCGGCGATCTTCAGAATCGAATCCTCATCGTCCAGAATCAGGATCGATCCTTGCCCCCGGTGGCTGTCGACCGCCTCCAGGTCCGCGACCTCGACCTGGCTGCGCGCGCGCGGCAACCAGACGTGGAAGGTGGCACCCGAACCAGGTTCGGAGTCCACCTCCATGTGCCCATCGTGCTTGTGCACGATGGAATAGGCCGTGGCCAGGCCCAGGCCGGAGCCCCCGGGCTTGGTGGTGAAGAAGGGGTCGAAGATACGCTTCAGGTCCTGCTGGGCAATGCCCATACCGTTGTCGCGCACGACGATGTGCACGTGGTCACGAAGCGGCAAGTGCCGGGGCATGTCCGTCGACGCGACGTCTTCCACCCGAACCTGCAGCCGTCCACCGTGCGGCATGGCCTGTTTGGCGTTGATGACCAAATTGTCGATCACCTGCCCCATCTGGTTGCCATCGATGTCACACAGCCAACTTTCGGGTTCCGTGGTGATGGAGACCTCGCAGTTGGAACCGCTGGTGGCGAATGTGACCGCCTTGCGCACCAATTCGTCCACGGCCTGGGTCTTGCGCATGGGAGCCCCGCCCTTGGCGAAGGTGAGCAACTGCTGGGTCAGGGCACGCGAGCGCCCAAAGACCGACAGCGCGTCACTCAGGCACTCCTCTGCCTCGCTGATCTGGTGATCGCGCAGACATTCGCGCGCCAGATCCAAATGACCGAACACCCCGGCCAACAGGTTGTTGAAGTCGTGGGCGATGCCGCCGGCGAGAACGCCCAGGGACTCCAGGCGCTCGGCACGATGGAGCATCTCCTCCATGGTCCGTTGGGCTGTCACGTCCAGCACCGCGCAGATGAGGCACTTGTCTGCACCTATGACGATCTGGGCGAAGTTGACGAGCCCGGTGTAAGTCCTCCCGTCCTTGCGACGAAATTGTGCCTCCGCCCCGTGTATGTGTCCCTTGCTCTGGACCTCCTGCAGAACCTGTTGCTTGCGAACGGGATCAATCCATAGCTCACCAGGAGCCGATCGGACACTCTTGCCGACCACCTCTTCGCTGGAAAGGCCGGTCTGCTCGTAGAAGGCATCATTGGCATCGATGCAGATACCGTCAGCGACGCGGCTGATGATCATCGACACCGGGCTGGTGCGAAAGACGGTGTTGAAGCGCTCTTCGCTGCGCCGGACCGCCGCCTCGGCGCGTTTGCGATCCGAGATGTCGCGCACCGCGAACACCAGACGGCTGCGACCCGCGATCAGGCTGGTCCTGACGCTGATCTCGACCCACAGGCATGTGCCGTCGCGACGCCGGGCCCGCCATTCGAAGGTCTGCGGCCCTTGCTCGATGGCCAGCCGGCCCCATCCCTTCGCGTGCTCCTCGTCGTACGGGGCCGTGTTCTCGGACAGCTCTCCCGGCCGGCACGCCATGAAGCCTTCGCGATCATAACCGTACAACTCACAGGCGGACTGGTTGCATCTCACCATGGGGACGCGCCCATCGAGCTCGCGTACGAAGATGGCTTCGTTGGCACCGTCGTAAATGGCCTGCAGCTCCTCGGCCGCGGCCCGCAGCGACTCCTGGCGTTTGTCAATGACCTGATCGCGCCGGCGAAGCAGGCCATAGAGCATGAGAGTGGTCACCGCCACGAAGAACCAGCCCTTCACCGTACTGATGAGGACCATGGTCTCGGTGTTGCCGCTGAAGACGCCAGCCAGCCGGTCAGAGAACACTATCCACAACGCCGACACGACGAAATAGCCGCCCACGATGGGCAACAACTTGGATGTCGACACAGGTTTTCGGGCCATGGCGCTTCGACTTTCGATCCCTTGTTAGGCGGTCTTGAACTGGTCTCGCGCGTGGTGCGGAGTCGTGGCAACGAGATCTAATAATGAGGTAAACGACATCATCGGCTGATCGCCCCAGAAACAAAGCGAACGCTCGCGGCGCCGGTTGCGCTAGAAAATGCCCATGAGTCGCTTCCTCGTCGCTCTGTTGCTCGGCCTTCCCCTCGGGCTCTCCGGCTGCCAACGCGCATCAACTTCGCGCGTTGCCCAGGCGGCGCCCAGCGCGCCTCCCGCCCCCACGGCCGCGACGGCGTTGGACGAAAAGGGACCTCGTGTGGATCTGCTGGCCAACCAAGCCCTGTGGCACCTCCATCACCAGGGCCTGCTCATCCCGGTGGCCAGCGAGGGGTTTCGCAAGTACACGCAAGAATACACCAGCCCCTGGCGCGGGCTCAGCAAGCTGCAGGATCGGACCGGCCGCGTCCTCAACAGCGTGGCGAGCACCCTGCGCTTCCCCTGGGACCAGGCCACTGACGCGGGCACGGTGATCGTGCGCATGAACGGAGGGCAACGCCTCTCGCTGCGTCTCAACGGCCGGCCACTGGCCAGCGCCAATGTGGCAGCGGGCTGGCAGGCGGTGACCATCAAGGTGCCGGCGGGCGTGCTTCGCGTCGGCGAGAACGAGCTCGGGGTGGCCGTGGGCAAGAAAGGCGCGCTCTTCCACTCCATCGAGATCGTCGCGGGCCGCGCGCCCGACTCGGGCCAGGCCTGGCCCGAGCTGTCCCCGGTGAGTAGCGCCTCTGGCAAACCCGCGCTGACCGGGTTCCGGCGCGCCACCATGCTGCTCGAGATTCCACAACAAGCACACCTGGTGTTCGAGACCGCGGCCCCCCAGGCGCCGGCGCAGCTCAAGGTCGTGCTGCGCCCCGAAGGCGAGACGCCGCAGGTCTTGCTGGACGAGACCCAAACGCAAGCTGGCTGGCAAGCGCGTCGCCTCTCGTTGACTGCGCACGCCGGGAAGCTGGCGGCGCTCGATCTCGAGGTCGCCTCGGGCGCGGCCCAGTGGGCCAACCCGCACATTCTCCTGGAGGCGGCGCCCTCGCTGCCCCGACCCAAGCCGGCCCGCAACCTGGTGCTGTTCATCGCCGATGCCCTGCGCGCCGATGCCCTGGACCTGTACAACCCGAAGACCAAGGTGCGCACCCCGCGCATCAGTGACGCCAGCAAGAAGAGCGGCGTGGTGTTCATGAACGCGCAAGCCGCCTCGCCCTCGTCGCCGCCCTCGCACGCCAC
>CAZHUY010000205.1:0-10932 GCA_964535465.1 uncultured Myxococcales bacterium
TCTCAGTGCCCGCGGAGACCCCCGCCGCCTCCACATTGGCTCGCTCGCCCTTGATGCGTGCGGCTTTGCCCTGGAGCTGTCGCAGATAGTTCAAGCGCGCGCGACGAACCCGACCGCGTTGCACGACCTCGATCCTATCGATGCGGGTCGTGTGCAGCGGAAAGACGCGCTCGACCCCTACCCCGTAGGAGATCTTTCGCACGGTGAACGAGGCACACGCCGAGCCCGAGCGCCGGTCGATGCAGACCCCTTCGAAGACCTGAATACGTTCTTTGTCGCCTTCCTTGATCAGCGTATGGACCCGGATGCTGTCGCCAGCCCGGAAATCGGGAATGTTGTCCCGTCGGAAGGAATTCTCGATGGCTCGAATCAGGGGATGCGTGCTCATGTGTCCGCTCTATGCAAGGGCGTATTTACTACGCGGAAGGAGGCGCGCAGTCAACCCTGACCTCCCTTTGTCGGGTCGGCCATGTCGATTTCTGCGAGCATTGACCGCTCTTCTTCGGTCGGGGGGTGCTCTTTTATCAAGTCCGGCCGCCAGGTCAAGGTGCGGCGCAGCGCCTCTCGACGACGCCAGCGCGCCACCACGGCATGGTTTCCCGACAACAAGGTCTCCGGGACGGAGAGATCCCGAAAGGTGGCTGGACGAGTCCACTGAGGACACTCCAATCGGCCCGACGAGAACGACTCCTCGACGATGGACTCTTCACTGCCCAGCACGCCGGGAATGAGTCGCGTGGTGGCCTCGATGATCACGAGAGCCGCTGCTTCGCCACCCGAAAGGACGAAATCGCCGATGCTCACGACCTCGTCCGCGAACACCTGTGCGATACGCTCGTCGATGCCTTCATAGCGACCACAGATCAGCATCATTCGACCGCATGCGGCCCACCGAGCCGCGCAGGCCTGGTCAAAGCGGCGGCCAGCAGGCGACAGCAGGACTCGATGGGCCCGCCCCCCCCGCCGCTCGGCGTCTTCGATGGCGGCCGCCATGGGCTCGGGCCGCAAGACCATGCCAGGCCCTCCTCCGTAGGGTGAATCGTCCACCTGTCGGTGACGCCCGGGGGCAAAATCCCTGGGATTCGTGCATCCCACCGTCACCAATCCGCCCGCGATGGCTTTGCCAAGCAGGCTGGTTTGCAGGAATGAGGAGAAGAATTCCGGAAAGAGCGTGACGATCTCGACGGAGAGGCGCGGCGCCTGTGAAAGCGAGCTTCCCTCGGCGTACTTTGATTCATTCATGGAGCTTGACCGTCGCGATTTTCTTCGAGGGATCCACCGTCACGATGAACTCCGGCACAACCGGGATCAGTCTTTCATCGCCGTCCAATGACATGACGTCGTGTGCGCCATTCCAGAAGACGCCCTTGACGGTGCCGAGGACGTTCCCCTGCACATCCTGCACGACGCAGCCCACAAGATCGTCGACGTAGAACTCGGTCTCGCCCAGCGGCGGAAGCGCCGACCTGGGTATCCGCAGCTCGCGTCCGGTCAGCCGGGCGGCATCCTCCCGCGAGGCCACGCCTTCGAATCTCACCAAGAAGCCCTCGGCGACCCTGCGCGAGGAACGGAGGACGGACGCCACGGGTTCCCCCGGCTGCCCCAGGACCACGTCCAGCGGCAGGGGCAGTCCGTCGGCGGCGAGACCCGCTGGGTGGTAGGGCCGAAGAATCAGCTCTCCGGAGACTCCATGAGGGCGCCCTAGCACCCCGAAGGGAAGCTCACCGCCGGAAAAGCCAGGTGGTGCTGAACGCACCAGCGAACTCCCCTACTCGAGGATCTCCAGGATGGCGCGTCTCTTCATCTTGGCCGAGGCAGCAGAGAGCACAGTGCGCAGCGCCTTGGCCGTGCGGCCCTGACGCCCGATGACTCGCCCCAGGTCGGACTCCGCCACCTTCAGCTCGAAGACCGTTCCGTCCGGCTCATCGATTTCATCCACAGCCACCTCGTCCGGGTGTTCGACCAGCGCCCGCGCCAAATAGAGCACAAGCTCGCGCAGCGGAGGCGCTTTCTCAGAACCTCCCACGGAGGGGGACTCGGCACCCTCTGTCACGGGTGCACTACCCAGTGGGCGCCGCTGAGGCTGCCCGCTTGGCCTTTTGGATGAGCTGGCCCACGGTCTCGCTAGGGACAGCGCCCGCAGCCAGCCAGTGGTCTACACGGGCCATGTCGAATTTGGCTTGGGGAGGGATTGGCCTCGGGTCGTAGATACCGACCTGTTCAATGAGGCGCCCATCGCGAGGGCTTCGGGTGTCCGCGGCGACGATGCGATAGTGCGGGGTCTTCTTTCCTCCGCCGCGGGTGAGTCGTAGGGTGACGGCCATGTTATGAATCCTTCTGGGCTCGAAAGAACCAGCGGGTGAGAGTGATTATAACGCAAGTGATTGTCAAGGCGAAGGTGGTTCTTTTTTCTTTTTTACCCTGGTCCACGACGCGTCAACATGCCCCTCAGACTCAGCACTCTCATACGAATTCATGCTGGACTCCAGATCCTCGTCACCCTCGGTCTCGCTCTGGAGGCGCAAGCCAGCGCTCCGCGTGAACGGCGCGCCACCGTGTTCTACACGGCCCAGACCCAGGGAACCCTGGAACCCTGCGGCTGCACAAGCGACCCTCTGGGTGACTTCGCCCGCGTCACCGCCTTGGTCCGCAAGGCAGCCAAGGAAGGGCCCACGCTGCTTGTCGATGCCGGCAACTTGACCTACCCAGCGCAGAAGGTCGTTCCGGACAAGCAGGAGGCCGCGGATCTGGTGGCCGGATTCCTCGCCAAGGAGATGCGTCGGTTGCCGTGGGGCGGGTCGGGGCTGGGTAGTTCAGACGTGATGCAGGGCGAATCCAAGGTTCAGCCCATGCGTCTCGCGGCCAACCTCTCCGATCTTCCCTTTCTCGAATCGGGTCGCGTTCACTCGGTGGGCGACATCAAGATCGGCGTCTTTGGCCTTGCGGATCCAGCCCTGGCGGCGAGCCGCGGCTGGCCCGTCAAGGATCCGGTCGCCACCGCTCAAACCGAGGCGGAACGCCTACGCTCGGCGGGAGCCGAGTTGGTCATCGCGCTCGCCCCGCTCGAACGTCCGCTCGCCCGCAAGGTGGCTCGCCAGGCAGCGGTCGATTTCGTCATTCTTGGCAACAACGTGGGGCTGGGCGCGCGGCGCGCGGAACAGGAAGGGCGAGCCTTCCTGCTGGTGCCTGGCGAGCAAATGCAGATGGTGGGTCGACTGGAGGTCGTGCTCAGGGGGGAAGGCTCCCCACGACAAGTTCTGGTGGATGCGGGTGGTCCCGAAAGCACGCAGCTGCGCACCCAGGAACTGCGGCGCCAGCTCGAGCAGATGGACGGCGATTTGGCCCGGTGGGAGAAGGACCCCGAGACGGATCCCGCGTTCCTGAAAGGCAAACGAGAAGAACGCGCTCGGCTGAGCGGCGAATTGCAGGGGTTGGACGGCGCGGCCTGGGCACCTCCCTCGCAAGGCTCGTACTTCCTCAATCGCTTGCTGCCCATCCGCCGCGGCTTGCCCCGCGACGCGAGTCTGGCGGCCAGCATGCGCAAGCTCGACTTGGCGGTGGGAGCGGCCAACCTGCGCGCGTCCCAGCCCCCGCCGCCCGCCGAAGCCGGCCGGGCGCATTACTCGGGCGACGCGTCCTGCGTGAGCTGCCACAAGGCCTCGGCGCGCTTTGGTAAGAAGACCGCGCACGCGCGCGCATGGAAGACCCTGCAGAAAGTGGGCAAGACCGCCCACCCCGACTGCGTGAGCTGCCACGTCACCGGCTACGGTGAAGTCGGCGGCTCGAGCGTGGGCTACACCAAGGACCTGCAGAGCGTGCAGTGCGAGGCCTGCCACGGCCCGGGGTCGATTCACGTGGAGAAGCGTGGTCTGGAAAAACCGCTGGCCATCAAGACGAAGACGCCCGAGTCGGTCTGCACGCACTGCCATAACGAGAAGCACTCGGACACCTTCCAGTACGAGGCTTACCTGCGCGACGTCGTGGGTCCGGGACACGGGGAAGAGGCCTGGGACGCGCTGGGTCCAGGCCCAACCGCCAAGGATCTGCGCCGAAAAGCCGCGAAGAGCGTGGCCGATCTCCATCGATGAAGGAGGTGCCGAGCTCGGGCGGCTTGTCGGAGAGGTCCGGCAACGGTAAAGATAGACTGATGTTCACCGTCACCATTGACGATCTCGTGCGTTCCGGTCAGGTCGAAGCCGACCGTGCCGACCGGGTGGCCTGGATGTGGGAGGAGATTCGCCGTCTCAAGAAGGAGAAGAACGCCTTCATTCCGGCCCACAACTACCAGGTCCCCGAGGTCCTGGCGATTGCCGACACGGTTGGCGACTCGTTCGAATTGGCGGTGCGCGCCCGCGACGTGAAGGCGCGTTTGGTCGTCTTTTGCGGAGTGCGCTTCATGGCCGAGGGGTGCTTCACCTTGACCCCCGACGTGCCCGTCTATCTACCCAACCAACAGGCCCTGTGTTCCTTGGCGGAGATGGACGCCGACGATTTGGAGGAACGTCAGGAGTTCCTGCGCTCGCTGGGTCGCAAGTTCGCGACCATGACCTATGTCAACACCTACGCCAATGTGAAGGCGCTCTCGGACGTGTGCTGCACCAGCTCGAACGCGGTCAGGATCGCCGAGCGCCTGGGCGTTCCCGATCTGCTCTTCGTGCCTGACCAGAATCTGGCTTACCAGGTCGCGCTCAAGACCCGGCGCATGTACCTGCCACCACCGGCCCCCAACCAGTTCCACCCGCGCGAGTACTGGGCGACCATCGAACCGCTGGTCCGCCAGGGCGAGGAGGCTGGCTTGGTCGGCAACGTCTTCGCATGGGAAGGGGCCTGTCACGTCCACCATCAAATGACCCTGGCCGACATCGCGCAGATCCGCAGGGACGATCCCGAGGCCGTGGTGATTGTCCACGGCGAGGTGAAACCCGAGCTGCAACAGGCTGCCGACGAGGTCATGTCGACGGCTCAGATGGCCAAATACGTCGAGGCCCATCCCGAGAAACGCCGTTTGGCTATCCTCACCGAGTGCGGCCTGGTGGTGCGCCTGGAGCTAGAGCACCCGGAGAAGCAGTTCTACAAACCCTGCCGTCTGTGCGAGCACATGAAGGCCATCACGCTGGAGAGCGTCTACGAGACGCTGCGTGACGAGCCCGCCCGCTGTCTGGTCACGGTGCCCGAAGAAGTGCGCCAGGGCGCGGCCCGTTCCATGTTGCGCATGATCGAGCTGGGCAGTTGAATCACGGGAACACGAGAACGTTGCGGTTTCCGTAGTTGGCCACCAACGCGTCGATGTGGCGCTTGACCACATCGCGCCGAGACACCACGGCGCGGATCTCGCTGGGGGTCAGCACCTGATAGTCGTCTTCGCCGGCCTGGACCAGGATGTGCTCTAGAGTGGGCGCGCTGATGCGATCGAGGGCCTGGTAGAGCTGGCGCGAAAACCGCTGCGTTCGCTGCAGGGTCGAGCGTGTGCGCTCGTTGCCCTCCGGTTCGATGAAGAACGACATGGTGTTGTCCATGAACAGAAGGTGCGAACCATCGGCCGAGGTCTTCAGGTTCCCGCCGCTGAAACGGTCGGGGTTGGAGGTCAGGAAATCGAACACGACCAGCTGAGAGAGCTGGGCGACGATGGACCGCTTGTCCACGGGGATGGCTTGCCCCTGCGTGAGCCATTGCAGCCCCTGGAGAACACCCGTCCCACTGTCCAGGTCCAAATCCTTGACCTCGGGTACCCAGTGCATCATCACCCCCGCGGTCTTGCCCATCGGGTTGAAGATGGTCTCGGCGCGAATGCGAGGCAAGGCCGCCAGGCTGTCGCGATGCAGACGCGTGAACATCTCGTCCCGGCTCACCATGCGGGGCGCTGCGGGCGGGACAGCGTTCATCCCGAGCAGACGATTCAGCCGATAGGCCGCGACCTCCTTGCGTGGGATGGTCTGGAAATTGGTTTGCGCCGGTTTGAAGGCCGCGCGCGACCCGTCCGCCAGCTCGACCCGGAATGAGAGAGACGACCCTCCCTTGTTGAGCTTCATCGTCCGAATCGGCTGGCCCCGCACCCGTTGCAGCAACATCTCGTCGTCCATTCCCATGAACGTGCCGGCCGGCTCTTCGAAGATGGTCGGGTTGGGCGGGTTGGACAGCTCGGAGCGCGGCAAGAGTCCCGCTTCGCCGGTGTTCCGCACGACGAACGACGGACCGCCTCGCTCGCGCAGAAGACGCACGGACGCCAGGCTGGTCCAGCCCAAGCCAGCCAGCGCGCCCGCTAGCAGGAGGACTTCCGTGGCTACGTATCGGCCAAGACGCACGAGGGGATCCTAGAGCCAGTCCCGCACGAGCACAAACAACGAGGGCCGCCCTAGTTCTCCAGCGCGCGCTGAAGCTCGGCCTCCAGCTCGGCCTTGTGCCTTTGCCCCACCATGACCCTGCGGATCACGCCGTCGCGACCGATGATGACCAGGTGGGGCAACGACACCACCCGATAAAGACCGCCCACCTCGCGATCGTCGAGGAGATGGGGATAGGGGGCCGGGTGCTGGCGAACGAAATCCTCGATCTCCTCCTTGTCGGCCATGGAGCCCTCGGCGCTGATGGACAGAAACTCGATGTCTTGCGAGCGGCGGGCGCGGTAGAGGTCGTGCAGCGTGGGCATCATCGCCAGGCAGGGCGGGCACCAACGAGCCCAGAAGTCGAGCAATACGACCTTGCCCTGCAGTTGTTGCAAGGACACGAATCCTGGGGCTCCGTCGATTCTCGGCAGCTCGAAAGCAGGCGCCACCACGCCGCGTCCGACGGGCGCGACCGCGTCGCGGTTGTGACTCAACCACACCACGTTCACAGTGAGAACAGCCACGAGCAAGGAGCCCAGGATGCCCGCGACCCACCGGTCGCGCCGGGTCGAGGGGACGGGCTCGGGCTGTGTTGCGGGCTCTTCGCTCGAACCCTCCATGGGACGTCGACGGACCAGGCGGACGGCCAAGATGAAGAGCAAGAAGGCCCAGGCCAGGGCCAGCATCGATAGGGCCGTCCCCAACCTCCCGGCCGCCACGGAACGCAGAGCTGGTCCCCGTGCCCAGGCAATCAGTCCCGACAGCAAGAGATAGGGGATGGTGCACGCCGCGCCCAGCTCGATGTCCAGACCGGGATCGCGCCGACCGCGCCCGGCCAGGGCGGTGATTCCCAGGCCAGCGGGCAAGGCGATCAACAACGCCGACCGCAGATCGCCGCTGAAGATCGCCAGCGTTTGCTGAAGCGTGGCGGCCCAGGATGACTGACCCGCCATGAGGACGGCGCGCACCAGATCGGCCAGGCGGCCGCACAGCACGCCGAGCACCAGCACCCCCAAAGCGTCGCCGACCCCACCGGTCTTGCGCGCCTGGATCCCGGCCAAGGCGCGAGCTGGCGAGGCCAGCAGCATCCCCACACGAATGAGGAAACCGAGGAGGAACCTCGGCTCGCTGGTGGTCGACGAAGGCTCCGGCGTCACCTGTGGCCGCCCTCGCGCAGCTGGAGCAGTTTCTTGGCCGAGGCGGCCACGGCACCGGGGATGTTCTTGGATCGCGAGACGTTTCGCAGATCGTCCTTGTGAAGGTAGGACAGGAATCGAAGCGAAAGGCCCACCGGGCACTTCGGGTTCCCCACCAAGGCCATCTTGACGTGGTAGTTCTTCGAACACTCCCGGTTGTTGGCGATGTAGCGAATCACCTCGTCGCAGACGTTGGTGCTGGCCGCGTACTGCTGAATCTCCATATCGGTGATCTGCGGGGATCGAATGACCGCCATGGCCACCAGCCGGTTGGAATCGCGCACCAGCGCCTTACGACAGGTGGCGTTTCCGACGGTGGCCAGACGGATCTTCTCGAAGATCTTGAGCTGGTCGAACTTGATGAATGAGAGCCCGAGGGGGCGCTTCTTGGCGTGCTCCCCCTCCCCGTCCGCCGGGACCGCACCCGGCGTGCCCTCGAAACCAGGCGCGCCCTCGGCAGCCTCAAGGGCCGCCTGGAAGCGTCCGTCGACCGCATGGCCGTCGGTCGCCTCCGGGTCTTGGCTGATGGCCTTGGCGATCTCGTCGAACGCCGGAATTGCCTCCAGGCGAATTCCGTTGCGCGCGCACAGCTCGACCGCGCGGTTGACTGAGGACATGCGGGCCCGCTTGTTGAAGAAGAGCACCTCGACGATTCGCGGACAACGCAAGAGGCGCACTTCGTTCTGGAAGACGATCTCGAGCAGGCTCTCGCCCAACCGACCGGCCAGGGTCAAGAAGGTCTCGTCGGCCGTCGCCGAGTTGAAGAGGATCTTCTCGAGGGGCAGGACGCGCTGGTCGGGCAGATGCGTGGCGAAGAAATGCAGCACCTGTGCGGGCCACGCCTCGGCCAGCGGCGGGCCGAGGATGCTGTCGGGGAGAGTGGCCGGAGCCGCCTCGGCCGCCGCGCGCACTCCGGGATCGGCGTCGAAGGCGAGCTGGTAGATGGCGACCATAAGCTCCGCGGGCCGCAGCGGTGCCATGCCCTTGGCCACCATCAGCTTGGCGGGCGCGGGCGCCCCCATCAGTCTGGCCACCGAGGGCGGCAGGCTGTCCGCCGGAAGCGGCTGGAGCTGCAGGCCTTCGGGACTGGCGACACTAGGCATGGTTGCGCTCGAAGAGAATGCGCAAGCCACGCAGGGTGAGCAGCTCGTCGCACTCCTCGATGGTGGTCGACTCACGCGCCAGCAGCGGCCCCAGGCCGCCCGTCGCCACCACGCGAGGAACGTAGCTGATCTCCGAGCGGATGCGGTTGACCAGGGCATCGACCATGCCCGCATAGCCAAAGACCAATCCCGCCTGGATGCTGGCCACGGTGTTCGTGCCCACCACGTGCTTGGGTCTGGCGATCTCGACACGGGGCAGCCGAGCGGTCGCGCGGTAGAGCGCGTCGGCGGAGACGATGAGCCCCGGCGCGATGATGCCGCCAGCGTACTCGCCGCGGGCCGTGATCACATCGAAGGTCGTGGCGGTTCCGAAGTCCACGACGATCGAGCCCTGCGGCCAGCGCGCGTGGGCCGCTACGGCGTTGACGATGCGGTCGGCGCCCAAGTCGCGCGGGTTTTCGTAGAGCACCGGCATGCCGGTCTTCATGCCCGGCCCGACCACGAAGGCCTGGAATCCGAAGTACCTCGGGAACAGGCGCTCCACCGGCGCGGTGGCGGGGGGCACCACCGACGAGATGATGGCCCCCGTGACCTGCCGCATGGTCATGCCCTGCAGTTCGAGCAGCCCGGCCAGGGTCGCCGCGTACTCGTCCGCGGTACGCTCAACGCGCGTCTCCATCCGCCAGTCGCAGCGCAGCGTCTCCCCTTCGAACAGGCCAAAGGCGATGTGGGTGTTTCCTATGTCAACGGTCAGCAGCATGGGTGGAGCTGATTGTATCGTCATCCAAGTGCCGATGCATGCCCGAGGCCCCCTCCTCACTCGGCCACCACCTCGAAGAGCGGCAACCAGCGCGCGCCAAGGTCAGCGGGTGAGGCGCGACCATCTCGATGATGCACGACGCGAAAAGCTAGTCTTGTTCGTCGATGGCTCCCAGTCTGAGGTACACTAAGAGTTCCGCAAACATGGCAAGCGCAGACACGGAAACTACCGCCGAAGACGCGACCGAGGACGCTGGAGCGAGCCAGCGCCTGGGTTTCGCGCCCAGCACCGACAGTCCACGCATCCTGGTGGTCGACGACGAACGTGTCATCCGCGAGATGCTCTCGGACTTCCTCGGTCTGGAGGGCTATGTGGTGCGCACCGTCGAGGACGGCGTGCAGGCCCTCGAGGAGCTGCAGCGACGCAGCTACAACCTGGTCATCTCGGACTTGAAGATGCCCAACATGAACGGGCTCGAGCTGATCGGCAAGATCACCGAGCTGGGCATCCCCGTGCTGACGGTCATCATGACCGGCTTCGGCACGGTCGAAACCGCCATCGAGGCCATGAAGCACGGGGCCTACGATTACGTCCTCAAGCCCTTCCGCGTCGAGGAGGTCGTTCACACCGTCCAGCGCGGGCTGGACCGACAACGCCTGCAACACGAGAATCTTCGCCTCAAGGACGCCCTGTCCATCTACCGCATCAGCGAAGCCATCGCGACCTCGCTGTCGGTCGAGAAGGTCATCGATCTGGTTCTCGAGGCGGTGCTGGACGCGGTCAATGCCGACGTGGCCAACCTGCTGTTGGAACAGTCTGATCCCAACCGCAGGCACGACGATCCGCCCGGCCCCTTCGTCGAGCACGCCCGCAAGGTATCGCCCCACCTGGGCGCCGGCGAGATCGTGCCCGCCCTCAACATGGGCGAGGTCATCCCGCTCTTTGAGGACGACAAGCCCTTGCTCGCGCACGGCGCGCGCGCCCACCGCTTCCTGGCCGGCCCGCCCGAAAAGCGCCTGGTCAGCTTCTGCTCCATTCCGCTCAAGCAAAAGGGACGCGTCATCGGCATGCTGAGCGCCTACAGCTACACCAAGGGCGCCAAGTTCAGCGAAGGCCAGCGCAAGATGCTCTACGTGCTGGGCAGCCGCGCCGCGGTGTCCATCGAGAACGCCCGACTGTACGAGAGCCTGGTCGATTCGAACAAGGACCTCAGCCGCGCCAACGTCTCGCTGGAGGAGAATTTCCGCCAGACCATCATCGGGTTCGCCCATGCCCTCGAGGAGTCGGACCGCTACACACGCGGCCACTCCGAGCGCGTCTCCACCTATGCCCGGCTCATCGCTGTCGGTCTGAGGATGCCAGAGGCCCAGATCGAGACAGTGGTGAAGGTCGGCCTCCTGCACGACGTGGGCAAGATCGGCATCCGGAACGACCGACTCAACAAGCCCGGCAAGCTGACCCCGGAAGAGCTGGCCATGTTCCGCTCGCACCCGGCCAAGGGCAAACGCATCCTGGAGCCCATCCCCTTCATGCGCGACATCGTCCCTGGC
>CAZHUY010000206.1:0-10905 GCA_964535465.1 uncultured Myxococcales bacterium
TCCAGATGTGCGCTCCACAGAACGGTCACCGGCCAGGGGGGGGGCTCGGCGCTTTCCGCGAAGATGAAGACCGCGCTCTCCAACAACTCGCTCACCACGGTGCCCAGGCGTTCGGAGGTCATGACTTCACTCATCGTGTGTTTCCTCGCCGGGGTGGAGGACCTCACAGAAAACTCCCTTGATGGTCTCGGGGCGGAAGGGTTTGACCAGGAAGGCGCGCGCCCCCAGGGCCTTCATTTCCTCTATCCGCTTTTCGCTGTGTTCGGACGAGACGATGACGACAGGGGTGTTGGCCAAAGTCGAGTCCCTGCTCATGGTCTTCAGCAGCTCGGCCCCGGACATGACCGGCATGTTGATGTCGGCGAAGACGATGTCGATCCAGGTCTCCCGCAGAATGGCCAGGGCCTCTTGACCGTTGTTCGCCTCATGAATGGGATCGACCGGCAGGCCCGATATGGTCAGAGCGCGTTTGACCATCTGGCGCAGCACCGCCGAATCGTCCACGATGAGTACGCGGTAACTCATGAGGAGCCTCCTCTGTCGCCGCCTGAAGCCACCAGGGCGGTCAGGCCTTCGATATCCGCAAAGCTTCCTGCCACGACTCTCTCCAGGACTTGGGGGGCCAATTTCAGTCGGTCGTAGGTCGTCAGATCCAGCGTGCGATGCAACTCGCCGATGTCGGCGCCGTAGCCAAACGAATGCGCCATCCCATCGGCGATGTGTGTCAGGTCCACGCATGCGCGGGAAACCCCCTCGGGCACCCTGTCCGGGTCGTGGTGCCAGCGGATCACCGCGACCACCTCCTCGGGCAGCTTCCACTGCGTGGCCACATCGGCGCCGACTTCGGAGTGGTCAAGCCCCAGGATTTCGCGCTCGGCCCCGACCAGGGATTTCCCCTCGCTGCGCAATTTCTCCAAGACGGGGACGGCGTGCAGGGCCAGGTACTCGCCCAGGACCAGTTTGCCGATGTCGTGCATCAGGCCTGAGGTGAACACCACAGCGGGCGTGGCCACGTTCAGGGCCCGACCCAGGTTGTCGGCGAAAGAGGCCACCGCCACCGAGTGGCGCCAGAACCCCTCGGACGAGACTTCATAGCCCGGGATGGTCTTGGGCAGCAGGCGCTGCATGGCCGCCATGGTGGCCACGTCGTAGACGCGCTTGAGGCCGAGGATGGTGATGGCCTCGCGGGCCGAGGCTATGCGGCGGGTGAGCCCGAAGTGGGCGGAGTTGGCCAAGCGCAAGATGTTGGCGGTCAGTCCTGGATCCGGCTTGATGACCCGTTCGAAGTCGTCCACGGTGGAGGAGCCCTTGGACAGCAGCGCGGCCAGGCGCGCCGGGGCCTCGGGGAAGATGGGCAGACGCTTGATGCGGGTGGCGATTTCGGCGGCCGAGATCATAGCTCTACCTCCGAGCTCCGCGAGCTGATGGTGCAACGGCCGGTGGCCACAGCCAGGCGAACCGTGCGCGACTTGCTGCCGCCCACGTCCTCGGCCGCGATGACCACGCCGGTCTTCCAGAACATCTTGCGCAATATGGTGTAGTTGCGCTGGCCGATGGCGAAGCGCCCGCTCTCGTCGTGCAGCGTTCCGCCGCCCGCGACCTTCACGATCAGGTTCCTCTTGTCGCAGCCGAGCGCATACAGGCCGTGGAAGAGCAGAGGCAGGCCCGTGTCAGCGAACATGGCAGGCCGGATCTTGGCCTTCTCGGGCGACGTGTCCGAGGTCGGTAGCATGTAGTGGATCATCCCGGCCGCCTTGCGCACCGGATCCCAAACCATGACCCCGATGCACGATCCCAGGGCGTAGGTCACCAGCACGGAGTCCGGGTCGGCGGAGACCTTGTAGTCGGCGATATCGACCGTGACCAAGGTCATGGGTTTTCCTGTTCATCGGGCAAACGGAACACCGAGGGCTTCACCACTCGGAATCGGGTGCTGATCCCGCTCAGTGTCTCGGTGTGCCCCAGGAACAGCCAGCCCCCAGGACGCACGAGCTTCTCGACGGCGCTGAGCAGTCGTTGCCGGACAGGCTGGTCGAAGTAGATGAGCACGTTGCGACAGAAAACAATGTCGAGGGGGCCCCGCATGGGGAAGGGCGGTTGTGAGAGGTTCAATCGGCGGAAGACCAGGTGTTGCTTGACCTCCTGGCGCACCTGGTACGAGGGAGGCGACGTCTCGGTCGGCTGGAAGAAGCGCTTGAGATAGGAGCACGGCAGCGATTCGACCCTTTCGGCGGTGTACAGGCCGGTCTCCGCCGCGGCCAGCACGCGGGTGGAGATGTCGGTGGCCAGGATTTTGAAATCGAGATCCGCGTTGCCCAGGACGTCCAACACCGTCATGGCAATGGAGTAAGGCTCCTCCCCCGTGGAGGAAGCCGCCGACCAGATGCGCAGCCGGCGCTGGCCCGCGTTGTACCCCTCGAAGACCAGGCGACGCAGGCTCTCGAAGTGATCCGGTTCACGGAAGAAGGCCGTGTGGTTGGTGGAGATGACGTCGAGAAACTGGATGAGCTCCTCCCCCGTCTCGTCCGCTTCCAGATAGTCGAGGTAGCTGCGTTCGTCGGGCAAACTGAGGGCGTGCATGCGTTTGCCCACCCGCGCCGTGACCAGGGCCTCCTTGTTGGGGCCGAGCGAAATGCCGGCCTGCTCATGAGCATGAGCGCAGAAGCGTTTGAAGACCTCGCTGTCCATCAGTTGCACCGAAAGGAAATGCGGCAGGCAAGGAGGGGGGAGACCGGCCGCATGAATGCCTAGAAGTCGCGGAAGGCGGGATCGCCGTCGAGGGGAATGAGCGCCTCCGGTCTGATCGTCGTGGCGTGCCCGTTGCCTGGGGGCGAAGCCTTGGGGCCGGTCGTGGATATCTTGGGCTTTCTCATTTGTGTCTCCTCGCGCAGGAGTCGGAAACTGCTCACCATGGCGGCCAACTCTTCGGCTTGGCTCGACAGCTCGGCCGCGGCCGAGGAGGACTCCTCGGAGTTGGCGGCGTTCTGCTGGGTGATCTTGTTGATGTCGGCCACGGCGCGGTTGATCTGATCGACGCCGGATGACTGTTCCTTGGCCGACGCCGAGATCTCGTTGACGATGCCGTTGACCTTCTCGATGCCTTGCAGGATCTCGGTCAGCTTATCGGAGACCTCGGCGGACATGCTCTTGCCTTCGCCGGCCTGACGAACCGATTCGCGGATCAGCTCCTCGGTCTTCATGGCCGCCTCCTTCGAACGCAGGGCCAGACTGCGCACTTCCTCGGCCACCACCGCGAAGCCGCGACCCGCTTCGCCGGCGCGCGCGGCCTCGACCGCGGCGTTGAGGGCCAGCAGGTTGGTTTGGAAGGCGATCTCGTTGATGTCCTTGATGATCTGGGACGTGCCTTCGGCCGATGCCTTGATCTTGGCCATGGCCTCGGACATCTGAGCAACCGAATCGGAGCCGCTGGCGGCCGCACTCTTGGCGGCCTGGGCCAGGGCGTTCGCTTGGCTGGCGTTGTCCGCGGTCCGTTTGGACATGGCGCTCATGGATTCGAGCGCTGATGAGGTCTGGGCCAGCGAGCTGGCCTGTTGCGAGGCGCCGTCGGCTACCGTTTGGCTGGACAAGGCGATCTCACCGGACGCGGCAGAGACTTGCTCCGCGGCGCTGGACACCTGACTCAGCGATTCGTGTAGAGCCGAGGCGGTCTGGTTGACGGCGTCCTTGATGCGGGCATGGTCGCCCTGGTACTCGCCCTTGACCCGGGCCGTGAGGTCGTGCCGAGCGAGCTGCTCGAGAACCGTGCTGGCCTCGCTGATGGGGGCCATGATGGCGTCCAGCATGCGGTTGAATCCGTTGGTGACGGCGGCGAACTCGAAGTGAACCTTCTCGGAATCGGCGCGGACCGACAGCTTGCCTTCCACCGCGGAGGTGATCAGGCGATCAGTCTCTGCCTGTAGGCCCGTGATGATGCGGCCGTGGCTGCGATTGAGAAGGAAGGCCAGCACGCCCGCAAAGACGAAAGCTACGATCACCAAGAACAGACTGCTCTTCAACGCGCGGGCGGTGGTGGCGGCGCCTGCCGCCAGATAGGCGACCCTCGACGTGTCCAGTGCCTCGGCCAAGGCATCATCGGCCACCGCGACAGCCTGACGTTGGCGGATCAGATCACCCGAGGTCAGACTCTGCCAGACTGCCTCGCTCTGGCCTGCCCGGATCTGCTCATTCGCCTTCTCTTGCCTGGCCAGCAGCGCCAGCGTGGATCTCTGTACGATCGCATATCTCTCCCGCAGGGTCGCATCCGACAGGTGCCGGTCAATGGCCTTGAGGGCTTCCCGGGTGGTGTTGATGCCGTTCTCCGCGCTCCTCAGCAAGCTGGCGCGTTCCTCGGGGTCTTTGACGACCGCGGCGTTGACCTGGATGCCCCAGGTGCGCAGGGCGTGCTTGATGAACTCGCCCAAGAGGCGCGAGGATTCCACGTTCTCGTCAACGAAACGCTCGATGGATGCACTCTGTGTGCGGACCGTGAGGACGTTGCTGATTCCCAACGCCAGCATGATCGCCAGGATGATGGAGAGAGCCACGGTCGTGCGAACCCACAGCTTCATCTGATGCATCCACGTCTCCTTCTTATCGAGAGCCAAATCCTTGGCTGCGCATCGACCTAGAAATTCTCAAAGGCGGGATCACCATCCAGAGGGATGACAGCGCTGGGCGGCAATGGCGTGTTCGGGGTCGATGCACGAAATGGCTTGCTCTTGGCTGTGGAGGTCAGTCCTCGCGAACTTCCGCCTCCACGCGAGACTTGGAAGCTGCTCACCATGGCGGCGAGTTCCTCGGCTTGGCTCGACAGCTCAGCCGCGGCCGAGGAAGACTCCTCGGAGTTGGCCGCGTTCTGCTGGGTGACCTTGTTCATGTCGGCCACCGCGCGGTTGATCTGGTCGACGCCGGACGACTGCTCCTTGGCGGACGCCGAGATCTCGTTCACGATACCGGTGACCTTCTCGATGCTTTGGGAGATCTCGCCCAGGCGCTCGGAGACCTCGGCCGACATGCTCTCCCCTTCGCCAGCCTGACGAACCGATTCTCGGATCAGCTCCTCGGTCTTCATGGCCGCTTCTTTCGAGCGCAAGGCCAGGCTGCGCACTTCCTCGGCCACCACCGCGAAACCCCGTCCCGCTTCACCCGCCCGCGCAGCCTCGACGGCCGCGTTGAGGGCCAGCAGGTTGGTCTGGAAGGCGATTTCGTTGATGTCCTTGATGATCTGGGACGTGCCTTCGGCCGAGGCCTTGATGTTGGTCATGGCCGCTGCCATCTGGGTGACCGCCTCGGCGCCACCGTTTGCCGCGTTTCTTGCGGTCTGGGCCAGGGCATTGGCCTGCGCGGCGTTGTCGGCGGTGCGCTTGGACATGGCGCTCATGGATTCGAGAGCGGACGAGGTTTCTTCCAGTGAGCTGGCTTGTTGCGAGGCCCCGTCGGCCACGGTCTGGCTGGAGGCGGCGATCTCGCCGGCGGCGGCGGACACCTGATCCACCGCGCTGGCCACCTGGCTCAGGGCATCTTGCAGGGAGGCGGCGGTTTGGTTCACCGCCTCCTTGATGCGCCCGTGATCGCCCTGGTAGTCGCCCGAGACTCGGACAACCAGGTCCCGTTTGGCCAGTTTTTCCAGTACGGCGGTGGCCTCGTTAACCGGGGCCGTCATGGCATCGAGCGCTCGATTGAGGCCGTTCAGCACGGATGCGAACTCGAAGTGAGCCTTCTCGGGATCGGCGCGGACGGCGAGCTTGCCGGCCACGGTCGCTGAGGTGAGGTCATCGGCTTCCTTCTGCAGGAACGCAATCGCCCGACCGACATGGCGGGATAGGGCCCAGCCCAGGAAGAGCGCCAGCAGGGCGCCGGTGAGCATCAGAATCCGCGTCAGGAGAACCGCGCTCTGGCTTGTCTTGCTGTTGTCTTCAACGCGTCCTTGGAGTGCCGCGGTCAGGGAATCGCGAATCTGCCAATGTTGCTTGCTGAGAGTCTCGCGTTGCTGGGCGAGCCGCCCTTCCACGATGCTCTTGAGCACGGCCTTCCCCTCTCCCCGACGGATGGCCTCCTCGGCCTCGCGGACCTCGGAAAGGAGAGTGCGCAGTGTCTGCGAAAGCCTTTCCATGTCAGCCAACGCCCTTTGCTGTGCCTGCGCGGCTTCGGGGGACAGCTTTTCCCGGTCCGCACTCTTGCCTCTCAAGGAATCCAACGAGGCGGCCAGGTTAGCTTCCGCCTTGGCCAGGCGGTCGTCGGTCTTGGACAGCCAGGACTCCCAAGTGGCCGCATTCTCAGCGTAGGCCGCCAGAATGAGCGAGCCCCAAGCCATCTGGAAATCGACGCGGTATTCGCCTGCGAGGATGACCGGCCGTGTGCCGTGTTCAAGAAGCCGGGCATCGGATTCGTTTGTCTGGCTGAGCCTGAAGGTCGTGTTGAGGCCGAGCGCCAGGATGACCAGGAAGAGAAACCCCAGAGCGAGCTGAATGCGCAATCCGATCTTGAGTCGTGCAAACATGAGTAGCGTCCTTCCTTCGCAGTCTTAACCTTCGTCTCGTCAGGCGGTGACCGCCTGAGCCATGCGTTCCGCTTCGTCGCCGCTCAGCACCCGGCCGATGTCGAGCAAGAAGATCACGCGCTTGTCGGCCTTGCCGATGCCCAGGATGAAATCGGCGCTCATCACGCTGGAGCCGAAGCTGGGCGCCGGTTCGATCTTGTCGGCGTCGATGGACAGGACCTCTTGCACCTGATCCACCAGGACACCCATGGTGACTTCGCCGCGGCTGGTGGCGTACTGCACGACGATGATGACGGTCTGATCGGTGGTCTGGCACGGCTCCATGCCGAACTTGGCGCGCAGATCGATGACCGGGATGACCTTGCCACGCAGGTTGATGACTCCCCGGATGAACGAGTCCGTGCAGGGCACCCGGGTGATGTCCATCATGCCGATGATTTCGCGGACCTTCAGGATGGCCAGGCCGTAGTCCTCGTTGGCCAGGCGGAAGGCCATGTACTTGCCGGCCAGGTGCGCGTTGGCCTGCGAGGCGGCGGCTTTGCTGTTGGAAATCATGTTTTGGCTTTCGTTCATGGCGCTTGGCTCTCCTCGATTCAGAAGGCGACTGCGGACGACATGACCGCGTCGCCACCGGTCCATTGCCGCCGCTCAACCGTGACACCGGCGATTTCTTCCACGTTGATGATGAGACCCACTCGACCGTCGGCCAGGATGGCTGCCCCGGAGATGTACTTGGTGCGCCCCAGACCCTGGCCCATGCTCTTGATGACCACCTGCTGTTGCGTGACCACCTCGTCGACCAACAGCCCCAAGCGTCGTCCCACCCCCTCGATGATCACCACCAGAGCCTTGGTCGGGTCGGTCTTGGCATTCTCCGAGCTGAACAAGCGAGAGAGTCGCACCAGCGGTAAGATCTCCCCGCGGACGTTTATCATTTCGTGCTGGTTCGCGAAGGTGACCAGCATGCTCTGGGTAGGTTGGATGGACTCGACAATGGAGAGCGTGGGTATGATGTAGCGATCGTTGCCACAGGCCACCAACATGCCGTCGATGATGGCCAGGGTCAGGGGCAGCAGCACCTTGAACGTGGTTCCGTGGCCCGGTGTCGTGCTGATGGTGATACGCCCGCGCATCGCATCCACGTTGCGTTTGACCACGTCCATGCCGACCCCGCGCCCGGAGACCTCGGTGATTTGCCTGGCGGTGGAGAATCCCGGGGCAAAGATCAGCATGTGGATCTCGGATTCGCTGAGCGTGTCGTTGGGCCCCACCAGGCCCTGCGTGCGTGCCTTGTTCAGGATGGCATCGCGGTCGAGACCGCGCCCATCGTCGGCCAGCTCGATCACGATGCTGCCGCCTTCGTGGTACGCGGAGAGGCGGATGGTGCCCTCCTCGGGCTTGCCAGCTTTGCGCCGCTCCTCGGGTGTTTCCAACCCGTGGTCCACGGCGTTGCGGATCATGTGGACCAAGGGATCGGCGATCTGCTCGACCATGCTGCGATCCATCTCGGTGGCTTCTCCGGAGAGGATCATGCGTAGCTGCTTGCCGTTCTTGCGCCCGAGGTCGCGCGACATGCGGGCTATCTTTTGAAAGACCGCCGCCACGGGCAGCATGCGCATGCGCATGCCCACGTCCTGCAGATCACGTGTGACCTTGGCCAGTTGGGAAAGGAAGTTGCGCACGCGCGCCGAGGCCGCCTTGACGATCTCGGGGGCGTTGACCACCATGGCCTCGACCACCACCAGCTCGCCGACCATCGCCACCAGGTTGTCCACGCGTTCCAGATCCACCTTGACGGTCTCGCGCAATTTGGCCGGGGCGGCCGCTTCGACCGCCTCCGTGGTCGCCGTCATCTTCAAGGGCTGCTTCGGCGGGGCCTTGGGGCCGTCTCCGGTCGGGGCCTTGCCTGTCATGTCGGCTGGGCTCTCGGGAGCGGCAGCCTCGCTCGCCGGTGCCGTCTCGACGGGAGGGGTGGGGGCCGGGTTGGCGGTGACGACTGAAGGGACGGGCGCAGTCGGCGGGGCGGGAGCGGGGGCAGGGCTGGTCTCGGCGGAGGTGCCCTCGGTCTGCCTGCGCAGTTGCCCCAGCAGATCCTCCAACTTCTCTCGCGTGCGGAACTCGACGTTTTCTTGCACGGCCACGCGCAACTCGCCCAACATGCGACGGACCATGGCGGTGGCGTCGAAGACCAGGTCCAGACGCTCGTCGGCCAGCTTCAGCGTGCCCTCTCGGCAACGGTTGAGCATGGTCTCGGTGGTGTGGGCCAGGGTGGTGATCTCGTTGAGCTCGAGAAACCCCGAAACGCCCTTGACCGTGTGGAACACGCGAAACAGACCATTGACCGCTTCGGCGTTTGCCTCTCCTCGCTCGGCCCCGATCAGTATCTGATCGGCGCGGTTGAGGCCTTCATCGCTCTCGCTCAGAAACTCGCTGATGAGCCCGATGGTCTCTTCATCACGGACTACGCGCGCGGGTGGCGCGGCGGTCTCCTCGGCGGCAGGGGCGCCTGCCGCGACCGTGGTGGAGTCTGCCTGAGAGGAGCGCTCATCCGCCGTGGCCATTGCTTCACTCGTGACGGCGACTGGGGGGCGGGCACTGTCAACTGGTGGGCGCGCGACAGGGGGCTGTGAAGCGGTCTGGGTTTGCTGGGGGCGATCTTCCACCGGCGCCTGGGTCCTCGCGGCTTTTCCGTAGCGGACCTGCAGGCGTCCGACGGCGTCCGAAAGGGCGAGGAGCGCCTCGGCATCGGCTTCGGGCCCGAACAGGCCCAAGCGCTTTTCCAGGTCAACGCAGGCTCGCACCAACTCGGAGATCTCGCGCGCGAGCGGGGTGCCGGGCAGGGCCGCGTTCAGCTTCTCCAACGCGCGCCGAACCGCATCGACGGACTCTTGGTCGTCCGCGTCGGCCATGACCACCACGGTCGCGAGTTCTTCAATTGCCTGATCGAGAGCTGGTTTTTCCATACGCTACCTCGGACCCCAAGCGCGTACTTGCGGCGTCAATGGCCAGGCGGAAGCCGACTGTCGCAGTGGGTGACAGAGACAGGGCGCTGCAATTTGCATGGGAACGTCTTGTGATATCGACGGGTTCGGCCGGAACTACAGCCGTGCAAGGGCTGTCAGGGTTCGGCACCACCGTTCGAAACCCCTGCGTCTCGGCGCCTTCGGTTCGCACATCGATCCCCTTGCCTCGCGCCGTTGGCCGAGCGCCAATCGCGTTACGACAGCTCCAGGTGGCCGCCGGCAGAACTCGAGGGGGATCCGGCACGAGCTGGCCACATCGGCCTGACGCTCGGACTCGTTCTCAGTCCGCGCGAGCAATGGGTCAGACGGGGCTACATCTCGCCGGTGACTTCCGATTCCAGGATCACCGGCTCCTCGTCGTAGTCGGAGATCACCGTCTCCCGACTCAGGGCATCGGTGGAGGAGGGGGGGAAGAAGCCGTCGACCATATCGGCGACCTCGTCGTGCGAGGTGCCGCGCTTCACCGTGGCCAGGGCATAGATCATGTGGCCGTCATCGATGACCGACAGAAAGCCCACGCGACGCCCATCCTCGACCGACCACAGATCCCAGGCCTCGGCGTGACGCGTTCGCGTGGCCCGCGTGGCATAGAAGGTTCGTGGCTCGTGTCGGGTGATGGGGGTGATCTTGGGATCGCGTGCCATGGGCTCACACTATCACGACCAGCCCGCAGGGCTACTTGGCTCGCCAGGGCGCTGGCAGGATGGGGGGGCGCTCCATGGCCCGGCGGGTGCGCTGCAATTCAATCTCGCTGATCAGCAAGGCGGGCGCGCTGGTCGAGACCGGGACGTAGCCCGATTCGGCGCCGCAGAAGCCGTTGAACACCGCCCTCTGGTCGGACGTGGCCACGATGCGGTTGAGCGAGCCGATGGGCGTGCCCACGAACTCCACGCCGCGCACCAGGGTCTCCTTACCGGTCTCCGCGTCCACCCGGTACACGATGCGCGGCATGCCCTTGAAGGCCTGGAAGTCGTAGGTGGTGGTGTTGGTCTGGCCCCCACTGATGTCGGCGATGACGAGGCCGAAGGTCTTCTTCTGGCGGCGGATCTCCTCGAGCAGCATCTGCTTGAGCTCGATGCGCAGGTTCACGTGCGAGGCGATCACGTCCGCCAGGTGCGCCGGGTTCTCGATATTGCTCACGGTCGTGAGCGCCTCGTCCGGCACCTTCTTGTTGAGCTTGATGTACTTCTCGAAGGCCTCCAGCACCGCGCGCTTGAGCGCGACGATCTCGGAATCGACCTCCATCGGACGCTCGATATTTGTGACGGTCACCTCGAGGCAGTCCTTGTTCGTTTCGATGAATTCGTTGATATAGCCGCGCCCCAACCCTTCCACCAGCACCTTGATGGTGCCGTCCGGAAGCTTCAGGAGCTGCAGGATCTC
>CAZHUY010000207.1:0-10891 GCA_964535465.1 uncultured Myxococcales bacterium
CACTATTCCAGTTGGGGCGAGTGCCCACGTGGCACCAGACGGACCACTCGACAGGAGCAACCCACCAGATAGCCCGCGATGCCGAGGAGCGGACGTTCAATGCGGAATACCTGGCGATGGTTCGGCACTTCGGGATGGAGGCGCGCACGACCGCGGTAGGCAATAAGGAGCAGAATGGCGACGTGGAGGCTGGCCACCGAGCTTTGAAGCGGCGGCTGGAGCAGGCACTGCTGGTGCGAGGGAGCCGTGACTTTGCCGACCAGGACGAGTACCAGGCATTCGTCGACGGCGTGGTTCGGAAGGCCAACGCCGGACGAGGCCCGCGCGTGGCCGAAGAGATCGAGTCGATGCGCCCTCTGGTCGTCGAGCGTCTGCCCGAGTACAGCGAATTGACGGCGCCGGTGGCCTCGACCAGCACCATCCGGGTGAAGTCGTGCGCGTATTCGGTGCCGTCTCGTCTGATCGGCGAACGAGTCCGCGTGCGTATTTTCGAACACCGGGTGGAGGTGTACTACGCCGACAAACTGGAGCTGAGCTGCGAACGGCTGCGGGGCAAGGGCGTGCGCATCGACTACCGCCACGTGATCTGGTCGCTGGTGCGCAAACCCGGAGCATTCGCCCGATACGTCTACCGTGAAGAGCTGTTTCCGACGGTGACCTTCCGGCGGGCCTACGACGCAATCCAGGCGACACGGCCGGGGATCAAGGGCGACGTGGAGTACCTGCGCATCATTCACCTGGCGGCCAGCACGATCGAGGCGGAGGTGGAGCAGGCCCTCGTGGTGCTGCTCACCGACGGTGCGATGGTCACTGCGGAAGCCGTCAAGAAGAAGACCCCGCAGACCGCCGAGGGGCTCACCGTGCCCGCGCTTGAAACGCCAGCGGTTGATTTGACCACCTACGATGCGCTTCTGATGGGGGTGGCGTGATGACAATGCCTGTGGCCACCGTGACACCAAGCCCGCTGGACGCGCTGCTGATACTTCTGCGCGCATTGAAAATGCCGGCCTTCGTCCGCTACGCCGAGGAGATTGCGAACACGGCAGCACGCGAGGGATGGACCTTCACGCACTACCTGAAGCACCTGGCCGAACTGGAGGTCGAGGAGCGCAGAGGACGCCGCATCGAGCGTGCGTTGCACGACTCCGACCTGCCCGCCGACAAGACCTTAGCCACGTTGAATCGAGCCCGCGTGTCGGCCAAGGTGGCCAAGCAACTGCCCAGCTTGTGCGAGGGTGGATTCGTCGAGCGTGGGGAAAACCTGCTGGCCTTTGGTCTGCCTGGCCGCGGGAAGACCCACATCGTCGCCGCCATCGGGCACGAGCTGATCCAGCGGGGATACCGCGTGTTGTTCACCCCGACCTTCGCGTTGGTGCAACGGCTGCTGGCGGCCAAACGGGACCTGCGGCTTGAGCGAGAATTGGCAGCGCTCGACATCTATCACGCCGTGATCCTCGACGACATCGGCTATGTCCAGCAAAGCCGCGACGAGATGGAGGTGCTCTTCACCTTCTTGGCCGAACGGTACGAGCGCAAGAGCGTCATCATCACCAGCAACCTGGTCTTCAGCGACTGGACCAGGATCTTCAAGGACCCCATGACCACGGCTGCCGCCATCGACCGGTTGATCCACCACGCGGTCATCCTGGAGATGACCGGCCCAAGCATCCGCAACGAAGCCGCCCGCAAGAGAGGAGACACCACACCGACGACAACTACGACAACTACCGATCAAACCACGACAACTACCCCAGAGGCTGATGGGGCGATGTAATTGACGTTGCCGAGTGAATGTAGTTGACGTTCAACACTTGCGGCAAACATCGCGCGCATGGTCCCACGAGCAACGTCACGTGTCAACACCACCGGACACACCACCGGAGACACACACCACCGAAGACACGCCACCGGTCCGGAGGCGCAGTTTGTCCTTGGCATCGGACGATGCCCGCTTGAGCGCGACGATCTTCGTGAGCGAAAGCACCTGGACGGTGCGCCCGGCAACGGGGGCCTAGTTTGCAGAATCTCCGCACGCGGACTTTTGTCTGTAGCGCCCAGGTAGGAACGTCCCCACTGGGTGGGTGGCCCCACCACATGCGGCGGTGAGGTCCTGCCGTCGCTTCTCTCGTTCGAGCGGTTGGCTCCTGGTTCAACTGCCCGGGACCCCGTCGCCGTCAGAGAGACGGCCGGTGCTCAGTTCAGCCCCACACAACCCCGCGCGTTCCCTTCAACCAGCTCGATGCCCAGGAGCAAAAGGTTCTGGCCCATGGCTTCGGCACAGCGGGCGACCAGTGCCAGGCTGGCCATGCGGAGGAGATCGCAACCTACGTCAAGCATTGTGAACAGCATGCCGGCTTATCGGTCGCGGCCTGCCCAGGTTGCGTCGACCTGATCGAAAATCCGAGTTGCCCATGTGACAGCGACAGTTTTCGGAAAAAGCGCGGCCAAGAGAGAGCAAGCGGAACCGGCCCGTCCTGGACTCACCCTCCAGGCAAGAATCCAGAGCACACCCTGCGGGTCTGCCGGCTGAACGAGCGGGCTTGCGTCCCGATCTGATCTGAAAGCTGCGGGCTCATCGCCTGCGCTGGAGTTGGGCACGGCTTCGCTCCCCTACGCGCCCTCGGAGCGGCTGCGCCTCCGTGGACCTCTGCTTTCGCGGTCTCCCGCTGCGCGGGTCCCTCCGCGAATGCGGTCCCCGGTCCGAGGGAGCTGGTTCGCTCGCTGCTGGGTGCCCCAACTCCAGACGCAGGACGAAATGAGCCCCAACGCCTTCCATATCAACTCCGAACCCAGAGCGGCTGTTCCAGCCGCCGGAGCCCCCCAGGGCCTGTTCCGGCCCCTCGCCCCCCAGGGGGCGATTCCCGACCCGCCCCTCTCCTCCGCAGGTTTTCCCGCACCCAGCAGAAAGGATCGACCCATGTCCACCAAGACCGTTTACGCCGTCATCACCGACCGAATCATCCAGGCTCTTGAGACCGGCACCGTCCCCTGGCGCATGCCGTGGAGGAAGATCAAGCCGACATCCCTGGCAACTGGCGCGAACTATCGAGGCATCAACCGCTTCATGCTCGAACTGGCCACGCAGATCAACGGGTACAGCTCGCCCTATTGGCTGACTTTCCGTCAGGCTCTCGCCCAGGGCGGCAACGTGAAAAAGGGCGAGAAGGGTTGGCCGTGCATCTTCTTCAAGACCATCGACAAGGATGATGCCGCCGAGACCGGCGACACGCAGGACGAGGCCAAGGACGGGGAAGACACCCGCCGCAGCCGCGCGATCGCTCGCTACTTCACCGTCTTTAACCTCGACCAATGCGAGGGCGTCACCGCACCGGCTCTTCCAGATGTGGCGCCTTTCAATCCGATCGAAGCCTGCGAATCGATCGTGACCGGGTTCGAGTCACGAGGCCCGACCGTCCACCTGGGCGGGAACCAGGCCTGCTACATCCCGTCCCGCGACCGCGTGGAAATCCCATTGCCGCAGCAATTCGCGTCGCCCGAGAACTTCTACGGCACGCTGTATCATGAGTTGGCGCACGCGAGTGGACACCCGACTCGCCTCGGTCGGTTCGAGACCGCCGCCGCCACCGCTGCCTTCGGATCTGAGTCGTACTATCCCGAGAGCTACGTTATCTGGAGCGCTTTTTCGTTGGATGATTTTGCGTCGGAGAGGTCAAGGATCTTTCGGCCGGTCACTCGGGATAATGAGCAGTTGCGACCGCCTCGCCGACATGGCCCAGTGTCGAGGTGAGCCGCTATTGATTTCTAGCCAAGGCGTCGCTCGCCCGGCTGGTCACGACGGTACTGGTGCGTGCTTGGGACCTGGTCGCACGATGTAGGAATCAGGATGGATTGGGATCCCCTGTCCTTGACGTCTCCTTACCTAGACGGTCAGGCATCAGGGGAATGCTTGCGTTCGTTTGACCCAAACGGCACGATGACGGGCAGAGGTAGCAACGATGTCTGTCTCCCTAAGCCGGAATGGTCTGGGCTTCTGTACGCTCACGGCTGCCGTGCTCTTGGCGGCCTGTGGAAGAACCCCCATGCTGCCAGCCCCTGGCCAGGAGAATGGCGACGAATCCGGCGAAAACGAGCCGATGCCCAATCGGCATCCATGGCCGCTCTATGGCCGAGATCCGCAGGGCACCAGGTCCAGCCCGGTGGACACGAGCGGCAACAAGGGCAAGCTGAAGTGGCGTTTCAAGACGGACAGCCAGGTGCATTCCAGTCCGATCCTTGGCGAAGACGGGACAGTCTATGTCTTCACCACTGACTTTACGCTCTACGCTCTTGCGCCGCCCACGACAGGAACCGAGGGCGTTCTCAAGTGGCGCTTCGAGGGAGCCCGCATCCCTGATAGTAACGGTTATTGGGCGCGATCTCCCGCTTTGGCCGCAGACGGAACGGTGTATGTGGCCTCGGACAAGCTGTACGCGGTCAGCCCGCCCGCGACCGGTAAGGAAGGCGTCCTCAAATGGAGCTACCAGGTCCCGCGAACGAAGATGGAATCCCACGAATGGCCGACGATCGGTGGGCCAAGTATCGGCGCTGACGGAACCATCTACGTCGCCGGCGCGCAGCTTTGTGCGCTCAGCCCGGTGCCCAAGGGAAGCAACGGCGTGCTGAGGTGGAGCTTCGACGAGGTGTCGGGCCAGGAGACTCCGCCCGCGATAGCCCCTGATGGAACGATCTATGTGGACGGGGCTGGCGGTCTGGCTGGCATCAGTCCGCCGACTCGTGGAACGAGGGGCTCCCTGATGTGGTCTTTCCCTGCCGAATACATTGGCTGGTCGTCAGCGGTCGCCGACGATGGAACGGTGTACGGCCGAGAGCTGAATGGCGACGGGGTGGTTGCGGTCAGTCCGCCAGCAGCCGGACAGGAAGGCAAGGTTGTTTGGAGCTATGCAACGCGTTGTGGGTTCATCGATGGGCCGCCAGCAATCGGGCCTGATGGGGCACTCTACGTCGGATGTACCGATGGCGATCTGTTAGCGCTCGCCAAACCGCGGACGGGGAATCTCGGAGAGCTCAGATGGAGATGGTTTCATCACGGTGCCCATGGCGTTAGGTCCGCGCCTGCCGTTGGCGCCGACGGAACGGTGTTCTTTGGCGCCAACGATGGCAACATATATGCCGTCAGCCCACCGGAGACGGGAACCGTCGCCGTCGAGAAATGGGCTTTTCGAACCCAAGGCCCGGTTTTTTCATCGCCCGCTATCGGCCCAGACGGAACGGTCTACGCGGGTTCTGTCGATCAGTATGTGTACGCCATCCAGTAGCCACTTGGCCTTGGCCCCAACCCATCGAGGGCCACCATGACCTGAGCGTGTGCAGGTCCGGGTCCGCCGCTATCTCGCGCAACTTGCTCGCGGCGGTAATGGGTTCGAAGTCCGTTCGGAGACACAAGCCAACCGCGCGAGTGTGGGAGCTTTGCCACAATTTCCGTGAGCAGGAAGACCAAGGACTATGTGGCTTGGCCGTGTGCGATGGTTTTCTCTACCCCAAAGGCCCGGTCAGACCGTCCTTCCACGAGAGCTGCAGCCAAGCGAAGTCAGGAACGCCATGAGCTTCGGTGTGGGCTGCCAGGCCCGACTGCGACTCGGTTCCAGTCCGGCGCGCTTCCAGAAGCTCGACAACACATCGGCCTTCATGCGCAGGTTGGTGCTGACGTAGATGTTCGTTGTGGCGATGCTCGCGTGACCGAGGAAGTCGCGAACAACGGTGAGGTCGTTGCCCGCCTGGAGGAGTCCTACTGCACAACTGTGGCGTAGCACGTGAGGTGTCACTCGTTGTCGGCCCAGGCCGGGGCTGAGCTTCGCAGCGGCACGGACGTACTTCTCAAGTAGATATGCGACGCCGTCGCGACTCAGGGCGCCGCCACGCGCGTTGCGGAAGACGAAGGTCTCGGTGTCCTCCTCTTCGTCTCGAACGAGGGGTCGCAACGCAATGACGGTCTCTCCCCAGAGCGGGCAAATACGCTGCTTGCCGCCCTTGCCGCGGAGCCGCACGACTCGCGGGCGTTCCAGTTGGAGATCGTGCCGGCGAAGCCCCAACGCTTCGGCAACCCGAGCGCCCGTATTATAGAGGAAGAGCAAGAGGGCGTAGTCCCGCCGGCCACCTGCCGTTCTTCGATCAGGTTGTGCAAGAAGGATGCGCATCTCCTCCGGCTCCAGGTAGGAAACCGCGCGGCGTCGAGCGCGCTTCGATGGAATCGCCAGGATCCGCCGGTACTGGTCGGCATGGGTGATGTCACGGCGAAGAAGGTGAGCGGCGAAGCTACGCAAGGCGGCCAGCCTGCAGTTGCGAGTGACGGCACTGTTGCCACGTTCGGATTCGATATGATCGAGGAAGCCGAGAATGGCCTCGGCGCGGATGTCTTGGACGCCGAGTTTGTCCACCGGACGACCCAACCTGTCAGCCAGAAATGTGAAGAACAGGCGGAGGCTGTCCTGGAACGCGCGAACCGTGTGGTGGCTTGCGCCCCGGACACGTTGCAGGTGGTCCTGGAAGTAGCTCTCGACGAGCGCCAGCAGGTGGGGCGCTGAAGCCCATCTCATGGGAGCCCTCGCCGAAGACGAAAGCGCCGCAGGAATCGTCGCGCAGCACCATCGAGCAACTGCGGCGTTGCGTTCAAATACTTTTCAGTCCCGAACACGTCTGTGTGCCCCAGGTAGGCGGAAAGCCATGGGAGACGGCTCTGGGGGTTCAGGCCTGCCCGATACCAGCGCGCCAGCCGATGAACGGCAAACGTATGCCGAAGATCATGGGGGCGGGGCCCAACCCGTCCGGAGGATTGCTTCAGACCTGCGTCCCGCAGGAGTTTCGTTATCACCCCCGATGCGGTATTGCCCGGCAATCGCGATTTCTCTCGTTTCACTCCGACGAAGAATCGGTCGTCAGGGCCAGCCGCCGAGAATGCACGACGGACCACGAGATAACGCCCGATCTCGACCGCCAACGACCGGTGGAACGGAACCCAGCGCACCCGGCCTTTCGACTCCGCGATGAACAAGACGCCGCTGCTGAGGTCGACGTCCCGGATTCGAAGACGGAGCGCCTCACCGAGTCGGAGGCCGGTGCAGTAGAGGACGAGCACGAGCATCCTGACGAGGTGCCGACGGAATACCGGCCTTCGCAGCTTCGTCGCCTCGCGAAGGACGGCGCGGATATCATTGGTGGATAAGATGGAGGGCGTAAATCGCGAGGTTGGTGGAAGACGGGGCCAAAGTGGTTCTGGGACGCGGCGATTCGGGTACCGGCGTCGCAGGTACACACAGAACTGATGGGCCATTGAGATGTCATGCGCGATGCTCACCGGACGCTGACGCTTCGCCCGCAGTGCCACCCAGTCAAGAAGCCTGCTGTCGAATGGTCGCCTCTGCTCGTCATGGCCCGCCCCGTCGTCGAAGAACTGCGCGAGGCTTTTCAGGATCGTGCCCACGCGTTCGTAGCGGTAGCCGATGCCTCGCTTGAATGCGAGGAAGCCGGTGAAGTCGGCCGCGAGCGGCCGTCTGAATGTCGCGGTCATCTCGGCACCGGCAACGCCACCTGGCGAAGGCGCGACAAGGCCACGCGGATGTAGGCCGAGGTCGACGACGGGTACTGGTGGCCGAGGATGTCACCGACGACTTTGGCGCTGGCGCCGGTGTCGATCTGTCGGCAGGCGTACGTGTGGCGAAGGGTGTGGCTTCCCAGATGGAGCGTGTCGATACCCGCCGCCCGAGCGTGCTTCTGGACCATGTAGTAGATCGAAGCAGCGGAGGAAATCCGGGAGTGCGGCAGCGCCTTGCTGACGAAGACCTCCTGGGCAGCGCAGTGAATGGGCCGCTCATGTCGAAGATAGGCTGCGAGAGCTCGCGCGACGGCCGGCAGGAGTGGAAGTTCGACGGTGACACGGGTCTTGGGCCGGCACACGCGAAGGATGGCGGCCTCCCATCGGATGTCATCGATCTTTAGAGCCTTCACTTCCCCAGCGCCGAATCCATAGGTCAGCATCAACAGCAACATCGCGTAGTCGCGTCGGCCACCCGGCCGTTTGACGGAAACCGCGCGCAGCAAACGGCGGGCATCGGACCAAGGCAGTGTCCGTGGCGGACGGTCCATGGGCTTGACCCGCGGAGCGACGACGCTGCTTGCGACGTCATTTCGGATCTCGCCGGTTTGCACCAGATACCGGAAAAACACCCGAAGCGTGCTGCAGGCCGTGCAGACTGTGCGTCGCGCCCAGCGACTCGAGATCTCGGCCACGAAGGAATCAATGTCAGCGATGCGCACACTCGCCAAGCGGCGGTGACGAGACCGCAGATGCGCCAAGAAGGCCGAAACGATTTCGGCATCCTTCATCAATGTGGCTTCCGATACGCCACCATGCCGGATCCGCTGGTCGCGGTACTTGGCAAGGATCCCGGTGGGTAGCGGCCGACGCTGATGCGCTGGGGCCCAGTCCGGGACGGGCTGTCCCAAAACAGCCAGCGCACATGACCATGCGCGCAGCGCCACGCGCGCTGGCCGTCTTGCGCTCATATCGAGATGGTGGTGAGTGCGACTTCCAACGAAGCTGGCGGCAAACCTGAACGCGCCCTTGAGAGACAGCGTACGGATCGGGTCGAGGCCCGCGGCGCTGCAGTACTTGTAGAAACGTCGGCCCCACATGACGTACTCGCGAATGGTCGCCGGCGTCCTGCCGCTTGCTCGCCACACTCGCACCACGTCCGACTCGACTGGGACAATCGGCGGTGCCGTTGGATGAAACGGGATCATGCCAGGGTGAACGCACGACCTGGCGTTTGGATCTCCGAATTATGCCGAGCGCTCCAGCAGGGTGGCCCAGGAAACCGGCTGATTTTCGCAGGTACCTCGGGATAATCGCGTCCTCGGGATAGTACGATCTATCCCGAGCTCCAGATAGATCGTATTCGCGCGAAGAGCTGGTGGCGGAAATGACGGCCGCCTTCCTCTGCGCCGAAGCTGGCATCTCCCCACCGACGCTCGACCAGCAGGCCGCCTACATTAAAGGATGGCTGTCGCGCCTACGCGATGACAGCCGGGCCGTGGTCACCGCGGCTGCCCAGGCGCAGAAAGCCAGCGATTTCATCCTGGGCATCAACGGGAACAGCGCCCCGCCGGCAAACGCCGAGGTCGAGGCGGAATGAGTTGACCACTTCGGGTCCGGGCCACTCACGACCCGGACCCTCGCCCCCCAAATTCGCGGCGGAACGCATAGGCGTTCCGCAAGGGATCCCTAGAATCCGAACTGCTCCCGCACCTTCCTCAGCACCTCGCGGGCGATGATCTCGCTCGGGGTGTCCGCCAGGGTCTTGGCCAGATCCTCCGTTGCTCGCACGGTGTCATCGACCGCCCACACGATCTTCCCGCGCGGGTCGCGGGCAACCATCTCGTAGAACGCGGTTGGTTTGTGCCACGTGCCCGCCGGCTCCCAGCGGTACACCGTGATAGCCAGGCTGATGTTTTCCGCGGTGCCGGCGCGCTGGTTCAACCGCCCCAGTTGATCCCGGATGTCCCGCAGAAGCGCTTTCGGCGCCTCGGGGACTGCCCAGCTTCGATCGGGATCCCACTGCACGAGTCCCCATGGGCGCGGATTCGGTGCCTGCCAGAAACGATCAAAAGTCTTCGAGTTTCCTTTAGGACCGCGCAGAAAGGCTTGCTCGTTCTTGCCCAGGCTGGTGCGGCCCTCGTGAAATCCGGTGGAAGCGCAACCCGCCATGGCCAGCCCTATCAGAGCCATTTTCCACATGGCTACGCACCTGGCCGAGTGGTTGCCGGCGCCGCAGGACCGGGTGCAGCGGCTGCGGAACGGTTGCTGGTTGCCTGCCGCTCGGCAGGTATTCCCGTCTCCGTGGAATCCTCGATCGACTCCTGGAACAGCCGGTCTTTCTTGAACAGCAGCTCCAGGGCCTGCTCGATCGTCAAGGTCATGGTCTCTTCTTTGTCGGCGTCCACCTGCAGAGCTGCCCACTCGACGTAGCGGTCCAAAGTTTCAGCGGTCTTGCCCGAAAGGGGGATTTCGCGCACGACCCGGGTGCGAGCGCGTTGAAAAATGAGTGGTCGGTTCTGGTCAGTCTTGGGACGGCCTTTGGTTTTGTCAGCCATGTGATCTCCTTCCAGGCCGTTATCGCCTCCAAGGGCCGCGCGGTTACACCTGTCGCGCCGATTTGTGGTCGGTGCCGAACTGACGCGGTTTTTTCTGAAACCGCGCGCCCGCTGCCGCCGATAACTGCGCATGCAAACCCCGCTCGGGCACCAGACCGAGAGAGCGCCCGCACTATTCAGGCGCGCCTTCCAGGCTGCCGGTGGGCAAAGGAAATGGGACGTGCCTCGGTGCCGCCCATCGCGCCATTCGCACCGCCGCGTTCACAACCAGCGAGCCCTTTCGTGGACTTCTTCTCATGCTGAGCCTGGCCGTCCACGACGAGAGCATGTGACCAGCCCTGTTCTTGGGTTTGTGTCCTCTCCATTTCCCCTCTTCATTGGGCACCACGCGGGGCCTCTTTGTCGCGCCCTGCACCCGTGCCGCTTCTGCTTCGGCCTTCGGCCGCTCTTCGAGTCTTGGTTCCTGGCCAAGAAAGGCAGCGGCAGGGTTTGGGAGCTCCGGCTCCCGCGTTCTGGGGTGCCCCAATTCAGAGGGCGAAACGGAGAAAAAACATGACCAAGAACAGCGTGGAGATCATCGGCTTCGTCGGACAGGACCCAAAGCTCACCAGCGAGATCGCCCCCACCCGCCTCTCGGTGGCCACTACGGAACGCTGGCGAGACGAGGACGGCACGAAGAAGGAGCGCACCGAGTGGCACACCGTCCTTTGCTGGAAGGGCCTGGGCAAGGTGGCGCGCCAATTTGTCCGCAAGGGCTCTCACGTCCTGGCGTCCGGCCCTCTGC
>CAZHUY010000208.1:0-10876 GCA_964535465.1 uncultured Myxococcales bacterium
GATGTCGCCGATTTCCCGGCAGACTGGCAACTTTTTCAATCAGTAGTGCTAGGCACCCACGCCCGCCCCGCCGCGGCCATCATCCTGCCTGTAGGGGGGGGTACCGACGGGGCTGAATCGATACAATGAATTCCATGCCGCTGGCAACTACCGTGTCCTGATGAACCTTGGCGACGAGTTGCTAGCGCTCGCTGCTGACCGCGAGCTGCCCTGTCTCGACGAGAGGCTCTTCGTCGACGCGTTCAAACCATAGATTCTGGTGAAGGGGCATTCATTCCCATTCTCTGGGCGGAATCCGCCCAGGGCCAAAGAGGTTCGAGTGCCCCCGGTCTCCGCGGGGGCATCTCCTCAAGGGTCGGATCCTTGTCAGGGAATGTACGGCTCGCAACGAATTGCAATCCGATCGATCCATGACCCCGTCCGAAGTCTGACTTGTGTGACGTACTCATCGGCCGCGCAGCGGTCTTCAAAATATGTTCCTCCGCTACCGCCAGCTGGAGTGCTAGGAACCAGGGAGCCGTCAGCGCAGATGAGTCCGAGTGCGTTTACGTAGGCGTCTGCTCTGCCATAAATGCCCCTAACAGCGCCGTAGCCACAGGACGCCTCGCCAGCGTATGTATCGGCATTGCCGTAGACCGAGGTCCATTCACCGCTGGGATACCTGAGCTGTATCGCGGATGCATAAGCACCACCCCAAGACCATAGGTTGGCTCCTCTAAACCAGTTAGAATATGGGGTCTGATAGTAATCCCCCCCCGTGCTACCCTGTCACAGGGGCTTCGGTCCCGCCTCGCGCCTCGTTGCACCAGTCGGGCCGTTCGTGATCGAGAGGCGGGCGCACCCTGCCTCATCGGCCTTTCGTGTGCACGACGGGACGGCAGAGAATTGGGAGTCCACCGGCAGAGCCGGTGGCTTACCTTAGGTATTCGCCGCCGTGCTCGGTCCACGCCGGCGCGAAATGCGCCGAGGGGCAAGGCCGCCCTTCGACAACGCCGCTGGGAGGTCCCTGTTGCCTTTGAGGTCCTTCACGGCGACGATCCTGCTCAAACCATCCTGGCCTCCCCCGCCCGGGAAGAATCCAGAGCAACCCCTGCTGGTCTGCCGGCTGAACGAGCGGGCCTGCGTCCAGATCTGATCTGAAAGCCGCGAACTCATCGCCTGCGTTGGAGTCGTGCACGGCTTCGCTTTCCGACGTGCCCTCGGAGCGGCTGCGCCTCCGTGGACCTCTGCTTACGCGGTCTCCCGCTGCGTGGGTCCCTCCGCGAAAGCGGTCCCCCGTCCGAGAAAACCTGGGGGGGGGTGGAGCGCTGCGCACGAACGCGGCTCGCGATGCGCGCCAGTTGCGCGCTCGAGAGCGGTTCAGTCTGGCCCATAGCGCGCACCAACTGGCCTGCGGCCCGCTCGACCAATCTTGCCTGATCGGCGCGGTCCTTCCAGCGGGGCGGATCGCGAAGCAAGTCACTCATGACTTTCCTTTCTTTGTGAGCTGTTGGTGATGCAGAAGAAAGAGTTCGCGCGCCCGGTGCAACTGCACTCCACGGCGGGCCGGCGCAGGTGGCATAGATCGGCGATGTCACGGGTCGACGGCATCTCGTTCTCGAAGAGAACGAGCGCGATTCGCGTTCTATCGAACAGTCGGGCGGACTGCTGTCGTTCCAGCTCGGCCGGATTTCGCGGCACCGGCGAGGCGAGCTTGGCCAGCTTTCCGTCAGTCCGCCAGAAACGCCAGCGCTGACTGCGGCGGTGGTTGCCACCACCTTGCGGGTGGTCTCGAACAACCACGTGGAGAAGCGCGCCTCGCCGTGAAAGCTGTCGAGACGCCGGCTGACCACCAGGAAGAAGACCTTTTGAACCGCGTCCTCCACATCGATGCTGGGCCCCCCAGGTGGCGCGCCCAGTGGGCCGCATCCTGGGCATGGCTCGGTATGCCTCGTCGAAAGAACGCGGCACGGAAACGGCGGTGGTCGCCACTGGTGCATGCGTCGGGACAGACATCGACCGTCACCCTCTGCGTGTCGCCAGAAGGGCAGAGGTTTCATTGAAAATGCGCCAGCAACAGTCCCAAGCTGGCCGCCGCGTCAATCGGGGGCAGATCCCTGCGTTCACCAACGCTGCCCGACCCGTCCTTGGCCGTGGCCTGTTCTTCTACAGAAAGTCGCGCGGGTTTCCGGACGATAGGGATTTCGACTCGGGAGCTTCGAGCGGCGGGGCGCGCTGGAGCATGCGGAGAATCTGCGGCGCCAGAGAGAGAAGAGTCAGCCCGAGGACGCTCTACCTGCCCGGATTTCTCTACCTGCCTGGATTTCTGCCCTTGGCGTTCTGGTCGTGGCTTGCGCCACAACCGGCCACCATGTCCGGCAGGGCCCCAATTACCACGCCTCGTCGATGAAGCCGCCTCCCAACAACCGCTCTCCCTCGTAGCACACGGCGGCCTGGCCTGGGGAGATGGCGGCGACCGGCTCGGGGAAGGCGACCTCGAAGGTATCGACGCCGGTGCGACGGACGCGGCCGGGGGTGCCCGCGTGGTTGTAGCGGACCTGCACGATGGCCTCGAACTCGTCGGGCGGATCGCAGTGCCAGTTGACGGCGCTGGCCCGCATGTGGTGGTGCATGACCGCCGCGCGCGGGCCCACCGTGACCCGGGCCGCGGCGGCGTCCAGGTGGGTGACGAAGAGGGGGGAGCCGCTGGCGATCCCCAGGCCCTTGCGCTGGCCGATGGTGTACGAGGCCACGCCCTGGTGCTGGCCCAGCACGCGGCCCTGCTGGTCCACGATGGGGCCGGGGCGCAAAGCCTCGGGACAGCGTCGTCGCAGATAGGCCACGTAGTCGTTGTCGGGCACGAAGCAGATCTCCTGGCTGTCGGGCTTGTCGTGCACCGCGAGGCCCAGCTCGCGCGCCCGCTCGCGCACCTCGCGTTTGTCGGGCATGTCGCCCAGGGGAAACATCAGCCGGCCCAGCGAGGCGCGCGCGACGCCGAACAGAACGTAGGACTGGTCCTTGCGTCGCGGTGACTTGCGCCAGATGACCGGCTGTCCCTCGTGCACCACCAGGCGCGCGTAGTGCCCGGTGGCCACGCGCGCGATGCCCAGGGACTCCGCGTGGCGCAGCAGCCGGCCGAACTTGATGCGCGCGTTGCACGGCACGCAAGGGTTGGGGGTTCGCCCGCGCCGGTACTCGTCCACGAAGTAATCGACGATGGGGACGAAGTCATCGGCCAGGTTCAGCACGTAAAGCTCGATGCCCAGCTTGTGCGCCACCGCGCGTGCATCGACCGCGTCCTGCGGCGAGCAGCAGCCGCGCGTATCGCTGTCCGGATCCCCGGCCATGCCCAGGCAGATGAACACGCCGGTGACCGCGTAACCCGCGTCGCGCAGGAGGGCGGCGGTGACCGAGGAGTCCACTCCCCCGCTCATGGCCACCAACACGCGCTTGTCGTCGGAGGGACGCACGGGGCGCGCCTACTTGGTCTCCACGTCGTAGGGCATGCGGGCCAGCACCCCCGAACTGCCCTGCTGCACGAGCGGCAGGACCAGCTCCATGGCCTCGCGTCCCCCCGGGACCCGCGACAGCGCCCCCAACAGCGAAGGCGTGGGCCGCGGCAACACCACCACCTCGGGCAGGCTGCCCGGGCCCACGGGGACGCCGGCGCGGCGAGCCGCCTCGTCGATGGCGTAGACGACGCTGCCCATGCCGTCCACCAGGCCCACGCCCGCCGCCTGGTGGCCCGTCCAGATCTTCCCCCTCCCCACCTCGTCGACGCGCTGGCTGGCGATCTTGCGCCCCTCGGCCACCGTGGTCAGGAAACGCTCGTACATGTGCCGCATCTGCCCGGAGATGATCGCCCTTTCCTCTTCGCTCCAGGCCCGGCTGGTCGCATAGAGGTCCGCGTGCTCGCCCCGTTTGGTGGTCTCGTTGGCCATGCCCAGGTATCCGAAGAGCTTCTTGGCGTTCACCTTGAAACCGTAGATCCCGATGGAACCCGTCAGGGTCGCGGGCGAGGCCAGGATGCGCTCGGTGGGCGCCGCCACGTAGTATCCGCCCGAGGCCGCCACGTCGCCCATGGAGGCCAGCACCGGCTTGCCCGTCTTGCGCAGGCGCACGATGGCCCGCGCGATGCGATCGGCGGCCAGGGCCGAGCCGCCCGGGCTGTTGATGCGCAACACGACCGCGGCCACCGAGGGATCGCGGCCCACCTCGTCCAGCGAGGCGATGATCCGCTCCGACCAAGCCACCTCGCCCGAGGGGAACGGCCAATCCGAGCCGTCGCCGTCCACCATGTTCCCGTCCACCAGCACCACGGCCACCTGGCGCGGCCGCCAGCGCCCCGCCTCACGTGGCCGAGCGTCGGCGTCGCGCAGCGGCCCCAGGGTCTCGCCCACGAACTTCTTCAGCTCGTCCTCGTCGACCACCATGTCCACCAGACCGGCATCGCGCGCCTCCGCGGGCGACAGCATGCCCCGATCCACCAGGCCACGCAGCTTGGACTGGTCCAGCCCATGCGTCGCGCGCGCCTCGGCCACGCCGGCCAGCATGCGCGCGAAGTCGTCATCCAGCACGGCGTTGCGGTTGGCGGCCACCGGCGCCGACTGCTGGGTCAGCACGAACGGCTCCATGGCGCCCTTGTACTCGGCGATGCGCACCAGCTCGACCTCGACGCCCACGCGGTCCAGGGTGTTCTTGAAGAAGGTCACGGTCTGCGACAGCCCGTTGAAAGCCAGCCCCACCGCCGGATCGATGAACACCAGATCGCAGGCGCTGGCCAGGTAGTACTCGCGCGTCCCCGCCTTGGTCAGATGCGCCAGCACCGGCTTGCGGCTGCGCAGCTCCAGGATCACGCCGCGCAACTCCTCGGTGCGCCCCATCCCCAACTTCGGCTCCTCGATTTGCAGCAGCATGGCCGCCACCGCGGGATCGTCGGCGAGCTGGCGCAGACGCACCAGCAAGGTCAGGAAGCTGCGGTCCGATTGCAGATTCTCCACCTTCACCCGGGCCACCGTGCGGCCAGACAGCAGGGGCCCACGCCGGGCGGGAAGCGAGCGCAACATGACGGAGACGCCGGGCCCGAAGTCCGACGCCGTCTGATCGTCACGCCAATTGCCCACGCCCGCCAGGGTGGCCCCGAAACGCTCGTGCTCCAGCGTCACCCCCAGCAGGGCGGCGTAGTCGGCCGCCGGGATCGCGGGCGAGCGCTCGCGTGGCCAGTCCAGCTCGGCGAAGGCCACCACCCCGCGCGCCAAACGCGCTGACAGGCGCACATGCGGAAGCGCGACGAAGTCCTGGCCTTGCAGCATGCGCACGCCGCCGGCCACCTCGATGCGATCGGTGGACAGGGGACGCACGGCCGCCTCCAGCTCCCAGACACGAGGCAAGCCGGGGCTGCCCTTGGCCAGGTTCGGCCGACCCACGTCGCGCACCACCGCCCCCACCGACAGGATGGGCCCGAACTGCAAACCCAGGCCGAAGCTGAGGCTGTTGACGCTGGCCATGCCCGAGCTGAAGATGCGCTCCCAGGCGAAGCCGAGGCCGGCGCCACGCCCCAGGCGCACGCCCAGGCCAAGCTGCAATTTCTGATAGTCGTGGATGGTGGTGGGTTGGGTGGGCCTCAGCCAGTGGAAACCCGCGCCCAGGCTGGTCCCGAAGGCCAAGGGCGCCCCCAGCATCAGGGCCCCGCCGCGCCCCGGCCGGCGCACCTGGCGATCCCAGTGGTCCACCACCAGGGCGCCGGACGCGCCAGTCAGCGCGCCCAGTTGCCCAGGGTTCATCTCGATGGCGGTACCGTCGGCATCACCCGCGACGGCGCCGTTGGGAATGCGGGCGCCACGAAACGGCGAGGCCGGCACGTCGGCGGCCAGGGCCCGCGAGGCCAGGCAGCCCAGCAAGAGAACGCCCAGCGTGCCTCGGCCAAGAGCAAGTCCTCCGGAGCTACCAACTGCCGACATGAGATCTCTCCCTGTTGCGTGGATCGAGCGAGGCATGAGGAGGTATACCAATACCACCCCGCGCGCCAAGCCGGGGCCCCCTCGATGGCACACAAAACGCGCCCCACAGCGGAGAAGAAGGACGTGCGCTCGCCGCGACGATGGCTGGTGCTGTCGGCGTGGTCGCCCGAGCTGTCCCCGTTTCGCCGCCCGCTCAGGTCGACGCCCGAGTGCTCGATCGTCCTCGCCTCATGCGGGGTGGGCCTGGTCGAGGCCGCCCTGGGCGCAGCCACGCACATCGCGCGCGTACAACCCGACGCCGTGATCTTCGTGGGCACCGCCGGCCGCTACCCAGGTCGCCTGCCCGGGGTCGGCATGGGCGATGTGGTGGTGGCAAGCGAGCTGCGCCTGATGTCCGAGGAGGTCACGCGGGGGCGCGCCTATTTCCCCGCCATCCTGCCGGCCACATCGAAGACCACGACCGGCCTGCGCCGGCTGGCCGTGGCCCTGGGGCTGCCCGAGGCGCAGGTCGCCTGCCCCCTGGGCATCACCACCCGTGCACCGCGACCCTCCGACCTCGATGTGGAAAACCTGGAGGCCTTCGCCGTGGGCCGCGCGGCCGCGCGCCAGGGGCTTCCCTTCGCGGCTATCCTGGGCATCAGCAACCTGGTGGGCCCGTCCGCCCATGATCAGTGGAAGGCACACGCTCGCGCCGCCGCGGCGGCCGCCTGCCGAGCCGCCCGCGCCCTCATCACCGAATCAGGGCGCCCACTCTACCGGGCACCCCGCCGGCAATAACCCGGCCTGGGCCGCGCGCTCGAACAGCACGGTGGTGGCCTGGCGCACGTCGGGGGCCATGGCGCGCGTATCCTCGTTGGCGTACATGCCCAGGTAGCGATCGATCAACTCCGGATCCGCCAAGGCCGCGTCTCCCCGATCCTCGCGCGCCAGGATCCGAATGAGCTGGTCACGGTGGCCGAGGGCGTAGGCGATCGCGTCGCGCAACACCGCCGAGACCAGAGCGATGCGCTCGCCGCCCAGCCCGCGACGAATCACGTTCACCCCCAAGGGCAAGGGCAACCCGGTCTGCGCCTGCCACCACTCGCCCACGTCCGCGATGCAAGCGTAACCGCGTTGTTGAAACACCAGCCGCCCCTCGTGAATGAGCAGGGCCGCGTCGATGCTGCCGTCGTCCAGGCACTCGAAGATGCGGGCGAAGGGGGCGATGGGCACCACCACGGGTTGCAGGCCGGCCTGCATCAGACGCAGCACCAACCAGGCCGTGGTCGACAGTCCGGGGATCCCCACCCGACAGCCCTTCAAGTCGGCCAGGCTCATGGGACGCCGGGCCACCACCACCGGCCCAAAGCCCCGACCCACCGAGGCCCCATGCGGCAACAGCAAGTAACGCCCGGCCACCTTGGGGTAGGCCCCGGCCGAGATGGCCACCACGTCGGTTTCCCCGGCCTCGGCCAACGCGTTGAGCCGAGCGGTGTCGGCGCGACGGTGCGTGAAACTCAGCCCTCGCGCGTCCACCTGACCGCCACGCAGGGCATGGAACATGAAAGCGTCGTCGGCGTCGACCGAATAGGCCAGCGAGATGGGCACGCGTCCGATTCTAGCCCGCATTCTTCACCGAATCTGTTGCTCATTGCCCCGCCGCTGAATAGTCTGCTTCGCCTGTGCGACTCCCGACCTCCACCGCCCTGTCCCTGCTCGCCGCGTCCTTGATCCTGGGGCCAAGCCCGGCTGCCCCTTCCGCGCAGGCGGCCACGCCAAAGGTTGCATCCAAGACCAAAGGCAAGCCCACGTCCGGCAAGAAGGCGAAGGCCCCGCCCGCCAAGAAGGGCAAGGCGGCGACCACCAAGAAAGGCGCCGCCAAGAAGGGCGCCAAGGGCAAGAAGCCGGCGGCCAAGAGGAAGGTCTTCCTGGAAAAGCACGTGGTCGCGGTCAGGGGCAACCTGCCCAACGTGCAATCCCTGGGCGCCCTGGTGGTGGACCTGGACAGCGGCCAGGAGATCTTCGCCCGCAAGCCCGACCAACTGCGCGCCATTGCTTCGATCTCCAAATTGGCCGCGACCCTGGTGGTGATGGACCACAACCTGGACCTCGACGGGCTGACCACCATGAAGAGGGTCGACTCCGAGGTCGCCCGCGGGGGCGCTCCCTCGCGCCTGCTCGAGGGCATGACCCTGTCCAACCGGGATCTCCTGCACGCGGCGATGCTGGGCTCCGACAATCGCGCCGTATCGGCCTTGGGCCGCGCGGTGGGTCTCAACAGCACCCAACTGACCAACGCCATGAACCGCAAGGTGGCCAAGCTGGAGCTGCGCGCCACTCGCTTCCGCGAACCCACCGGGTTGTCCCCGGAGAACGCGTCGACGCCCAGGGAAACCATCCAGCTCCTGCGCGCGGCCATGGCCCACCCCATCCTGGGCCCCACCCTGCGCAAACCGGAATACGACGCTCATCCGGTGGGTCGACCAGCCATCAAGTACGTCAGCACGCACCGCCCGGCCATTCGTGCCGGAGTGCAGGACCTGGGCGGCAAGACCGGGTACAACGATGCCGCCCGCTACTGCCTGGTCATCGCGGTTCGCATCGACAACCGCAGCTACGGCATGGCCCTGCTGGGCACCGAAGGCAAGCTCACCCGCTTTGGCGATGTGGCTCGCGTGGCCGACTGGATCGTCGCCCACAAGGCCAAGCTGGCGGCACCCGCGGTGGTCCAGGGGCCTCCCCTCCCCCCGGACATCCCGGCCATCCCCGATGCCTCACCCTCCCCTCTGGCGGCCGGGAGCGAAGCCCCCAACGTCCCAGGCGAGCCCCGGCGGATCGCCCCACCCCCGCCGGACGCCCAGGCAACCCCGATGGCACCAACGGCCAACCAGGTTGGCGCACGCTAGCGACTTTGCCTAGTGATTTCGATAACAAACTATGATTCACAACGGCCCAAAACTTGCTGTAAGGTAGCTTCGAAATGCACCCGCAGTCAGGCACGTCCATGAGGAGGCTTTCCATGGCCCGACATTCATCTCGGCTTTCGCGCTTGGTCCGATGGCAATACATCCGCTGGGGGTTGGCCTTTCCAACCTTCACCCTCGCCCTTTGGGCCTGCAACGCGCACGACCTGCAGCAGCCCAAGCCGAACCCACAACAAGAAACAGATTTCAAGATCCTCGTCACTCCCGAGCGCGCTGTCGACATCCTGTTCGTGATCGACAACTCGCCCTCAATGGACCCCAAGCAGCAAGCCTTGGCCAGGAACTTCCCCGAGATGATCAAGGCTCTGGAACAACTCGAGGGCGGCCTGCCTGACGTTCGCGTGGGCGTGGTCAGCAGCGACGTGGGCGCCGGCGGCGGCGAAGCGGGCGGCAACTGCAGCGTCGTGCTGGGCAACATGGGCAAGCTGTGGGGCAATGATCCCACCGTGCCCCCCCCCAGCGAGGCGACCTCGTTCTACAACGAGTTCGCCACGGTCAGTCATCTCAAGGCAGGTGACAAAGAGGGCTGTGGCATGAACTCGGGCACGCGCTGGATAGAGGACACCCAGAACGACGACGGCGTGACCCGGACCAGGAACTACGAGGGCAGCCTCGCCGACGTCTTCTCCTGCCTGGCCAAGGGCGTGGGCACCAGAGGGTGTGGGTACGAGCACCCGCTGCAATCGGTCCGAGTGGCGCTCAACCCGGCGAAGGAAATCAACCCGCAGAATATGGATTTCCTCCGCCGCAAGGCCTATCTCGCCGTGGTGCTCATCGCAGATGAGGACGACTGCTCCGCGGATCCCACCAGCGACACGAATGGCGGCATGTTCTGGCCGCGCACGTTGGGCGACACCTCCAGCCTTCGCTGTGCCACTCGCGGGCATGTGTGCAAGGACAAGGATGGGAATCTCAAGCCCATTCCCGACTACGATCCGGGCGTTGGCTACTCGGGCAGCGGGTTCAAAGCCAATTTCGCGGATTGTGAAGCCAAGGACATCGTACGAAAGCCTCCGCCGGAAGGTTCAAAGGAACTGGATCCCACGTACGAGGAGCTCCCGCTCATCCGCGTTCGCGACATGATCGACCATGTGAAGCAGGTCAAGGATCGTCCCGCCGAGCAAATCCTGGTGTCGGGTATCATCGGGTGGCCCGAGGGCGGCAAGCTGGATAGCGTCGAGTACAGGATCGGAAAAGACGAGACATCGAAAGAGCAGAAGAATCTTTGGGATTACATGCCCATCTGCAGCGTCCCCAGCGAGACGTCCGCCGACGGCGAAATCTACAAGGCCTACGGCGGCTACCGCCTGAAGAAGTTTATCGACGGCTTCAACGAGAACGGGCAGGGGGTCTTCAGCCTCTGCAGCACGGACAACTTCAAGGATGCCATGAAGCAGATCGGCGACGCCATCGTGAGGAAGCTGAAGCCCGGCTGCGTGGCCTACCCGCTCATCGACCGCGATCCGAACATCGAGCAGGTTCAACCCGAGTGCCAGGTCATCGACCAGAAGATCTGCGACACACCAGGGCAAAAGGGCACGGGCTGTCTTCTCAGCGGCTATCAGGAAGATCGCCTGAGTGAGTGCAAGGATCCGAATGGCAACACCGTGAATCCCACCTGGTCCCTGGAACAGATCAGAGCCGCCATCCCCGATGATGAGGCTCACCGGCCCTGCTGGTACCTGATCTACGACGGCAACAAGAACTCGGGCTGTCCCGATGCCTTCAATAACCAGAAGATCACGGCGCTGCGCCCGGGTAATGGCAATGCACCTCCCGGCACCTACCTGGACATGAAGTGCCTGACCTGCGCCTTGCCGACCACCGAGACAGGCGAGTCGTCCTGCCCGGCTCTGGGCACCATGTAGTCAACAGCAAGGGCCGCCCGCGCGGGCGGCCCGCAACAGAAAGGCCGCGCTCCTTCGGGAACGCGGCCTTTTTCTTATTGTTGATGGGAACCCTGGGAGGGTTCCC
>CAZHUY010000209.1:0-10780 GCA_964535465.1 uncultured Myxococcales bacterium
GCACACGTGGGTTCGGGCATCGCAGATCCATCCGTTGGGACAGTTGTCGCCACAATCGATCTCGCCGTTGCATCCGTCGCCGATCTTTCCGCAGTAGAATCCCGCCGCGGTCGTGCACGCCGTCCGGTCGAGGCGAACGCAAGCATCCCCGCTGCCTCCGTCGGGGATTCTGAGGATCGCGCCGCCGTTTCCTCCCTGACCGCTGTTACCGGATTGCACGCCAGCGCTGCCATCGCATTCGCTGTTGGATGCCTTGACGTTGTGCGATCGACATCCACTGGTGGCCGGCAGGCACACAGCAAGAACGAACAGCGATGCGAGTCTCATGACCTTTCCATGGCAGGCGCACCAATCCATGAGTGCCCGCCGGTTGGGAGGTTTTCGCAAAGTCGCATCTCTGGAGAGGCTAGCGCAGTTTGGAGAAAGCGGGACACGCGAGGGCGCGTCACGGCAGCAATGAGCCAACAATCAGCAAAAAACCGCATAGGGAGGCAACCGCGCGAAGGGGGAACCGATACCAGGGCATCCGGCGCTTTGCCGGTGATTGGAGGTTCCCCCATGATGCCGATTCCCAGCCGAAACAGCCCCTGTCCCTGCGGTAGCGGTCGCAAGTTCAAACGGTGTTGCCTGGTGGATGATCCTCTGGGCAACGGCACCTTCGTGGTGACCCGTCTGGACACGGGTGAGGGCATGAATCCCTCCACCGTAGAAGGGCGCGAGGGCATCATGCGCTACAAGCGCGAGCTGAACCTGCTCTGGCTGGATGAATCCTGCGTGGCGCTGGGTGGCGTGACGCCCAGGCAAGCGGCCCGCCTTCCCGAGCTGCGACCCGCGCTTCGCCAAGAGTTGCTCTTCAAGGAGAGGATCGAAAACACCATCATCACGCCCGCGTGCCGCATCAGCCTCGACTTTCTCTGGGAGGAACTGGGGCTGGCACGCGAAGACGCCTGCGCGGCGCATTGACCGGCCGACCAGCGCCAGCCGCACTGGCTCGTGATGCGACGCCACTTGGTGCAACTCATTCTTCTGATGTCGCTTGCGGGCTGCGGGCGAACCGCGCTCGACCCCCTCGACCACAGAACCGGCGACACGCACACGGATGCCGGCCGCAACCCTAACTGCACACCCGGGCTCTTCACCCTGGGTGGTCTGCCGGTCTCGCATCTCTCCGAAAGCCCAAGAACCATCGCCATCGGAGATCTCGATGCCGATGGCCGACATCGCCGTGACCAGCTTCGATTCGAGCCTGCTGAGCCTGTTCATCAACCGTGGCGATGGCACGTTCGTGACGGGGAAGAGGCACGAGCTCGGAGAGATGCCGCGATCCTTGGCGGCAGGCGATCTGAACGGCGATGGCCGGGGCGACCTGGCCGTGACCCTGGACAGGACATCGGACGCGGTCGTCCTGCTCTTCGGGACCGGCGATGGCGGGTTCACCTCACGAACCGTTGATAGCCCCGCCCGCTCGATCGTCATCGGCGAATTCAACGGCGACGCAAGGCCCGACCTGGCCCTGTCAACCGGTCGCGCGGTCAGCATCCTGCTCAATCAAGGCGGCGGCAGCTTCTCCGCCCCAGCGGATTACCCCGCCGGCCCGGCCGAGGCGTGCCCGAGCTATGGCCTCATCAAAGGCGACACCAACCGGGACGGGCGGGACGACCTGGCCTTGCTCAACGACGATTGCGAGAACATCACCGTGCTGCAAAACCGCGGCGACGGCAGCTTCCCCGAGGCCGAGATCCATTGGATCAGTCGTCAGCGTGTTCTTGGGGGGCGCCGGCCTGCGCGGACCGTGGCGCGACACAGCCGTCGATTTTCAGCCCGAGAGCGTGCTGGGGCTCGGCGACGTGAACGCGGATGGAGGGGCCGACCTGGCGGTCATTCGGAGAGGATCCAGTTTGTTCATCATGCTGGGTCAGGGGAATGGCGACTTTGGAGAGAGTCTGGGCTACGGCATGGTGTATGGAGGCCCCATGGTGTTGGCCGATCTGACGGGCGACGGAAGGCTGGACGTGGGTGTGGTCGAGGAGAACGATGGCGAGGTCCGCTGGAACATGTATCGCAACACCCTGTGCCAGTGACCCCCCGGCGGGGCGTGCCCATGCGACGGCATCGAGACCGACACGGGGATCTGATCTCCATGCGACAGACGTGGTAGTTGTCCCAGGGGGAACAACTCGCGATGAACTGGACTCTATCCTTGGCCGCTTGGGCCGCGCACGCGTGGTGGTCGAGCATCCTGCTGCTGCTCGTGGTGGCGGGGATCGTGATCGCGGATCTCGTGCTCGTGAAGAAAGCCGAAGACGCATCCGTATGGGTCGTCATCGGCGTGGTCCTGTTGGGGGTGGTCCTCGCCGTCAATGAGACCTTCGCGCGCACCATCATCAACACCTTGCTCCTGCAGGGCATCGCACCGAGCGCAGCCGGCCACATGCTGGCCGTGCTGGCGGAGAGGCGACTGGAGAAGACGGAGTATGACCGACACTTTCGCGACGGGGCGGGATGGTGGGTGTGGGGTATTCCGCCGGTCATCATGACGGCCGGCTTTCTCATCCGCTGGTTGGCGCCTGCCGGCGGGTGGGCGGCGAGGGCTGCCGCCGGAGAGTGGGTCATCGGATTCATTCTCCTGGTTCCCGCCACCACGGCAGGCTTGTGTCTCCTGTTCTGGAAAGAGCGAGACTGTCATCGAAGACTGCTGTTCTGGGAGGCCTTTGAATCCACGGACTCCAAAGGGTTCAGGGGGAGACTCCTCATCCCCCACGTGGTGCTCGCCATCTTGCACGAGAGGCTGGCCAGGTACGGCGACAAACGTTGGAAGCTCTTCGTGCCCTATGTCTCCGTGGCCACCCTGGCGTGGATGCTGGGGCCGACCCTGTGGCCCTTGCCCTGGCTGTCCTGGTATGGGGCGATCTTGGCCGTCGTGTTGGGCATCCCAGCCGCCCTCCGCGGACTGGTCATCCTGTGGTACCGACTCTTCCCGCTGCGACACCCCTCGTCGACCATACGGTGCAAAGCCGTTGCAGGGATCGAGCAACAGAACCGTCTGGTCAAGATCGCAAGGAACAACCGCTACGATGAGGTGCGCAAGGCCGCCCTCGGCCGCATCAGCGACCCGCAGGTTCTCGCCGAGGTGGCCAGAACCGACAAGACCGCAGAGCTACGCAAGGCCGCCGTCGAACGCATCACCGACCAGGAGGTCCTCACCCAGATCGTCAAGAACGATGGCGACGTCGACGTCCGCCAAACGGCCTTCGCGAAAGTGGCCGCCCCGCAGATCCTCGCCCATGTGGCGCGGACCGACCGCCATTCCCGGCTGCGTTTGCAGGCGCTCGGGCGTCTGGACGACCCAGCGGTTTTTTCCGAGGTGGCCCAGAGCGACTCCGAGGCGACGGTCCGCAAGGCCGCTGTCGACCGCATCAGCGATGAAGGAATTCTGGCACGTGTAGCGGGAAGCGATCACGACACGGGGGTTCGAGAGGCTGCTGTCGCACGTATCACGGACCAGAAGCTTCTGCTCGACCTCGCCAAGATCGTCAGCTCGCGCGAGGTGTACCGAGTCGCGCTGGAGCGCATCGCCGATGGGGTCGCTCTGCTCGATATCGCGCAATCAGCCAAGCAACCAGAGGTACGCAGGGAGGCGGCCGAGCGCATCGTCAAGCGCGGGTTGGCCGATGACCTGCGAGCGGTCCTCCAGTGTCAGGATCCCGCGACTTTTGCGACGGTGGCCATCCCCCTCATCAAACGCGGGGACAACGCCTCGGTCGAGGCGCTCCTCGCGGCAACCAACACCCAGATCCGCCTCGCCGCGGCGGATGCCCTGGGCCGTCACGGGCACGCCGCGGGTCTGCAAGTCCTGCTCGCTGCTCTGCAATCGAAGGACGGCTCCGAGCGCCACACAGCCGCCTACGCCATCCAGGCCTTGATGACAAAGAACCGAGACGTGCAGATTGACGAGGCCATGCAGAAGGTCGTCACCCGGCTGACCTATTCCGACCACTCCGACCACCACGACCACATCGACAGCTCGTGGGAGTGCCGCGACTAACGCTCGCGCCTGCACGTTCCGCGATGTTCATCCTGACCCCGACGCTCGACTGTCCGGCTCGTTGCTCGTACTGCTTCATGGCCCACGACGCCAAGGTCATGGCGCCCGAGGTGCTTGACCAGTCGCTGGATTACGTTCGCGCCTCCGCGTTGGCGGACAAGGAGAGTGGGATCAAGATCCTCTTCCACGGTGGCGAGCCCCTGGCGGCAGGTTTCGCCTACTGGCGACACGCCACGCGGGCACTGGAGCAGAGGTTCACGCGTCGAGAACGGCACATCGGCATCCAAAGCAACCTGTGGCTTCTCGACAGGGAACATGCCGAGCTTTTCGCGCAGGCGGACTTTCGCATCGGCACCAGCCTCGACGGTCCCAAGTCGATCTGCGATGTCCAGCGCGGCGCCGGCTACTTCGAAAAAACCATGGCCGGCATCCAACTCGCGCGCAGCCAGGGCATCCTGTCCGGCGCCATCGCCACGCTCTCGGCCCAGCAGGTGCACCGTTGGCCCGAGGTCTTCGACTTCTTCCTCGATCTGGACCTCAGTTTCATCATCCGTCCGGTCCTGCCCGCGGCCGAGGGCCGCAGCGACCAGCGCGCGGTGACCCCCGAGCGCTGGGGCGCCCTCCTGGTCGAGATGCTCGATGCCTACATCAAGCTCGCGCCGCGCATCCAGATCGCCGGGCTCGACAACTTGTGCAAAAGCATCTTCTCCGGGCACGGCGACGTCTGCACCTTCACCGATTGCCTGGGCCAACATGCCTCCATCTCGCCTCACGGCGATCTCTTCCCCTGTCACCGCCTGTGCGGGGTCGAACGCTATCGTCTGGGGCACGTGGCAAGCGCCCCCCCGGGACAACCGCTCTATCTTTCGCCCGTGGGGCGCGCTCTGCGCGAGCGCATCGAGCAGGCCGCGGCCTGGTGCCAGGAACGCGCTTGCGAGCACTTCGCCGCCTGCAGGTCCGGCTGCTACACCAACATGCTGCGCGCCGGGGACCACGCCCGTTGCGATCCCTACTGCGTCTCGTATCGGCAGGCCTTCTCTCACCTGCGTCGCCGGCTCACCGAGGAGATCACCTGCCCGGACAATCTGCGCGCCATCGAGGCGTCGCCGCCTGAGGTGGGCGAGCACCCCTTGTACCGCAGAGGCCCGCTCATCGACGTGGCCAAGGACAAGCCACATCCTCTGCGCATCACCCGAGCTTATCAAGGCGTGGTGGGCGCGGTCGCCCTCGCGGAGACCGACGACCTGGAGCAAGCGGCCGAGCGCCTGTGCACCCTGGGCGTGGCGCGCCACCATGCAATGGCCAGGCGCCAACTGGTACGGGTTCGCGCGCACCTGTTCCGTCCGCGTCGGGTTGCGCTGAACGACTTATTTCTCCATATCACCACCCGATGCCCCAACGCGTGTCTGCACTGCTACGCCGAGGCGGGTCCCGCTCGCGAGGGCGAGATGGCGATAGAGACCGTGCTGGCCGTGGTCAGCGAGGCGACGCGCCTGGGCTCCAACGTCACAATCACCGGGGGTGAGCCGCTGGCGCACAGCCAGTTCTGGAGCCTGGTCGAGGCGCTCACGCCTCTGCGTCAAGGAGCGGCACGGCCTGACATCTTTCTGTCGACCAGCCTCTCTTCGCCACGCTCCCGCGACGAGCTCGAACGCCTCGAGGCCGCCTTCACCACCATCGGGGTGAGCCTTGACGGGGATGAATCGACCCACGATCGTCGTCGCGGTCCGGGATCCTACCGCCGCACGCTGGAGAACCTCGAGCAGCTCACACGGCTTGGCGCCCGCGTCAAACTCGGACACACCATGCAAGAGTGGGCGACGTCCGAGGGACAGAGGGCACGCCGGCATGTCGAGCAGGTGGCGCGCGAGCTGGGCGTCTGCGAGGTGGTCGCGCTGCCCTTGCTTCCCATCGGTCGCGGCGCCCGGCAAGCGCTGTCGCCGCTCTCCAAGAACCTGGGGCCGGAGCTGTGGCGACGTCGGCAGGCGCTGGCCGAGTTCTCTCCGCGGCGACGTTGTTTGTTGGGGAAGCTGCACGTCGATCCTGATGGCGATTGCTACCCGTGCTACGCCTGCCACTGGCCCGAGGCGCGGCTGGGCAACGTCGACGCCGGCCTGGCGGCCATCGTGGGCTCACCAACCTACGCCCACTTGTGCCAGCTGACGGTGGACGACAATCCCAAGTGCCGGCGCTGTGCGGTTCGCTACCTGTGCGGAGGCGCGTGCCTGGCCTGGCAAGGCAACCGTCCTGGCAGCACCGTCACCGCACCTCCCCCCGATTGTGGCGGAATCCGCCAGGCGGCCGAGCAACTGCACGGGTGGGCGGTCGAGTATCTGCGGGAGCTCGTCTCGTCGTGAGCCTCGCCGTCTGCGTGGTGTCGTGCCTGGGTGAGCGGTCCTACGCCGAGAAGGTCGCCTCTCTGTCTGAAATCCATCGCGGCTACTGGAACGACAACCTGCTCTGGTGGCGGGGGCAACCCCTCGATGTGCTCGACCATCACCTGGCCAGCCGCGCAGGTCCCGTGGACCAGCTTCGCGGCGACCGCCACGTCTACATGAACGGCGTGGTGATCGGAAACTACCTCGCACGGCACGGGTTTCGCGTCACGCTGGTCAACAGCGGCAGACAACTCGTCGCCCGCCCGGCGCGAGAGCGCTTCGACTGGTTCGTGCTCTCGACCACCTTCGAGGGTGGTCACTACGAAACCCTCCTCGACCAGACACTCGGCTTCATCCGCTCCCACCACCCGGAAGCCAAGATCGTCGTGGGTGGCTTGGGCGTTTATCGCGCCTATCTGGCCATGAAGGCCGGGAAACCGCGTCGCTATCAAGCCCTGCTCGATCGTCCCATCGATTCGCTCGTGGTCTCCGCCGGCGGTCTGAGTGGTCTGCCCGACATCCTCCATGGTGCCACGGACACCGCTCGGGTGGTGGTGGACGAGGCGCCGCGGCCTTTGCCGGCCGACTATTCCGTGCACGGCTACCCCCAGGAATTGCAGTGCCCCCATTCCGCCCTGCTGGCTTCCGTCGGTTGCCCCCACCGCTGTGCGTTCTGTTGCTACAGCTTCATGCAGCGCGGGTACTCCGCCAACCCGCTCGCCTGGGTGCAGAACAACCTGGACCAGATTGCGTCCGCCCGGCGCAGCGTTCCCTTGCGCTTCCTGCGCATGGCGGACGATTGCCTGAATCATGACCAGGGGCGCTTCATGGCCATCGTCGATGGCCTTCGACGCGCCAACCTACGCTGGTGTTGTTTCGCGCGAGGCGATCAGCTCTGCCAGGGCGACATTGACGCCCTTGCGGGCTCGCGCTGCGACTTCGTTTCCATCGGGGTCGAATCGGCGTCGCCTCGCGTGCTTGCGACGCTGGGCAAGCCCATGGACCTCGCGCGCTTGAGCGAGAATGTAGGCCTGCTGAGGAGTGCGGGCGTCGCCGTGGTCCTCTCCGTCGTCCTGGGTTCGTACGGGGAGACCGAGGCAACCGTTCGTCAGACCGTCGACTATCTGTGCCGTGTGCAACCCGACCTGGTCAAGGTCAACATCTGGACCCCCTTGCCTGGCGAGGATCGCCTGCCTGCGGCCCGGCAACATGGCTTCGCCTGGCACCAGGGCCGCTGGCGACACGCCACCATGGCCTTGGAGGAGGCGCATGCCCACGCGACGCGCTTCTTCCACAAGAACCGGGATCTGACCGTGTTGCCCCCCGAGACCAGCATCTTCGACCAGTGGCCACAACTCGCCGCGGAGGGCGTTGGCCAGGCCGAGATCATTCAGGTGTTTCGCAGGTACCACGTGGCCGCACTTGCCTCTGGCCGTGACCATCGAACCGCACCGTCTCTCCCGACTGTCTGAAGATCGCTGAATCACGACCGTCGCTGGGCCGCTGCTGAGGCGCGGGCGGCGAACCCGATCGATACACGTCCTTTGCAGCCGGCCCGCGCACCCGTATTCTGGGGGACCACCATGACCGTCTTGGTCTTGCTGCTCTTGCTCGCGCAGACGTCCGCCGGTTCTCCGGAGACGGGCATGGTCACCTTGGCCGGGGATGAGCAATTGGTGGCGGCCATGCAGCGCTCGTTGGCCGAGCGGGGAATCGCGGTGCTGCCGCCCGATGCGCAAGGCGCGGTACACCTGCAGGTGCAGCCCGACCCGGCGGGGTTGCGCATCTTCATCCGCGACCGCAACGGCAACGTGGTCGAGCGCGCGGCCGCCACGCCCGAGGTGGGCGCGGTGGTGGTGGAATCCTGGATGCGCGAAGATTTGGCCAACCCGCTCTTGCAGCCCCACGCGGTGGTGACGCCGGTGGCATGGCCCACGACTCCGCCACGGGCTCCGCCCCCACCTGCCCCGGTCTCTCGCGCCACCAGCGTGGTGGTGGCGTCGCAGATCTCGCTCGCCACCGACAACAGTCTGTGGTTGGGCGCCAGCGTGGGTGCGTGCGTGCGCGTGGGTTGGTTCTGCCTGGGCGTGCAGACCCACTTTGTCGGCGACACCGCCTGGGCCGGAGAGGTCGGGGCTCGCTACGCTCCCGAGGGTGGGGCGGCCTGCCAGGACACGGATCCTTCGCTGCCGCGCCAACTGACCAGGATGGGGGCCGGGGCCCTGGCCACCCTGGATCTGCCGTTGCGCATCGGGGCTGGCACCTTCGGGCCAGGACGGGGGGTGGGGGTGGGGTGGCAGTCAACGCGCGCGGCGCTGGGGGATCACACCGGCAGCGCCACATCGATCGGCCTACGCACCGCGACCCACCTCTTCTTGTCGTGGCCGCTCTTCGGGGACCTGTCCCTGGACGCGAGCCTGTGGGCCGATGTGCTCCCCCTGGCCCACACCGGGGATCTCGATTCCAGCGGATTCGTGTTGCCGGGCGAGCCCTTGGGCTTCATGCGCATCGAGTTGGGCCTCCGCTATGGGGGCATGGGAGCCGGTCCCTGACGAAATTCTCCGAAGAAGTCGTGGGCCGGGGGCACCAAGGATTCAGTAGAATGACTTTCTCGCCTGGTCCTCTTCATGCTGTACGACGACATGCGATGGCCGGCAGCCAAGCTCCCATGAACACGCCGCCTGAAGGCAAGGTCGTTCCCTTCCAGCGCAAGGCGCCCTGGCTTTCGCAGGCCACGGACCAGGTGCTGGTCGCCGCTTGCGCCATGAACGACCAGGCGGCCATGGCCGAGCTGTTCGACCGCTACTGCGAGGCGGTCCATCGTTTCCTTTCGCGCGTGGTGGGCGCGGGCCACGCCGATGTGGACGACATGGTTCACACCACCTTCCTCGAGGCGTTGCGCTCGGTAGGCCGCTTCCGCGGGCAATCTTCGGTAAAGACCTGGTTGTTCGGCATCGCGGCCAACGTGGGCCGCCATCACATCCGCGACCAGGTGCGCCGGCGGTCCTTCCTGCGTACCTGGGCGGAACGCGAGCCTGCCCCTGGCCGGACGCCCGACTCCGCGGCCGAGCATCGCCAGGCGGTAGAGCGGGTGGGCGTGGCCCTTGCGCAACTGCCCTATGACCTGCGCGCGGCCTTCGTGCTGTGCGATCTGGAAGAGATGTCGGGCGCTGATGCGGCCGCGGCCTTGGATGTCAGACCGGGAACCCTGGGGCGGCGTCTGTTCGAGGCTCGCCGGGCGCTGCGGAGCGCGGTGGAAGGAGGGCGAGCATGAGCGGCGGTCCGACATGCATCCGGTTCGCCGAGATCGCGCGCACCGTGAACCCGGAAGAGGTTCCCGAGCTGCGCGTCCACCTGGACGCGTGCCCGTACTGCCAGGCGGAGTGGGGCGCCACCCAACAGGCCATCGAGGCGGCCAAGCAGATCCCTTACCAGGCGCCGAGCCCCGAGGATCGACTGAAGATCCGCAATGCCCTGATGTTCAACGTCGCGCGCCCCGGTCAGCGGACTCCGCGACGCTGGGTCCAGGCGGCGGCGTGCGTGGTCGGGCTGCTGGGGGCCGCGGGCGTGTTCGCGGCGGTGAACTCCGTGGTCTTGCCTTGGCTGAGAACCGGCGCTGGCGAGCACAATCCCGTGACGACCCAGACGACCCGGGTGTCACCCGCGCCCGAGCCCGAGCCCACGCCCGAGCCCTCCGTCGTGTCGTCGCCCTTGCTCGACGATTCCATCGCCAAACCCCTGCTCAAGGGCTCGCCGGACAAGAGCGCTCGTCGACCCACGCCAACGCGCAAAGTTCAGGTCGTCACCCCCGCCGTTGCGCCCTCCGTCGCGCCCGTCGCCCCCGTCGCGCCCGCCGCGCCCGAGGCACGCACCCCGAGCGCGGCCGAGCAGGCCTACGCCGAGGGATGGGAGTCCCTGCGTGCGTCCCACTACGCGCGTGCCGCCGAGTCCATGAAACGCGCCGCCGAGATCGCGCCCGCCTCGTCGCTGGCCGTGGATGCGCGCTACTGGGAGGCGGTGGCCCTGGCCCGCCACGGACAGACCGGCAAGGCCCGCGCCGCTATGGAATCCTTCCTGCGCCGCCATCCCGGCTCGCCTCGCCTGGGCGAGGTCTCGGTCATGCTGGGCTGGATGCTGGTCGAATCACAAGAATGGTCGCGCGCCGATCAACTGTTTCGTTCGGCGGAAAACGATCGCGCGCCCTCGGTGCGTGACAGCGCCCGCAAGGGGCTGGAGATCGTGGCGCGCGTGCAAGCCCGCACCAAGTCGGCGCCCTAGCGCTCACCGGGCGCTCGAGCGCCGAAGAACTCCTGGGGATCGGGCACCAAAGGGAAGTTGTCACGATCTTCCGTTCGCG
>CAZHUY010000210.1:0-10724 GCA_964535465.1 uncultured Myxococcales bacterium
TTCGAGCCGCCGCTTGAGCCCGGGTGTTCCAGAATCATGAACGATGATTTAGAAAGCCCGGACATGCCGCGCCGGTTGCCGCTCACGACCATGCTGGGGTTGCTCCTGGCCGCGGGATGTGTGCGGGTCAGTGAGCAACCCTATGTCGTCGAGGATCCGAACGCCGCGCGTGTCACCGTGCCCGCCTCGGTCCCGCGCAAGGGCCCGGCGTCCGCGCGTGTGACCATGATCGAGTTCGCGGATTTCCAGTGCCCCTACTGCGGAAAGGCCCAGCCCACCATCGAGAGTGTGCTGGCTGCTTATCCGCGTGATCTCGCCCTGGCCTTCGTGAATGCTCCGCTTTCCTTTCACGAGCGTGCCTTGCCCTGTGCCAAGGCTTTCCTGGCGGCAGACCGGCAAGGCCAGGCCTGGGCCATGCACGATCGGATGTTCGCCAACCAGACGGCCCTGTCCGACGCGGATCTGGAAGGTCACGCCGCCGCCATCGGCCTGGACCTGACTCGGTTCGGCGCCGACCGCGCCAGCCAGGAGATCGCGGATCAGGTGGCCGAACAGACGAGTCTCGCTGTTTCCTCGGGAGTGGATGCCACGCCGACCTTCTTCATCGGCGGCTACCGCGTCGTGGGCGCGCAACCCTTGTCCGCCTTCATCGAGGTGATCGACAAGGTCCTGGCCGGCTTGCCAGAGGCCGGGCCGTAGAGCGGAGCGTGCGTGCGATCACGGGAATTGGCCCGCGGCCGCCAGCAGGTCCAGGCGAGCCTGGCGTAGACTGTCCTCCGCGAGGACCACGGCCGTGTCCGCATCGAGCGCACGGCGTTCAGCGTCGATGACCTCGATGTTGGTGGTCGCGCCGGCCTGATAGGCCAGGGTGGAGAGTGACAGGGCCTCATGCGCCAGGCTCGCGGCGCGCGTGGCGGAGGCCAGGGCTTGCTCCGCGCGACGGATGGATTCCACGGCCAGGCGGATATCCGAACGTGTCTGGCGCGTGAGAGCCTCGTAGTGGGCGCGCGCCTGCGAAACCAGCGCCGTGCGCTCGTGCAACTGACCACGACGTAGTCCACCTTCTATCAGCGGGAAGTTCAGAACGACCAAGGCTTGCCACCCTGTCTCGGGGGTCGTGAACGACGAGGGGTTCTGGAAGAAGGGCACGAACTGCCCGGTCAAGGTGGGGGTGTAGTCAGCCCAGCTCTCACGTTTGATCTTTTCGGCACTGTTGAGGCGGGCCTTGGCCGCCAGGACATCCTTGCGTTTGGTGAGGGCCTCCTCGGCATCCGTGCTGGCCGCGCCCAAGCTGACATCGTCGAAAACGTCCACAGGTCGATCCTGACCCACGAGCACGGCCAGCGCCTCGCGCGCGCGCGCCAGCGCTGTGTAGCTGGAGGCCAGCCGGGTTTCGTCGGAGGCCAACTGCTGCGCAGCGCGGACTTCATCGACACGGTTACCGACCCCGCCCACGAGGCGGGTGTGGGCGTATTCGAAGTGAGCGCGATCCGTGGCCACCGCGCGGTTGTTGGTGTCCACCGTGCGCTTCTGCGCGATCACCGTCAGATAGGCGCGCGCCACCGTCAGCGCCACCGCCCGGCGAACATCCTGGTTGCTCGCCTCGCTGGTGCGGAGGTTGGAGGCGGCCTGTGACCACTGCACCCAACGCTGGGGTGCCAGCAAGGGCACCGACAGGTTGAGGTTGGCGGCGACCTGGCTCTTCGACATGATCTTTCGGATTCCCGGCGTGCCGTCGTCGTTCTTGATGGGCGTCGTCCGGTCGGCATCCAGCCGGGTATAGGTGGCGTTGGCCGTCAGGCTGGGCAGGGAGGATGCTCGCACCTCCTCCAGAAGCGCGCTGGCGCGTTCGATCTCCTGGGCGGCGATCTGGGCGCTCGGGTTGCGCAGCAGGGCCCGGTGCACGGCCTCGGTCAAGGTGATGGTTTCCAGCTTGGCCGCCTCGGACGCGGCGACTTGCAGCTTGGGCACGGGCGGCTCGTCCGTGTCCTGTGCCGGCAGCGGGCCCGCCGCCAACAGCAACGTGCCCCCGGCGAAAAGTCGCACCCAATTTTGGTTACGCATGGATGGGCTCCTCGGGACTGGGGCTGCGGCTCAGCTCGGCGTCGTGGGGCGAGACGCGTTTGGCGAAGCGGTCGAACACCGTGTAGAGCGAGGGCACCAGGAACAGGGTGAAGAAGGACGACACGGCCAGCCCGCCGATCACCGCGCGCGCCAAGGGGAGGTTGGTCTCGCTGCCCTCGCCAATACCCAGCGCCATGGGGATGAGCGCGCTGATGGTGGCGATGGTGGTCATCATAATCGGGCGCAGACGCGTGCGGCCGGCCAACATGGTTGCCTCCATCAGCGACTTGCCGCGACGGCGGAGCACGTTGGCGAAGTCGACCAGGAGCACGCCGTTGGACACCACGATGCCGACCATCATGATGATGCCCATGAAGCTGTTCACGCTCAGCTTGGTGCCGGTCAGGTACAGCATGATGAACACGCCGGACACCCCGAGCGGCACGCTGAACATGATGACCAGTGGATCGATGAGCGATTTGAACTGGCTGGCCAGCACCATGTAGACCAGCGCCAGGGCCATGATGGCGGCGAAGATCAAGCCGCGGAAGGCCTTCTGTTGTTCCAGGGTTTGCCCGCCCAGCGTGGCCGAGAAGCCCTCGGGCGGTCGGTTCTCGGCCACCACGCGTTCGACGGCCTCGCTGGCCGTCCCCAGATCCGCGTCGGGCGCGACGTTGGCGGTGACGTGCACGATGCGCTGCAGGTACTTGCGATCGATCATCACGGGCCCGGTGCTCCGCTCGACCTTGGCCAAGGCGTCGACGGTCACGATGCCCCCGCTGGGCGTGCGCACGAACAGGTCACCGACATCCGACACGTTGTCGCGATCGCCATCGGCCATGCGCACGTTCACGTAGTACTGGTTGCCGGTCGTGGGATCGAGGAAGGGGATGGGGGTGATCTGCGTGTTGCCCAGCAGACTGACCAGGATGGTCTGGGCCACGTCCTGCTCGGAGATCCCCAGTGTCCCGGCCTTCTGGCGATCGACCACCACGTTGAGCTCCGGGCTGTTCTCCTCGCGCGACGACTGCACGTCCGTGAGCAGTGGTCGCCCCTCCGCATCGCTGAGCGCGCGCAGTTTGGGGATGAGCAGATTGGCGTACTGAGAGCCGGCATCCAGGTCATAGCCCAGGATCTCCACGTCGATGGGGGCGCTGGCGCCGGTGTTCTGGATGCGCTTGACCAGGCCGCCAATGAAGAAGAAGACCCGCGTGCCCGGCATGGTATCGCGTAGGGCCTCGCGCATCGTGGCGGCGGCGCGCACGTCGGACATGGGGCGGTCGACGCGCGGGACCAGGTTGACCTGCAGGCTGCCCGAGTGGGTTCCGGTGTTCGAGCCGAACATGGCGGCGCGCCCGCTGCGCAGGCCGGTGATCGACAGGATGTTGGTGAAGATCGGCTGTGTTTTGCCGTCGCTGACCACCGGGGCGAGCTCCTGGCCAATCGCCTTCTCCAGGCGCTCCGTGACCTGCTCGGTGCGTTCCACCCGCGTGCCGATGGGCGCCTTGAAACTGACGCTGAACTGGGACTCGTCGCTTTCGGGGAAGAATTCGCTGCCGATGCCTCGCTTGAGAAAGAGGCTGCCGGCGAAGAAGAGCAAGATCCCCATCACGGTCAGCAGGCGATGGGCCAGCACCCACTGCAACATGCGGCCGTAGCGTCCTTCGATCCGATCGAACCAGCCGGTGACCTTCGCCGCCAGACTGTCCTTCTTGTGGCCGCCTTCCTTGAGCCAGTAGTAGCACAGCAAGGGGGTGACCGTACGGGACACCCAGAAGCTCATGGTCAGAGCGAAGGCGATGGTCAGCGCCAACGGCAGGAAGAGGAAGCGCCCGATGCCTTGCATGAACAGCACCGGGAAGAAGACCACGATGGTGGTGATGGTGGACACCAGGATGGGCATGGCCACCTCTTGCGCCGCCATCAACACGGCGTCGCGCCGGTTCTGTCCCGATGCCAGGTGACGATGGATGTTTTCCAGTTCGACGATGGAGTCGTCCACCAAGCGCCCCACGCCCAAGGCCAGCCCGCCCAGGGTGAAGACGTTCAAGGTCTGGTTGGTGAAGTAGAGCAACACGAAGGTCGAGACGATGGACAGGGGAATGGCCACGCCGATGATGCCGGTGGCGCGCACATTCATCAGGAAGAGCAGAATCACCAACACCGCCAGCACACCGCCCTGCACCGCCTCGTGCTGCAGGGCCGCGATGGCGGCGCGAATGTAGTTCGATTGATCGAAGCCGATCTCGATCTTCACGTTGGCGGGCACGCCGCGCAGCTTGGTGATGGCCTCACGGACCGCGTCGACCACTGCGATGGTGTTGGCCCCGGGCTGCTTGAGCACGCGCAGGAACACGCCGCGTTTGCCGTTCACGCGCACGATCTCCGTCTGATCGGCGTAGGAATCCTCGACCTGGGCTACGTCGGACAAGCGCACCAGGCCCGGTCCCTGACCCGCCTGTGCTGGCGTGGCGCGTACCACCACGTCGCGCAGATGACGCACGTCGGGCACCTGGGTGTTGGTGAAGACGTTGTAGTCGCGATCGCCGGTGCGCAGGCTGCCGCTGGGGAGCAACAGGTTCGACGAGCGCACGGCGCTGACCACGTCCAGGATGCCCATGCCGCGCGAGCGCAGGGCATCGCGGTCGGCCATCACCGAGATCTCGCGTACCTTGCCGCCGCCCACCGAGGCGCTGGCCACACCCGGCACGCGTTCCAGTTGCGGCTCGATGGTGTTGAAGGCGATGTCGTAGAGCTGCTTTTCGTCCAGATCCTCGCTGGACACCAGGGCCGAGACGATCGCGATGTTGGTGATGTCGAATTTGACGACGAAGGGCTGCTGAATCCCCGGCGGCAGCGAGCTGAGGATCTGGGCGATGCGCTGGGAGACCTCGAACTGGGCGTTGTCGAGGTTGGTGCCGTAGTTGAACCAAACGCTGATCAGCGACACGCCCTGCTTGGACGAGCTTTCCACGCGGTCCACGCCGGGCGAGGCGCTGACCGCGCGTTCGATGGGTTGGGTGATGGACTTCTCGATGTCCTTGGGTCCGGCGCCCGTGTAGAAGGTCGCGATGCGGATGACCGGGATGGTGATGTCGGGGAAGAGATCCACCGACAGACGGCTGAGCGACACCATGCCCAAGACGATGAGCATGAGCGACAGCATCAGAATGAGGACCGGGTTGCGAAGGGCGAGGCGTGTGAGCCACATGGTCTTGGCGCTAGCAGGTCGTGCTCGTCGAGATCGCCACCGTGGTCATTCGGTTCTCTTGGCTGCCGTGCGGCCATCGGGCGCCGGCGTGGGCGCCCCGGCCTTCTCGCCCGTGAAAGGGTTGATGTCTCGCACCGCCCGCACGGCGACCCCATTCGACAGACCGTCGGCGCCGGCGATGACCACCTCGTCACCCGCACGCAATCCCGAACGCACCTCCAGAGTCTCCCCCCCGTCGAGCTCGGCCCCGGTCTCGATGGGCCGGCGTTCCACCTTATCGCCTTGCAGGACGAAGACGTATTTCTTGCCCGAGGTGATCTGAACCGCGTTGACCGAAACCACCGGCGTGTTGGGGTGGGTGGTCAGCACAATCGAGCCCCGGCCGTACATGCCCGGACGCAGCTCGCCCGTGGGATTGGGCAGTTGCACCTCGGCCTCCAGGGTGCGGGTCGCGAAATCGAAGGAGGGCGCCAACCGCACCACCTTGCCCCAGAACGGCGCATGGCCGGGCAGGGCATCCAGATCGACGTGCGCGTCCATGCCCACGGTGACGCTCACGGCGTTTCGTTCATTGAGTGTGAGGAACACGCGCAAGCGATCGGTGCGAACCAGGGTGACGATGGCACCTCCACCCGACGGTCCGACCAAGGCACCGGGATCCAGGCGGCGCACCGAGACTGTTCCGTCGATGGGTGAGGTGATGCGGGTTTCGCCCAAGCGGATCGCCAGCCCCGCGATCTGGGATTGGGCAGCCGCTTCGGCGCTCTCCGCCGAGGCCAGGGCCGCGGTCGCCGCCTGCAGCTCTTGCTGGCTGACCACGCCGCTGGGGGCCAGCTTGCGCGCGCGCTCGAAGTTGGTGCGCGCCAACGCCGCCGACGCCTTGGTTTGCCCAAAGGCGCTGCGGGCCGCCGACAACTGATCGGGCAGATCGCTGGGTCGTACCAGGGCGATGACCTGGCCGCGTTTCACGCGATCGCCACGTTCGACCAGAACGGCATCCACGTAGCCCAGCACCTTGGACCCGACATCGACCTGTTCCAAGGGACGCAGATCCACTGGCGCGTGCACTTCGACGGGAACATCGCGGTTCTGCACCTTGGCCACCACGACCTGCGGAGCGGGACGTGCCTTGCTGGCCGGGCCGTTCTCTTTCTTGGCGCAACCCGGGCCGCCCGCCGCCGCGCAAACCATCAGCCAGCCGGCAAGAAAAAGCGAGCAACCACCCGAACGCATGGCCTGCAGTCTTTAGCGCCCGGAGTATGTCTATGCAAGCATCGTCCCGGGACTAGCGCGCGCGGCGCGTACGCATGATGAAGTCGATGTGGGCCTGCTCCGTCTTGTAGTCGAGACACAGGGCGTACATCACCACGTTGACCGCGAACCGGAAGGCCTGCTCGCGCTGGTCCTCGCCGCCCGGGACAACATCGTGTTCCCACCGGCCATACCCGTCGCGCGCCAAGGCGCCACCCAGATCGTTCTGGGTGTAGATGACCGCCAGGCGACGATCGCGCTCCACCCCTTCGAGGTAAGGGGCCGCCACCAGTCGCCCCGCTGCACTGCGCAGGACGTAGAAGGACTTCCACAGGACATGGTCGTCGGGCACGCGTACCGGCATGTCGCCCGGCAAGACCGCGGCCAGCAGCCTGCGCACCGATGCGTCGAAGGCTCCGCCCGCTCGCCCTTCCGCCGAGTCGATGAGCAGCGAGCCTCCCAAGGTCAGGTAGCGCCGCAGGCGTGCAATCTCGGTCTCGCCGGGCAGGGCGAAGGCTCGGTCGCCCGAGAGCAGGGCCAAGGGATAGCGAAACAGCTCGGGGCTGGCCGGCGCCACCGCCACCGCATCGGGGACGGCCAAGAGGCTGGTGCGTCGTTCGAGCTCCCAAGCCAGACGCCGCAGGGCCGTGGGGCGCGCGTCCGGCAGATCGGGAAGGTGCAGACGCGCCAGATGGATGCGCGAGGAATCGCCCAAGGCTAAGGCCACGCGTCCCCACAACCCGGCTCCCACCAGGGTGGCCAGGAACGACCGGCGCCCGATCGCTTTCGGGTCTGGCAAACGGTTCGCGCTCATCCGATACTGGGCCCTGCCATGCAAACGTCGTGTCGCGTCGTCATCGCCGTAAGTATGATGGTTATGGCCGGATCTGTCGCTGGAAACCTGTGGGCCGCCGACAACCCCGTGGCCCCTGCCTCTGACGACGCGGATGAGCAAGGCGACGAGCCCACCCAAGCGGCTCCCGTTTCCCCCAGCCCGGAGACCACACCCGCTCGCCCCGCAGCAAAGCAGGACACCACGCCCGAGCCCTCACAATCGGCGGTTCCTCATCACGCTCGCCAGTTCGGGCTTTCGTTGCTGCCGGGCAGTGGCTATCGGATTATCGTTCCCTACAAGGAGGACGTGAAGTGTGGCGATTCGTCGGGCAATGCCGCTCGTCACGTGTGCACGAGCGCGCTGCCCTTCTTCCTCGAGCTACAGCTCTCCTTCGGCATCTTTCCCCGTCTGGACTTCTTCACCGATCTGCGTTTCGGCGTGCAGAAGGATCCGGTCACCCGTGACAGCCACGGCTTCGCTTTGTCGCCGGGGTTCCGATTCTGGCTGGATCAGGACGTGGCCCTCAAGTTCTACACCACCGCGCAGGTGGTCTATGACTACGTCAGCCTCCAGGCGGTTTCGTCCAGCGACTTCGGCATTCGCAACGTCAACGGCCTGATGTACGACCCCATCAGGAACCTGGGCATCTACGTTCAGTTGGGCTGGACCATGGGTTTGGTCCGCTGGTTCCGCATGGAACTGGACGGTGGCTTGGGGCTTCAGGTTCGCTATCCCTGATCGACGACGGGTCTCCCCTCTCTCTCCGGGACTTCCGTCTTCCGTCGCTTGCGCATCATCTTCACCGCGAACCACACCACCACGATCAAGACCAGCGCGAGGATTCCGTACTCCGAGCGGCGGGCCCAGGCGATGACTTTGTCGATGTGCTCGCCGAAGAACCAGGCCAGGTAGACCAAAGCCGGAACCGAGATCAAGGCCGCCAGCGCGTCGTAGATGACGAACACCGAGGGGCGCAGGCGAAGGGTGCCGGCCGAGAGAAAGATGGAGAAGCGCAGGCCGGGAAGAAAGCGCGCGACGAAGATGACCTTGCTGCCGAACTTGCGAAAATAGGCTCGCACGCGGATCTGCTTGCGAGGACTGAAGATGCGTTTGGCCAGACGGGTCTCGAGCAGACGCGGACCGTACAGGCGGCCAATGGTGAAGGCGATGGAATCGCCAAACAGCACCGCGGCAAAGCAGATGACGAAGGCTATGTGAATGTTGATGATGTTCAGGTGGGCGAGATAGCCAGCCGAGATGAGCGAGACATCCTCGGGGATGGGCAGCCCTAGGCCGCAAAGCAGCAGTATCCCACCAAGGGCCGCGTAGACCGCGTCCGGTGAGAGTGATGTCAGGTGCGCGAGAATCCACTCCATGCGTTGTGCCTCTGAATGGGTCCCTGCCATAACACGAATCCCGGGGCAAGGCCGTCCTGTATCAAAGCGACCTGGCTGACCGTGATCCCGTCTAGCCGCGCAGGGTCGTGGTGGTGGCCGCGACCGGCGTGGGCGAAGCACCTTAGGATCGTGAGGCAGCCAAGGAACGACGTTGACAGACGGGGGAACCCGCCCTAGAAACGAGCCCCGGTGAAAGCCATGCAAACCTTTAGGACCGTATCGTGTGTATTTCTGGGGACTTTTGTCCTCCTGACCGCGGCGGGGTGCAAGCCTGAGTATCCAGCTTGTGACACCGACAAAGACTGCAAGGAAAAGGAATTCTGCGTCTCGCGCAAGTGCCAGCAGTGCCGCGACACTCGTGATTGTGGTGAAGGCTTTCAGTGCAACAACGGTCGCTGTGATGCCATCCCTGGCTTCTGCACGGACGTCGCGCAGTGTGCGGAGGGCGAGATCTGCAGGGGCAACCGTTGCCAGGCCTGCACGCTCGACAATCAGTGCCCCTCCGGCAAGCTGTGCATGACGGGGCGTTGCTCGATCCCCCAGTGCAAGAAGGACGAGGACTGTTCCCAGGACCAAGAGTGCGTGCACGGTCTGTGCGTCGGCTCGCAGAAGAACCTGGCCAAGAAGCCGCCCTGCGATCTCGAGACGGTCTACTTCGACTTCGACAAGTCCAACGTGAACGCGGCAGGGACCAAGGTCCTTGCCCAGAATGTCACCTGCCTCAAGAAGACCGACATGAGCGTGAGCCTGGTGGGGCGCGCGGATCCGCGTGGCACCACCGAGTACAACATGGCCCTGTCTGATCGGCGCGCCCAGTCCGTGCGCGACTACCTGACCCGTTCGGGCATCGCCGGGAACCGACTGGACGTCGTGCCGCGTGGCTCGCTGGATGCCACGGGCTCCAACGAAACCGGTTGGGCCAAAGACCGCCGCGTTGATTCCGAATGGCGCTAGTTTCTGGCCTTCGCTGTAGAACACTCACCGCCGTCTGGTTGGCGGCGGTGGTTTGTTCCGGTTGTGTGACGTCGGGTGAGGGGGAGCGGATGCGGGCCGACATCCGTGAGCTGTCCAAGCGCATGGAATCGTTGGAGGTCAACACCAACGAGCAGGTGGCCCGGCTGCGCAAGATTCTCGACGAGGCCACGGCCTTGTTGGAGCGCAACTCCGCCGACCTCGGCTCGAAGGTGGCCCACAACGAGGGCGAGATCGCCTCGATTTCTGGAAAGATCGAGGAGGCCAAGCACCTGCTCGAACAGCTGCAGCAGCGCCTGGCGACCCTCGAACAGAGCCAGCAGAAGACCTCGCAGGAGCAGCAGAGGCTGATTGACCGCGTGGCGCCCTCCATGCCCGAGGACAAGGAGGCCCTGTGGAAAGAGGCGCAGAGTCGTCTGGCCTCCGGCATGCGCGAGGACGCTCGCCGCTTCTTGCGCGGCTTCATCCAACGCTTCCCCACCGATGCGCGAGCCTCGCTGGCGCAGTTGCAGGTGGGACAGAGTTTTGCCCAGGAGCTGAAGTACGGTCTGGCGGTCGCCGAGTACTTGGCGGTCCTGTCACGCTTCGGGCGCTCCCCCGAGGTCCCTGAGGCCATGTGGTCGCTGGGTGAGGCCTACGTGGCCATGAAGTACTGCACCGACGCCAAGGCCATCTTCATGGATTTGGCCAAGCGCTATCCGTCCTCTCCCCGCGCGCCCAAGGTCAAAGAGCGTCTGCGCGAGATTCAGAAGATCTCGCGCAACAGAGATCTCTGCACCAGCTAGTGCCGCCAGTCAAAACTCCTGCCATGTTTGGGCGGCCGATCCATCCCGGCCGGCTGCGTTGCTCCTCGGTTACAGACGTCGAGTCTGCGCCCTCGTCGCGCCTTGCCGGCCGGGCGTCTCGACCACCGAAACATGACAGCACTTCTGACTGGAGGCACTAAATCACCGTTCATGATTCCGGATCAGAAAAAAGGTTGAAAAGCACGGGA
>CAZHUY010000211.1:0-10647 GCA_964535465.1 uncultured Myxococcales bacterium
CCCCACAACGCACGGTCTGGCCACAGGCGTCGGCGATGTCGCCACAGAAGCGCGTCGTCCCCGACGAGCAACTCTGTCCGCCGCAGCCAGCGTCGATCTTGCTGCCGGGCGCGACGATGATGGGGACGTCGGCCTGAAGCCCCCCGCCTTCGCGCGCCGGGAGGGAAGCATCGGGCCTCACCGCGATCTTCGTGTCATCGGCGCAACCGGCGAGCCCCACCAGGACTCCCGCCACCGCGATGAACACGAACACCCAAAAGCAGCGCAGCCCACACGCCAGCGGACGACTGTACAGGTGCTGATCAATCACCCGCACGAACGTAATTTGCGGGTCTCGACCTGCAAGCCGAAAACCCGCAAATCGACCGCCGTCGGCGGCCAGCACAAACAGGTCTAGTGATGAAAGAGCCGCAGCTTCGACATGGCCATGACCATGCCGTATTCGTTGGCCGCCTGGATGACCAAGTCGTCACGCACCGAACCGCCGGGCTGCGAAACGTACGAGACGCCGCTTTGCGAGGCGCGATCGATGTTGTCGCGGAAGGGGAAGAACGCGTCCGAGGCCAAGCACACGCCTTTCTGTTGGCCAAGCCAGGCGCGCTTCTCTTCGCGGCTCAGGCGGCGCGGTGCCTTGTCGAAGAAGGTCAGCCACTCCTTCTCCTCGGCCGCTGACAGCTCCTCTTCCAGGAACAGATCGATGGCGTTGTTCTGCTCGGGGCGACCGACGCCGGCGCGGAACGGCAGGTCGAGCGTGCTCGGGTGCTGGCGCAGGAACCAGCGGTCGGCCTTGCCGCCGGCCAGGCGGGTGCAGTGGATGCGCGACTGCTGGCCCGCGCCGATGCCGATGGCCTGCCCGCCAAAGGCGAAGCAGACCGAGTTCGACTGGGTGTACTTGAGCGTGATCAAGGCGAGGATGAGATCGCGCGCCGCCGCCTCGGGCAGCTCGCGCTTGCTGGTCACGATGTTGGCCAGGTGCTCGAGCCCGGGCACCACCTGATTGCGCCGCTGCTCGAAGTTGATACCGAACACCTCACGCGTCTCGCTCTCCGGCGCCTCCCAAGCGGGATCGATCGCCAGCACGCAGTAGGTGCCGTTGCGCTTGCTCTTCAGGATCTCCAAGGCCGCCGGCTCGTAGCCCGGCGCGATCACGCCGTCGGACACCTCGCGCTTGAGCACGTTGGCCGTGGCCACATCCACCACATCCGAGAGCGCGGCGAAATCGCCGAACGCGCACAGCCGGTCCGCCCCGCGCGCCCGCGCATAGGCGGTAGCCAATGGCGACAGCTCGAGATCGTCGACGAACGAGGCGCGCCGCACCTCCTTGCTCATGGGCACCGCCACCGCCGCGCCCGCCGGGCTGACATGCTTGAACGAGGTGGCGGCCGGCAGCTTCAGGGCCGCGCGCAGCTCACGCACCAACTGCCAGGCGTTGAGCGCATCCAGCAGGTTGATGTAGCCGGGCGCGCCCGAGAGCACCTGCAAGGGCAAGGAGCGATCGCGCGTGTAGATGCGGGCGGGGGCCTGATGGGGATTGCAGCCATAGCGAAGTTTGAGCTCGTTCATGGCCGTCTAATACCACGTCACGACCCGCGCTGTGTATAGTCGGGTCGTGCGTTCCAGCATCTGTGTCTTGGCCCTTCTGACGCTCGCGCTGTCCGCCTGCCGGCGCGGCGAGGGCGTCGCGGGCGAAACCACCATCAAGGGGACACCGGCGCGCGTGGCCCGCTTCACCTCGCGCCCTACCGTCGACGGCAGGCTGGACGAGCCCGAGTGGCGGAGCGCGGCCGTGCTGGGGCCGTTCGTGGACACGGGCGATGGCGATTCCGTGTCGTCGCGCCATCCGGTGGCCGCCACGGCGCGCGTGGGGTGGGATCAAGAGCGCTTGTATCTCGGCTTCATGGTGGCCGATGGGCAACCGAGCGCGCCCTTCCGCCGCGGGGATGTGGATCCGCACCTGTGGGCCAAGGCCTCGGCCGTCGAGATCATGCTCCAGCCTGGCGATCCGCACGACAACCGGGACTACTACGAGATCCAGGTGGACACGGTGGGCGCTGTCTTCGATACCCACTGGGACGATTACATGGTGCCCCTGCGCGGCGGTCCCAGCGATCGGGTCTTCGGCCACCAAGAGTGGACCTGCGCCGCCGAGCGCGCCGCCACCGTGGATGCTGGCCACTCGTACACCCTGGAAATGGCGTTGCCCTGGTCGGCCTTGGCACCCGGCCGCACCCCCATCCCCCCGCGCCCCGGCGACGTCTGGCGCCTGAACCTCTACAGCTTCCGCGATGGTCAGCGTCTGGCGCTCGGCTGGTCCCCCATCCGCGGCGAAGGCAATTTCCACCGCAGCTCCCGCTTCGGCCGCATCCGCTTCGAGTAGCGCGAGCCAGGCGAGCAATCCCGACAGGCATCGCCCGCTGGGCCTTGGCCGCCGAGTGTGATCGGGATCATGGTCCGTGGGCTCTCTTCCTTGTGCGCGGTCTCGTGCAAGGGATACAGTTGGCTCTCGATCGAGAGGTGACCATGATCGGTTCAGTGCACTCAAAGACGACGGGTTGTTTCGCTCTTGCGGCTCTCGCGCTCGCGGCGCTGTCTGGCTGTGACTCCGGCAGCACGTCACACGACGCGGATGTGATGCCCACGCCAGAGGCCGGTGCCTACGACGCTTGGGTGGCGCCGGACCAAGTCGCCGAACCCAGGGATGACGGCGGGACGACCGACGCTGCCACCCCTGACGGGCCCTCCTTCGATTCTGTCCCCTCGACCGACATCACCTCAGAGGTCGGCGCGCTCAGGTCATCCCTCCCGCGCGTGCTCGATCCCGCGATCCCCGCGGCCGACGTCTCGACCCTGGCCCACGACAACGCCGCCTTCGCCGTCGCCGCGTACAAGCGCCTGGCGATCGACATCGACAGCCCCAACCTCGTCTTCTCGCCGGCCAGCATCTCGATTGCGCTGGCCATGACCTACGCGGGCGCGGCGGGCACGACGGCGACCGAGATGGCCAGCGCGCTCCACTTCACCCTGCCGCCCGAGCGTCTGCACCCGGCCTTCAATGCGCTGGACCAGGCGCTGGCCTCGCGCGGGGAAGGCTTCCTCGGGGCCGATGGCGCGCCCATGCGCCTCAAGATCGCCAACTCAGTTTGGGCGCAACGGGACTACGCCATCAAGCCCGCCTTCCTCGATACGCTGGCCGCCCACTATGGGGCGGGCGTGAATCTCGTGGACTTCCTCAAGGCTCCCGAGGACTCACGCGTGACCATCAACAACTGGGTGGCCGAGCGGACCAACAACAAGATCCTGGATCTGTTGCCTCCACGTTCGATTAGCGAGCTGACCCGCCTGGTCCTGACCGATGCGGTGTACTTCAACGCCGCCTGGTCGAGCCCCTTCTCCTCGAACAACACCCTTGATGGGGTGTTCACCCGTCTCGACACCGGTGCGGTCACGGTGAAGTTCATGAGCCAGCACAACAGACTGCCCGCCGTGCGCGCCAGCAACTACGTCGCCGCGGCCTTGCCCTACGCCGACCAGCGGCTCGAGCTGTTGCTGGTGGTGCCCGATGCGGGCCAGTTCACCCAGGTGGAATCCACGCTGAACGCGGACGCGCTGGACGCGATGGTCGCGACGTTGGCGAGCCAAGCGGTCTACCTCAGCCTTCCGCGCTTCAAGGTCGAGACCCATGTCAGCCTGAAAGATCTCCTCGGGGTCTTGGGCATGCCCTCGGCCTTCGAGGGCTCGCGCGCCAACCTTTCGGGGATCAACACCGAGCCAGCCCTGCACATCAGCGACGTGGTGCACAAGGCCTTCATCAACATCGGCGAGAAAGGCACGGAGGCCGCGGCCAGCACCGGCGTCATCATCGCGAGAGACGCCAGTGCCGGCGGTGACGGCGGCCCGCCCCCCGAGCTCCCGGTCATCGCCAACCGCCCCTTCCTTTACCTCCTGCGCGATCAGCCCACCGGCGCCATCGTGTTCATGGGCCGCGTGATGGATCCCACGGCCCCGTGACCTCGCTGGCGTAAGGCGCCGTCGCTTGGGCGACGACGCTCGCGTTCACTGGGTCATCAGGTCGTTGCGGTAGAGCACCTTCACGCGCTTGTCGGTGCAGAAGGTGCAGCCCTCGCCATAGAATCGCTTGCGTTGGGCGGTGTCTCCCATCAGGTGAAGCCTGAACCACGCGGCGAACCCGGAGATGGCGACACCATTGGATCCCTCGTACGCCCAGCTGCCGTGGTCCGCGTCTATGGCGTTGACGAGCATGGATGGCTGGGTCGTGATGGTGTTGGCGACACTCAGGTTGCCTTCGCACATGGGGGGATCGAAATTGGTCTCTTTGCCGCCGCAGAAGAACACGGCGGGAGCGTGAATCTCGGTGATCTTGCTGGTGCCAGAGACCGTGGAGATGGCCTTGAAGCGAGGATCCTTGGCCATCATGCACGTTGCCATGCCGCCCTCCGAGTGACCGAAGGCGCCGATGTGGGCCGTGTCGAGTCGGTTGTAGTAGGCGCTCTTCGAATCCGCAGCCTGCTCCAGCAGCCAGTTCAAACCCGTGATCGAGGGCAGAGGTTCACCCCTCGACGTCGTGGTGCTGAGCGAGGCGATCACGACGAAGCCGTGCGAGGCGAGGTGCTGCATCACGGGCAGGTACTGCCCACACCACTTGTTGGCGCCGGAGTTGACGACACAGTCCGGCGGGTTCTGTTCGGGATTGTCCGTGTGGCCGTTCGACCAAACCAGGATGGGGTGACAGTATCCGCTGCTCTCGAGGTTAGCCGGACGGTAGATGTTGAACTTCTGCTGCTTGTCTCCGTAGATGGGATCGGGCGTGTAGCCCGCCAAGGGCCCGACGCCCTTTTCCGCCTTGACCTGGAACGGTCCCGCCTTGGTGGCGTCGGCCGTGGGCCATTCTTTGCCGACGCAAGCGCTGGCGAGCCCGCCATCGGTCTCCGAACTGCCGGTCTTGCCCGCGGTCCCGGTACTGCCGGCCTGGCCGGTCGTCCCACCGGACTTGCCACCGGATCCGCCCGTTCCGCCCAAGGGCAGCCCGGCATCCACGCTGCCACTGGCCCCGGCGGCTTGGCCACCGCTGGTGGTGGTACCGCCGGCGGCGGTCTCGCCCCCTTGGTCGCCGCCCGAGGTCCCGCCGCTCGCGCTGCTGCCGCCTGCGGCACTGCTCGACGAGCTGGTCGCGCCCGCCTTGCCACCGCCTGCAGAGGAATGGCCAGCGGATCCACCGCTCGAGCTGGCGCTGGTCGCGCCCCCGCTCCCCTTGCTGCTCGCGGAAGAGCTGCTGCTGCTCTGGCCGCCTTTGTCTCCGGCCGTGGAACCTCCCGCGTTGTCCTTGCAGGCAGCAAACAACAACAAGGCACAGCCAACTATCGTGGACTTCGGAGAAACGACGGTATGCCGAAACGTCATGGCTTCCCTCCGAGCTTCTGGGCCAGCAAGCACAAAACCGCTCGTACGACAGACGTCAACTTACGCTGACGCTAGAGCCTATGCAACCGCTGCCTGGTGCGGGGTCTTTTGGCGCAGTGAATGGATGTCCGGCTGGTAACGTCGATATCAGCAACCCTGCCCAACCCTGAACCAAATGATGGCATCACCTAGCCAGCGCCTCCTCTTCTGTTCGATTGTCTTCGCGACCACGCTGCTCCCGAGGCAGTCGCCGGCGGCGCCCGCCCCCACCTTCGAGAGCGTGGCCAGCCTGGTCACCACCATCCCGGCTGCCAGCGCCGTGACCGTGTTGCGCATGATGAAACCGGAGGGCTTCAAACCCGACGAGGTGGTGCAGAGCTTCGAGGTGCAGCCCTGGGGCAAGGCGGCCAACACCTGGCTCGCGCTGTTGGCGGTCGACGGTTGCGCCCCCCTCGTCAAGGCCTCCCCGACCGAAGAGGGTTACGTCCCATCGCTCTGGCTGGCCCTCGTCCACCTGCCACCGGCGCCCGCCCGGCCCACGCTGCTGGCACGGCCCATCGGGGGCTTCATGCAAGCCCGAGAACACACAGGGCATCGCTACACCCTGGGCGAGGGTCCGATGGCGCTTGCCCCCGGCAAACAGGCCTTCGTCGTCAGCCACGGCTTCTCCATTCCCTTCGCGGGAGGCGGCGCCGACGTGACCGTCGACCATGTCTTCTTGTGGCGGCAGGGCGACCTGGCGCTCGTCTTCAACGCGGTTTCGAACTACGACGCCATGTACGGCGGGGACTGGAACGAGGACGGCAGCCGCAACCACACAGGGGAGGCCGTGAGCCTCACCTGGGAGATCAGCAAGAAGACGACCGATGGGTTCTTCAACGTGCTCCTGCGCGACGCCGAGGCCGGCCCACGAGGCCGTCGCGCGCTCTACACCTGGCGGGGTGACCGCTACGCCACCGCTGCGGAGGATATGTTTGGCAACCAAGAGATGTGTCTGGATAGCGCCACGCTCACTCCGCCGCCCTTGGCGTGGCAAACACAGTGGCTACGAGGGGAGTTCGAACGTCTGCTCGACGCTGGCGACATAGACGGGGTGATGGGCCTGGATGTGGCTTTCCAGGACGTGGTGAGGCAGGACGACGGCCTGCTCGACCAGTCCAGCCGCGCGCGCATCCTCACCCTCGCCCACCAGACGGCCTTGGCCCGCATCAAAACTGCCCCCGCGCAGGCCCTCCGCCTGCTCGGCTACGGCATCTGCCAGCTGACCGAGACTCAAGGCATCGAAGCGCGAGCGCTCGAGGCAGACCCACCCCTGCTCGAGCCCCTGCTGCACGTGGCGGAACCAAGGGCGCTGGCCGCGCTCAACGACTATGCCTTCATCCTCGCCAAGAAGCGGCGGCATGCCGCGAAGGCGATCTCCCTGCTCCGCACCGTTCTCGATCTCGATCCCACGCGCAAAGTGGCCCACCTGAACCTGGCGGACACGCTGTGGTCCCAGGGCAAGAAGGACGAAGCACGCGCGCCCTACCGCCGCTATCTCGATCTGTCCGCCACGGGTGCCACCGACGTCCCCGCCCGCGTCCGAGAGCGAGCTGCGCCGGCCTCCCCCCCGCCGCGGCCGTGAGCCGGCCGGGAAGGAACTTGCCAACTGGTCACTTGTTCAGTACAAGGGATGCGTGGCTCTGGTGCGCACGGCTCCCTCGCTGGAAACCTCGCTTGCGGCCCTCACGCAGGCGGCGAGGCACGACATGGCGTGCGCTTGCGGGCAAGGCCAGCATCGCGAACGCGGCGCCGACGGGCTGTGGATTTACCCGGCAGCCCTGCCCTCAGGCCAGCGCGTGCCGGTGCTCAAGGTGTTGCAGGCCTCGGGGTGCGAGCGCTCGTGCGTGTACTGTGTCGAGCGCTGCGGGGGGCGCGGGCGGGCGGCCAGCCTGGCGCCCGAGCAACTGGCGAAGGCCTTCGCCGAGCTGAAGCGCAGCGGGCGCGTGGTGGGGTTGTTCTTATCGTCGGCCATCCGGGGCGGCGCGGTCGCCACGATGGATCGCATGCTGGCCACCGTCGAGCTTCTGCGCGGGCGCCACGCTTTTCGCGGCTACATCCATCTCAAGATGATCCCGGGCAGCCGGCCCGATCAGATCGAGCGCGCCATGGCCCTGGCCACGCGGGTCTCGGTGAACATGGAGGCGCCCACCGCCGACCACCTGGCCCGCATCGCGCCGGGCAAGCGCTGGGACGAACAGATCCTCGCGCCCATGCGCCAGGTGGCCCGGGCCATCGAGACCGGGCAGTTCGCGCGCTCCGGGCAGACCACGCAACTGGTGGTGGGGGCGGCGGGCGAGAGCGATCGCGAGGTCATGGACGCGGCTGACCGGGGCTACCGCGAATTGAAGATGGCGCGCGTGTACTACTCGGCCATGCAGCCCCTGCCGGGCACGCCACTGGCCGAGCAGCCTCCCGTGCCTTTCGAGCGCGAGCATCGCCTGTATCAGGTCGACTTTCTCCTGCGCAGCTACGGCTTCGCGCTGGACGAGATTCCCTTCGACCAGACCGGCGCCCTGCCCTTGCACACCGATCCCAAGACCCTGTGGGCACGGCAGCACCCCGAACGCTTCCCGCTGGAGATCAACAAGGCCAGTCTGCGCGACTTGGTACGCGTGCCCGGCATCGGCCCGCGCTCGGCCAAGCGCCTGCTCGAGATGCGCCGCCAGCACAACCTGCGCGACGTCGCGGCCCTGCGCGCGGCCGGCGCCTCGTGGCGGATCGCCTCGCCCTTCGTGCTCCTGGACGGCCAGCCAGCCGAACGACAACTGCGGCTCTGCTGAACCCGCCCCCCAGCGCCTGTACGAGGGTTCGATCTGCTAGCCTTGCCCCATTCCCTTGCGATTCAAACTCGTCATCTTCGATTTCGACGGCACCCTGGCCGACAGCCTCTCCTGGTTCATCGACATCTCCGACAGGTTGGCCGACGAGTTCGGCTTCGACCGCATCGACAAGACCCAGTTGGCGCTGCTTCGGCGCCTGGACGCCACCACGCTGATGCACATGCACCACGTGTCGCTGTGGAAGATCCCCCTCATCGCCGCGCGCTTCCGCCGCCTGATGGGTCAGCAGATCGACCAGATCGCCCTCTTCCCTGGTGTCCCGGCGATGCTCGAGCGCCTGGTCTGCGCCGGCTGCGACTTGGCGGTGGTGACCTCCAATTCCTGCGCCAACGTCCGCCGGGTCCTGGGACACGAGACCGCCGCGCTCCTGTCGGCCTGTGAAGGGGGCGTGTCCCTGGCGGGCAAGCGCGTCAAGCTTCACAAGATTCTTCGCCGCTCGGGCATCGATCCGGCCCAGGCCATCTTCATCGGCGACGAGATCCGCGATATCGAGGCCGCCCGACACGCCGGGATCGCCAGCGGCGCCGTGGCCTGGGGCTTCACCGACGTGAACGCCCTGAGAGGCCACGCCCCGGACTGGCTCTTCACCTCTCTCGACGAGATGCTGACGGTGTTGGAGGTGTAGGGGCAAGAGGGCGGCGCTTCCGGCGTTCAGGGTGTAGGCTTGGGGACGTGTTCCGGCGCAAGGACACCAACTCGCGAAACCACGGAGCCCGGTCATGAGATACCTGGGGATGGTCGGGCTCACCGTTCGGCGCGGCAAGCAGGCCGCGCTGGAGCACTACACCTTCGCGCCGGACGAGACGCCGGTGCAGGTCAAGGCGCTGCACGAGTCCTGCGACTTTCTCGAGAGCGTGTACCTGGCCACCTGCAACCGGGTCGAGGTCATCTTCCTGTGCCGCCGAGGCACGACGGTCTCCGAGTACCGCAAGCGCATCCACGCCTTCTTCGAAAAGCGTGGCGGCGCCAGCCCGCGGCCCGCCGCCCAGGTGCTGCACGCCTACGAGAAGGACGGCGCGGCCGAGCACCTGTTCTGCGTGGCCGCCGGCCTGGATTCGCTCAACCCGGGCGAGGCCCAGATCCTCGGCCAGGTGAAGGAAGCCCTGCGCATGGCCAAGGGCCTGGGGGTGGCCGGTGCGCACCTGCACATGATCTTCGAGGAGGCCTTCTCCGCGGCCAAGCGCGTGCGCAGCAAGACCGCTCTGGGCGCCAAGCCGTTGTCCATGGCTTCGTTGGCCTTCGACCTCATCGAGCAGAGATTATCCCAGCCGGCGACGGTGGCGCTCATCGGCGCGGGCGAGATGAGCCGACACTGCGGCGAGCACCTGGCACACCGACCCGGCTGCACCCTGCTCTTCGTCAACCGCACCGTGGGCAAGGTAATGGAACGGGCTGCGGCCTGCGGGGGACAAGCCGTGGCGCTGGATCAGTTTCTGGCGTCGCCTGGCCACCTCGACATCATCGTGACCGCGACCGCTGCGCGCCAGCCCTTTCTCGATGCGGCCTTCTTTGGCCGCCTGCAAGGCCCGGCCCCGCTCGTCATTGATCTCGCGGTTCCGCACGACACCGATGAACGGGCCGCACGAGCCGCGGGCGCGGCCTTCCACGACATCGACCAGCTCAACGGTCAGGCCGAACGCAACCGCCACAGCCGTGAAGCCGAGATTGCCGAAGCTCGCGTCATGGTCGACGAAGCCCTGGAGGCCCTGCACCGCAAAGTCGCGGAACGCGATCTGGGCCCCATCGTGCGCGATCTGCGCGAGCGCGGCCAGGCCGCCGCCGACGAGCTGCTCGGGCAACTCTTCAACAACGGCCTCTCCCACCTGGAGGAGAACCACCGCGACCACATCCGCCGCTTCGGCCAGCAAATGGTGAACCGCCTGCTGCACATGCCCACCGTCGGCTTGAAACGCCTGGCCCAGGATCACGGCCTGGAGGCGGTCGAGGCCTTCCTGCAAGGCGTGCGCGACGATTCACGAGAACGTTGAGAGCCGGTGGTAGACTTCGGGGTCAGTCACCTCGACCAGGAGGTTGCATGTCCTTGCGCAAGCTCGGTCTCATCCTGTCTCTTCTTCTCTTCGCCGAATCGTCCGCTCTTGCCGGCGGATTCCGCTGCCCCAAGAACCAGCGGCTGGTGAAAGAAGGCGCCATCATGGGCGAGGTCATCGCCATCTGCGGCCAGCCCAAGTCGCGCGAGGACCTGATTTCCCATGAGTGTAACGAACACGAGCCCCTCTGCCTCCCCCACAAGATTGGCGAGCTGTGGCTCTACGATTTCGGTCCCTACACCCTGACCCTCATTCTGACCTTCTACGGAAATCGCTTGGCCAAGGTCGACCAGGGCGAC
>CAZHUY010000212.1:0-10558 GCA_964535465.1 uncultured Myxococcales bacterium
CCCCTGCCCCACCGGCGGAAGCTCGGCGGGCGCGGGAGGCTCCAGCTCGCAAGGTGGTTCAACCGGCACCCGGACCGGCGGCTCCGTCTCCAGCGGTAGCACCTCGTCGGGCGGCACCACCGTCAAGGGTGGCAGCAAGTCGACCCCGCCCGCTTCCGGTGGCGTGGCCGGCAACCCCGGCAGCACGAGTCCGAAGGGCGGCTCCTCCAGCAGCAGCAGCAAGAGCAGCGGCGGCTCCGACGGTGGCGCCTCCTCGAACTCGAACAGCAAGGGCGGCAGTGTCGCGGCTTCCAGCGGCAGCAAATCGAGCAGCGCTAGCGGCTCCTCGGGTTCGGGCGGCTCGACGGGCAAGAAGGCGAGCAGCGACAGCGAGGGCGACGATCCCGCGACGGCCGAATCCCACGCCAGCGGTGGCTGCAGCATGGCGACAACCCCGCAAGCTCCCTTGCCAGTGTTCTTCCTCTTGGGTCTGGCGTTCGCTCTGACCGTGAGAAAGAATCGAAGGCGATGATCAAGAAGCGCGCATTCCTTGTCTCGGGTCTGACCGCGTTCCTCATAGGCGCGCCAGCCATGGCGCAAATCCAGTCGAGCGGTCGGCCTGCCTACCGATCGCCCATCGACGTGGCCTACTCCCCCGACGGGTCGCTCCTGGCCGTGGCAGATCGGACCTTGCCAGGACTCTCGCTCATCAAGACCAGCGACGGATCGGTCAAGGATGTGCCGCTGTCGGGCTACCCGTACCATGTGCGGTGGAACGGCAACAGCAAGGTCCTGGTGGCCGAGGGCAACAACGGCACCGTGGCCGAGGTGGATGTCACGGTGGCTCTCGCGGAGAGTGACACGTCGAAAAGCGTCTTGCGACGCTTGAACGTCGGGCTGGTCGCCAAGGGGCTGGCCCTCACCCCAGACGGCTCTCGCCTGCTCACCTGCGATCGCGCGGCCAACAAGCTCGTGGTGTTCAAAATGCCCTCGGGCGAAGTCGATTTCTCCGTCGAGGTGGGACGCGAGCCGAGTTCGGTCACCGTGGACAAGGACGGCAAATACGCGGTGGTGGGCAACAAGCTGCCCAAACCCGCCGATCCGCTGCACGGCATGCCGGCCGCCGAGCTGAGCATCGTCGACTTGAGCAGCAAGAAGGTCACGGCGCTCCCCTTGGTCAAGCAGGCCACCATGGTCCGCCAGGTGGTGCTCTCGCCCGATGGCAAGTGGGCCTACGTGACCCACCAGTCTCCGCGCGGCGGCCTGCCGGTCACCCAGCTCGACAACGGGTGGGTCATGACCAACGCCATGAGCGTCATCGACATGAACGCGCGCTCGCTCTACGCGAGCTTCATCTTCGACAAGAGCGGTTCCGGCGGGGCGCACCCCTGGGGCGCCGCCATCAACAAGGACGGCAGCAAGCTGTGGGTCGCCTTGCAGGGCGTGCGCGAGGTGGCGACGGTCGATCTGACCGCCCTCCACAAGAAGCTGGCGGGTTACAGCGAGGCCCAGCGTGCGAAACTGCTCACCGATCTGAGCGATTTGCACGCCTCGAACATCATCAAGCGAACCGTGCTGACCGGGATCGACGGTCCCCGTGGCGTGGCCCTCAGCCCCGATGGCAACACCCTGGCGGTGGCCGCCTATTTCTCGGGCAAGGTCCTTCTGCTTTCGCCGACGACGCTCGCGGTGACCAAGACCATCACCCTGCCCGGCAACCCGGACAAAGAGGACGTGGTCCGCACGGGCGAGCGCTACTACTACAGCGCCATGTACTGCTACCAGACCTGGCTCAGCTGTTCGAGCTGCCACGACGAAGGGCGGCCCGATGGTCTGAACTGGGACCTGCAAAACGACGGCACCGGCAACCCCAAGCAGACCAAGGCGCACGTCTACTCGCACGAAACCCCGCCCACCAACGTCAGCGGCTGCCGCGAGAACTCCGAGGTCTCCTCGCGCGCCGGATACCAGTACATCGAATTCCAGGCGGCTCCCGAAGAGCGCGTGCAAGCGACCTACGAGTTCATGAAGTCGCTCATCCCGGAGCCCAGTCCTTTCCTGGGGACCGACGGACAACTGACGCCAGAGGCGGTGGAAGGCAAGAAGCTCTTCGAGGGCACGGCGGGGTGTTCCCAATGCCACGCGGGCACATACTTCACCGACATGAAGAAGCATGACGTCGGAACTCGCCGTTCGGGCGACGACGGTCCCGACAACAACCCGAGCTGGGACGTCAACGGATGGGACACCCCCTCCCTGATCGAGGTCTGGCGAACGGCCCCCTACCTGCACCTGGGCTCGGCCATGACCATCGAGGACGCCGTCACAGCGCACACCAAGATGACGAAATCAGCCGAGCTCGACAAGATCGTCGCCTACGTCAAGCAGATCGGCCCAACCCGCAAGGTTACGACCCCTATCCAGCCGACCGCCGATGGCGGCGTCGACCCCACCGGCGGGTCCTCCGGCTCGTCAGGTGCGGGCGGCGCTTCGGGCGAAGGCGGCACTTCGGGGACGCCTGACTCGTCGGGAACCGCTGGCTCTTCCGGCTCGGAGTCCTCTTCCAGCTCCAGTGACTCGCCCGGCACGGCGGGAACCTCCGGCTCGATCAGCGCGTCCTCGTCCGACGCCGAAGAGCAGCCGAAAGCCGGCGGTTGCCTGTGCGCCTTGACCGCACATCCTTCGACGCCCGGTGCCCTGCCCTTGCTGGCGGGCCTGGCCCTCCTCGGGCTGCGCGCGGCGCGACGACGCCGATAGCCGGACGAGAGGTGATGATGACAAGCCCCCGCGCGAGCCGCGTGGTCAACTGACTCACCTAGCGGAGGCCGTGGCCGTTCAGAGCGGGAGCGACCAACGTGTGGGTGAGCGGTAGCGGCTCGCGTATCCCGGCTCTCGCGACGGGCGAGCGAAGCGAGGCGTGGGTGGGGCGGGCTGTCCGTCCCGAAGCCCTTTTGGGTGGGCGGCCAGGGTGAGCGGCATGCGGCATGCGGCTCGCGGCTCGCGTGCCGAGCACCGCTCACGCCCTCCCAATTTCCCGACACGCTCTACTTACTTGGTGAGCTGACCGACCACGTAAGGGCCGTGGCCGTTCAGGTAGGTGCTGGTCCAGCCACCGTTCAAGGGCGCGTTCAGCTTGAGGATGCAGCTCGTGTCCGCCACGGTCAGGCCGTCGCAATCGTCCAGCTTCCAGGCGGCCCAACTGATGCCGTTGGTGTCCATCCAGTCGAGCCATTCATCGGCGTAACTAGTGCAAACGCTGGTCCCCCCGGTGCCGCCATCGGCCGCCGTGGCGCCCCACTCGCTCACGAAGAGCGGCAGCCCGTTGGACAGCGCCTTCTTGGCCTTGGCCAACTGCCCCTTGGCCGAGTTGTGGGTGCAGGCGTAGAAGTGCAGCGTGTACATGATGTTGGTGTCGCCGGCCATGGGATTGGCGGCGGCCACGTCCACGTCCTGATCCCAGTTGGGCGTGCCCAGCAAGATGATGTTCTGGTTGAGGTCAGCGTCGTACGAACGGATCGAAGTGTAGACGCTCTGGTGATACTGCTTGAGCGTCGTCCACGGCACGTCGAGCGGCTCGTTGTAGGTTTCGTAGATGACGTTGGGATGCTGGCCGTAGCGTTGCGAGATGTCCTTGAAGAAAGCATTCGCTTCCGTCGTGTACTGCTCGGCCATGTGGCTATGCCAATCGACGATGACGTACACCCCGGCCGACACCGCGTTCTTGATGACGGCCTCGACCTGGGCCTGCATCTTCGCCTTGCCCCCCGACGAGTACAGGTAGGCGCCCTCCTGATCCGGGTCCACGCCCATGGCCGCGCGGATCACGCTCAGCTTCCAGTTGTCGCGCATCCAGGTCAGGGCCTGCAGGTTGGTGGCGTAGCCGTCCGACTCGTAGTTCAGCCATTGGCTGCTGACCCCCTTCAGTTGCACGGCGACACCGTTCTGGTTGACCAGCTTGGTGCCGACCACCTTCAGGTGGCCGTGCATCTCCACGGGCGTTCCGGTGACCGTCGCAACCGCGCACTTGCCGTTCGCGCAGGTCTGCCCCGTCGAACAAGTGGAGGGGACCCACGTGCCGCTCGTGCACATCTCCAGGCTGGTGCTGCTCCCACAGCGCGTCTGCCCCTCGGTGCAGGCCGGGGTGGTTGTACCGTTGCCCAGAAAACGCAGGCCGTAGATGGCCACGCCGAATCCCAGCGAGATGGATGTGGGCTCGAATTGAAACTCCGTCAGCTTGGAGCAAACCATCCCGGAGAACAGGGCCATGTTGACCGTGATGGTCTTGGTCCCCGAGGTCGCCGGCAAGGTCTGGTACGTCCGTGGCGCGCTTTCGCCGACGCCGTTCCATTTGGCGTACATGCGGATGGCCTGATCGCTGGCGTAGGTGACCTCGACGTTCGGGTAGAGGCAGGCATCGTAGGTTACGCCCGGCCCGTTCAGTCCCACGCCCACGCCGGCATAAGCGTCCAGCGTGTCGTATAGCCCGCCCGTGGTCCACGCCCCGCAGGTCGCGTCCCACGGTGGCGCGCCGACGCCGCCACAAGGCGGGATCTCGCAGGAAACACCGGAACCCATGTAGCTGTACCAGGTCCCCTTGCGGCCCTCGGCGGTGTAGATGCTCAGGTCGCAGCTCCCGAAGTCGTCGATCATGCCAGGCAGGATGCAGCGACCCTCGGCGGTGCAGACCCTGCCGGTGCTGCAGTTGCAGGAGCCCGAACCACTGGCCCCGGCCGCGCCGGTCACGCCGCCCGCGCCAACCTTCCCGCCCGCGCCAATGGCCCCGCCCGGGCCAATGGCCCCGCCCGGGCCGATGGCCCCGCCCGGGCCGATGGCCCCGCCGGCCACGCCGCCACCGTTTCCGCCAACACCGCCGGTGGGAATGCTGGTTCCCCCAGCTCCGGCCACCAGCGCGGCCACCACGCAGTTGGTTCCATTGCACGCCGTCCCGGTCTCCAAGCAGACGTTACCCGCGCAGCAGGCTTGCCCCGCGCCGCCGCAAAGCACGCAGGTGTCGTTCCAGCAAGTGGTGCCCGTCGCCGTGCAGAGTCCAACCCCACCACTCATGCAGCACGCCAAGCCCGGCCCGCCACACGTCCCGCAGCTTCCATTGCTGCATACGCCGCCCAAGGCACCGCAAACCGCTCCAGGGGCCGCGCACACACCGTTCAGGCAGCACCCGCCTTCCGCGCAGGCGTTGCCCTGACAGCAGGCGAAGCCGGGTTGGCCGCAGTTCGGGTCCGCGCCCCCAATTCCCGTCGCCCCCGCCAGGCCACCACCCCCCGGCAGACCTCCTCCCATCGTGCCGTCCTTGCCGCCGCCACAAGCGGCCACGAAGATGGTCAAGGAACACAACGCCAGCAGGGAGCGAGAAGCCAGTCTGATCACTTGGAACCTCCTGTACGGAAAGCGGAGCGCCTCAGCGTAACAGCCTTTCCAGCGCGCCGGGGAGGGGTTTTCGCCTGGGTGTGGCCGAGATCACACCACCCCCGAATGACGCAGCCGACCCAGCGCAACCGACCTAGCGCCGTGGCTAGGTATGGGAGACGACGATCAGAGTCTGAGAGCGCCGCACCACGCACTCGAGCACCCGGTCCAGGGTCTCGGGATCCAAGGCAGCGAAGCTCTCGTCGAGCACCCGCACGTCCGCCGGCTGCATGAGCGCCCGAGCCACGCACAGGCGGCTGCGCTCACCGTGAGAGAGTTGCCAGCCGCTGTCCCCCACCATCTGCTGCAGACCGGTGGGCATGCGCGCCAGCAGATCGGAGAAGCCCAGCTCGCGGCAGATCTCCTCCACCTCTCGCAGGTCATTCGCGTGGGGCGGCCAGCGGCGGGCCATGGCCACGTTGAAGAGGAACGGTGCCGAAAGGATGTGATTCTCGTGGCTCTGGGGAACGCTGGCGGCGCGCTGACGCCAGCGACGGGCGGGCAGGCTGTGGTGGTCGAAGCCACCCAGCAAGAGCAGCCCGCCGGTGGGCTGGCGCAGACCGCACAGCAGAGCGCCAAGGGTCGACTTGCCCGACCCCGACGGGCCCTCCAACAACACGCGATCCCCGCGATGGATCTCGACGTTGCAGCCACGCAGCACCGGATCCAGACGGCCCGGGTAGCTGAAAGTCACGTCGCGCGCCACCAGCAAGCCATGGCGGCCGGCGCTCGCGTCCTCGACCTCGCTGGGCAACACCGCCACGCTCTCGTCCGGCTCCTCCTTCTCCACCGCGGCCTCGAACAACGAACGCGTGCGGCGCCAGCCCACGAACGCGGCGGCCAGGCCGGGGCCGGTCACCAGCGCCACCCGGCGAAAGGCGAAGTACACCATCAGCACCCCGCCCATGCTCACCGCCAAACCCGAGCTCTGCGCCGTACCCATGGCGAAACTGGGCACCAGTGCGGCCACGCCCAGGATCAGCCAGCCTCGGGGCAGGACGGTCGCCAGCAGCGCCATCACGCTATCCAGGGCCGCCTGTTTGCGCGCGTAGACCTGAAGCCCCTGCTGATCGCTGGCCCGCAGGTGTTCCATCGATTGCTGCACCACCAGCGTGCGGTGCCCCACCATGGTCTCGACCATCTCGTCAGTCAGCGCCAGGCGCGCGTCCGCCCAGTCAATCAACTTGCGGTGCAGGCGTCGCACCAGTCCGGCCGCCACCAGCAACCAGGCCACCATGAGCGTCGTGTGCAGCAGCGGGGCCTCGCCCAGCAGCAGCACCGCCGTGCCCAACAGGAACTGAAAGATGTCGGCCACCAAAACCGGCCCGCCGGTCCGCGCCAGGGCATCCAGAGCATCCGCCTCCAGCACGGTTCCCAACAAATGCCCCACCCCCTTGACCCGCACCTGATCGGCGGGCATGCGCAGGATGCCCTCCAACAGGCGCTCGCGCACCAGGCCGCCCAGTTGCACGGCGAAGCGCCCGGCGGCCCACAGCCCGCTGCTGTGGGACACCACGAAGGTCAGCAGCAGGATCGCCCAGGCCATCAGCCAGCCGTGTTCCAGGTGTCCCTGCAAAGCCGCGGCCCCCAGCAGCCACCAGGATCCGATCATCAACAGGAAGCCCAGCAGGAAGAAGACCAGCATCGACCCCACCACACGCGGCACTCCCGCCTGCACCAGTCTCTCACGCAAGGTATTGGCCATGGGGTGCAGGATCCATCCCAGCGCCGCCCGACCAGGCCCGGTCGCGCTGCCCAGAATGTGGCGGGCGCGCTCCTGCTGCCGCGCCGAGAGGCCCACGTTGGCGCAGAAGCGTCGAAAGCCCTGGCTGGCCGGCCCGCGCTGCTCGTGGTCCAGCCAGGTGTCCACGTCGTCCATGGCCAGCCGAACCACCCTGCGGTCAGGGGCCAGAACCTCGGCCCAGCGGCCGCGACGATCGCTCCCCAACAGAACCAGGAAGTGGGTCACAGACTCTCCGGGGCGCACCACCATCACGGGTCCGCCCAAGGCCAACAGGCTGCGTCCGCTGGTCGCCCGCGCGTCCACGGACTCGACCTCCAAACCCAGTTGGCCGGCGGCGTCCTCGACCAGGGCGCCCAGGGCAGGCCCGTCGAACTGCCCCGCCGGCAGAGGACTGATGCGCGGGATCCTGCGCAGGGGTCGCAGGCGCTCGGCCAAGGCCACCAGGGCGTCGGTGAGCCCAGCCATGGGCCAGGCGTACGCCGCCACCGGATCGGGGCGGCTCATGCGCGTTCTCCCTTGATCCCACGCGGGTCGAGCAATTGCCCCTTGTCCAGGCGCAGGTGCCGCCACTCGGGCCCATCCAATCTGGCCAAGGCGCGCGCCTCGGCGGCCAGCAGGGTCGCGTAGCGCGTGTCTGCCTGCTGGCGCAGCTGCGCGGGTGACCCGTCCTCGATGATGCGCCCGTGATCGACGACCAGCACGCGCGCGAAATCCAGGGTCTGGCTGATGTCGTGGGTGATGCACAAGAGGGTCGCGCCCGCCCAGCGCCTGCGGGCTGCGTTCAACAGAGTCTGGCGTCGCGATCGTTCCAGGCCGCAGAAGGGCTCGTCCAGAATCGCCAGGCGGATCGGGCTGCGGCAGATGCCCCGTCCCAAGCGCACGCGCTGGCCCTCGCCACCCGACAGCAGGGCCCCGCCCGCGCCCAAGGAGGTCTGCAGCCCCATGGGCAAGCGGGCCAACACCTCGTCCAGCTCGGCCGCCTCCACCGCCTCGCCCACGGGGCGGCGTTGCCCCTCGGCGCCGAAGCGAAGGTTCTCCAGCAGCGAGCGATTCCACAACTGCACCGTGGGATCGACCCACACGGTTTGCCGACGAAGCTCGTCCAACCAGCGCCCGGCCAGCTCGTGCCCCTCCACGCGCACCTGGCCGGCATCCGCGCGATACCAACCGAGCAGCAGGCCAACCAAGCTGGACTTACCCGCGCCCGAGGCGCCCACGACGGCCACATGCTCGCCCGCGCCGATGTCCAGGGCGTCGACCGCCAGGAGCTCGTGCCCGGCGGCCTGCACCTGCACCTCGCGCAGTTGGATGGACACCCCCGCTCCCGTGCTTTGCGGCAGAGGGGCCTCATCGCGGGGGCGCGGACTCTCCGGCACGCCCAGTGGCTCCATCAGACGCAAGGTCACGTTGCGATGCTGGGGGTACTGCTGGATGAGCAGGGCGATCTCCTGCCCCAGGCTCGGCAGCACGAACAACCAGTAGACGATCAAGATGGCCCACCCCGATCCCGATGCCGATTGCAGGTAGCGGAACACCAGCAGGGCGCACAGGCCATAACCCACCAGGCCCTGGATGGCCTCGATCATGGTGGTGGCGCGAACCGCGTCCCGGGCCGCGCGCGCCCACTCGCGCAGGCGGCCACCGTGCTCGCTGCGCAGGGCGGGTTCGGCGGTGTGGGCGCGAATCGCCGACAGTCCCAAGAGAGCATCCAGATAGAAACGGGCCAGGCCCCCGGCGTGGCCGCGCATGCGCATGTCGCGTTCCACCAGCGTCGGTTGCAGAAGCAGGGGCAGCGCCAGCATCGAGCCCAGCAGTACGAGGGTCAGGGTCATGTCGCGCGGGTTCAGCCAAATCACCCCGGCCGTGGTGGTCAGGGTCTCGCAAGTCACGCGGATGAGCTGCCCGCCCTGCCCGGGCAAAAGACGCAGCCAGTGCAGCATGTGAGCGCGCTCGGCCGTGTCCGAGATGGGCCGGCTCTGCAGATACCGATCGCCCAGCAGCGGCAGCTTGCGTAGGAAGGCCTGGCGCAGGCGAACCTCGAGCTTGCTGCCCACCGACCACAGACCGCGCGCCAAAGGCCACTCGATGAAGAACAGCCCGACCAGCAACGCCAGCAAACCCATGGCCGCGCCCAAACGCTGCTCGAACAGGGACAGGCGCTGGCTCACGTCGATCGCGCTGCGGAACAAGAGCGACTCGACCACGGTGCCGAAACCTGCCAGGGCCAGCCCGGCCAGGATGGGCGCGAACCTCAGCAACCCGTCCGCACGCAGCAGGCGCAGCAGATTTCTCGCGGGACCGGGCTGCTGATCGTCGAGGACCGCCGCCAGTTCGGGGGGCAAAGGCTTCTCGGGCTCGCGTCGGCCGAAGGCCTGCAGCGTGATGGCCCCGCGCAACAGCACCATGGGCTCATCGTCCTCGCCGGGCTGGGGCGCGGGCCGCGCGGTCCAAAGGGTCTCGGGCACGAGATCGCAGGCCAGTCCCTCCCCCACCTCGCGCAGCAGTCCGTCCAGGATCTCAACCGCGCGGCTGCGTGGCACGACCTTGCCCTTCACCATGTGCTCGGTGGCGCGCACGCAGGCGTCCAGCCGAGCCAGCGGCTGCCAGTCTTGTCCCTCGGCGGCTCCGGCCACACGTTGGCGCGCATCACTCGCCCCCAGCCGGCTCAGGCGGCGTCGTAAGGGATCCAGGAACCCCGGCGCGCGCAGCCCCTCGCTCACTGAGCCGGCGGGGACGACCATCTCGTGGACGTAGATGTCCTCTTGCAGGGCCGACTTGCGCATCCACATGCGGCCGCGCCCCGAGTTCATGACCTGCACCCACGGCCCCAAGGTACGCCACACCACGATGAAATGGGTCAGGCCGCTGGGCGTGCTCGCCACCACGATGGCCGGCAGGACATCCGCCTCGGGCAACAGCACGTGCTCGGCGGGGACCATCTCCTGCTGGGCCTCCAGCCCCAGTTGACCGGCCAACTCCTCGATGGTGTCGATGGACGATCCGTCCACCGTGGTGTGGCAGGCCTCGCGCAGGCGCCCGTAGTGCGCGCGTATACCAAAGCCCTCCAGCATGGACTTCAGCGACGCTGGCCCGCAGTCGATGGCGGAGGTCTGCACCACCTCATGGGCCAGGAAGCGCCGCTGCGGGCGTGTGTCGTTGTCGGGCTCAGACATGGCGGAAGGGAGAGTGATCGGCCGGGAGGCCGGCTGGCGGCTGGCGGGACCCGTGAGCGTGAGCGGTAGCGTGAGCGTGTTCGTCTGGCGCGAAGCGGAAAGCGGTTCTCGGGAGGCGAGGGCGTGAGCGGTTTGCGGCACGCGCCCCGCGAATCGCGAGCCGCTCACGCTCACCCGATCCGCCCACGCCAACCGCAGCACGCAGGCCGCTACCGCTCACGCTACCGCTCACGCTCAC